>JAIPJX010000125.1 GCA_021733945.1 Verrucomicrobiota bacterium | reverse complement strand
CGGCTCAGCGAGGACGCTTCGCCCTACCACCGTTGGGAGGCGGGGGAGGTAGCGCGAACCGTCCCGGTGAGCGTTTGCTGCGGCTTGGATCCGCGCCCCCCGCGGGTCAGCGGGGACGCTTCGCCCTACCATTTCAGTTCTTAAACGAATGGCAGTGGGGCGAAGCGTCCCGCTGAGCCGGGGGGGCGCGAGTGGCGGGCTGGAGGGGATGGGGAATTAACACCAGATGAGCAGGATGACCGCGACGTTGTGGAGGTCGCAAAGCGAAGCGGCGACGCCGCTTTGCCGATCCCCTGCAAAACACGACACGGACCTTCCCGTACGTTCCGGTGAAAAAATGAGGTGATCCCGATTGGGTATCCACTGCTCCAGCCGCGAGGCAGACATTCGTTCCAAACGGACACCCCCCGCCTTCCGAATCACTTAAACGAATGGCAGTACGCTGCGGGTTTCCGGATGGAAGTTGGATCGGTACAAAAAAGAGGGCGACTCAGATGGGGGAACCGCCCTGACTCCTTTGAAGAAGAATTTTGAATGGATGTGGTAGGTCTGTGTCCTGGTTGCTAGCAATGTCCGTGCCGGATCAGATTTGGGAATCCTGCCGTTTGGCATCCTTAAAACTCCTTTTCAACGCCGTGAATCGGGGTATGGTGCCCGATATGGCATTTGAGAAACTAGGAGTCTCCGGCAAGGTTCTGGAGGGCGTGAAGGCGATGGGATATGTGGATCCAACGCCGATTCAGCTCCGCTCGATTCCCCTGATTCTCGAGGGAAAAGACGTGATCGGCAGCGCTCAGACGGGTACTGGAAAGACGGCGGCGTTTGTATTGCCGATCCTTTCCAAGCTCGGAGAATCGACCGGTGTGCCCAGGGCGTTGATTGTGGAGCCGACCCGCGAACTGGCCGCTCAGGTGGAAACCGCGATTCGCGATCTGGCCCGGTTCATGAACCTCCGGGTGTCGGTCATCTTCGGTGGTGTGGGATACGGCAAACAGAATGAGGAACTCCTGAACGGAGTGGATATCATTGTCGCCACCCCGGGCCGGCTTCTGGATCATATCGGACGCCGGACGTTCAAGCTGGATAAGATCGAGTTTCTGGTGCTCGACGAGGCGGACCGGATGCTCGACATGGGATTCCTGCCCGATGTACGCCGGATCATTGAGAAATGCCCGCGGCGTCGCCATACATCCCTGTTTTCCGCAACGGTTCCACCCGAAATCGAAACCCTGATCCGTTGGGCCATGCACGAGCCTGAGATCATTGAGATCGGGTTGCGCCGCTCGCCTGCCGAGACGGTCAAGCATGTGGTTTACCCGGTCGCGGAGGATCAAAAAATCGATCTGCTGCGCGAGTTGCTCGGTCAGGTGAACTACAATTCAGTGATCGTGTTTTGCCGCACGAAGAATCGGGCGGATCGGATCGGGCATGTGCTCAAGCGAAACAATCATTCGGTGGCCATCCTGCATTCCAACCGGACGCAACGGGAACGGGAACAGGCGCTGAAGGGTTTCCGGGACGGACGGTACGAAGTCCTGGTGGCCACGGACATTGCGGCCCGGGGGTTGGACATGCTGGAAGTAAGCCATGTGATCAATTTTGATGTTCCGCAGCATCCGGAGGATTATGTACACCGGATCGGCCGGACGGGTCGGGCGCAGGCCACGGGCGATGCCTTCACCCTGATGGTTGCCGAGGATCTGCGGCATATGGCCGCGATCGAGCAGTTCATCAGCCAGAAGATCGCCCGGGTCAAACTCGAGGGATTTAACTACCAGTACACCACGCTCTTCGATGACAACCCGAACGATTCCAGATCGCCCCGGGAACGTCAGGCGCGCGGGGTCCGGTTGAGTGGCGGGTATTTCTTCGGTCCCGCCCGTCGTCGCCGCCGTTAGTTCGCCTGAGGCCGAACCGAAATTCGGAGAAAGCCGGTCAATCCCGCATTGATGATCGGAAACTCCAGTCTGCCGGGAACGTTGCCGGATGGAATCTCCGCCACGGTTTCCCACACCCCGGTGACAAGCGACTTCCTGAACTCGATCGTGTAAATGCGGTTCGGCGCGGAAACAAACGAAAGACTCGCGACGCCAGCGGGACTCCGTTGCACCTCCGCCTGAAGCCGACTTGTCGGCACCCGAGGGTCTGTTCCGGCAATATATTCCGCCCCGTTCGCAAACCCGTCCCCGTCCGCATCGCCATTGGCGTCGGAGGCATCGTTGGGATTGAATCCGTTGGCCGTTTCCCAGGTGTCCGGTAATCCGTCGCCGTCGGTGTCGGTCGTTGGTACGGTTCCAGGGCCTGTGCCGGGGCTTGGTGTTGCGGCACTCCAGTTGACAGGGTCGTTTCCGTATTGGGACGGAGCCACTTTCTGAATGGAGACACCGGAGGCGGCTGCGATCAGGGGCCAGGGCGCGGCGTTCGAGTAATCGACACGATCCACAGCGACGTAGGGAACCTTGCCGAAGTCGGAACCGGGCCGTGTCTGGGGCGGGTCGGGTTTCAACAGTTCCACCGTATCGCCGCCGTTGTTCAAACGTCCCGAGTAAGGGCCCGCCAGCACGGCTTGCGAGCCATAGGCGCTCTGAAACAGCCCCAGGGCGATCGGGTCCGTTTCCGGCGCGAACGGAACGATTACGAGATATCCGCCTGGTGGAATCCGGGATCCGGTCGGGAATCTGAAGTCGATCCCAGCTCCGAGCCGCCATGTGTTCTCGGGGTGGCCGGGATCGAACAGCGAAACCTCCGTGGAACCGACATTCCGCAATTCCACAAACTCGAGCGCTGTCCCGGGATCCGTTGGTTTGTAAAGGATCTCGTGAATCACGATGGGGCCGACGCGCGGGGCTGCGTTTTCCGCGCCCGTGCCGCTGCGGAACTCCTCGAGAGTGGCGGGGGAGTTCGATCCGAAGGTCAATCGGGCCATCGGAACAAAATGTACTCCCTGGCTGGTTTGAAGGCGCCCGAACGAAACTCCGTTTTCGGCGGGACCAAAGGAGGCGAAAGCCCGGTACCCGCTTGGAACATCGGCAATCGCTTGCGATAGAAACACGGTGCCGGCTTTGGCTGAATTCAATGAAAACGGCTTGGGAGCGCCGATGGCGTTGAACTCGAATTCATAGAAAACGGCATACCCGCGAGCCGGGATGATTGTGTTTGCGGGGATGACAAATTTCCCGGAATCGCCCGCCGAATCACTCAGGAACCAGCCCCCGATGTCCACGGCCGTGGTGTCGGCGTTGTAGAGTTCGACGGCATCCTCGAGCGGCGGATCGCTGTGGGTGAGCAGTTCGTTGATGAAGACCTGTTTCAGCGGAAGAAAGTTCCCGCTTCCCGGAGTGGGGGAGGATTCAAAGGCGACGATGTTCGAGGCGGCATCGGGAAACCGGCCCTGCGCCACACCCGTCGCCTGGGGGCCGAAGCTGATTCCATCAATGAGCACCCCGTTGGGGCCGGAAATGACGAGGGCTTCACCGTCTGCACTCAGACTGAACGAGGCATGGGTTGCTCCGGCTTCCGGTGATCCGTCTGCGTCGAAGCGGATGTACGCTGAAGCACCGGTGCCGATGAAGGAACGTGGTGGAACCTGGTGTTTTTCAGGATTCGTGAGAGCGTCGGAAAGCCATACCCCGCCGATCGCGACCGGTTGATTGCCTGAATTGAAGACTTCGAACCAATCCGGACCCGAGGTTGGTGCTGCCATCCATTCGTTGATGCGCAGGTGATCCAGCTTCCCAAGAGGGGCGGGGACATTGGTTCGTCCGGGCGATGGAACTCCGAGCGACCACGGTTCGGCAGCGGCGGGAAAGCGCCCCAGCGACCAATCCCCGGGTTGCAGTCCATAGGTCAACGAGTCCAGAACGCCACCGCCTGCTGCCTCCGGCGCCATCAGATAGACGGCACCACTGGTTGATTTGAGGCCGAAGCCCGTATTTGTCGCGGATGCGGCGGTATTGGGGTCGAACCGGACGATCAGGAATCCCTGGGCGGGCACTGTTGCGTTCTCCCGGAAAGTCCAGCGCCGGGGAGCAGCGGGATCGTCGGTCAGGCTCATGCCGGCAAGTGTCGCTGGCGTGTCGGTTGGGTTGTGCAGTTCCAGCCAGTCGGAATCCCCGAACAAAGCGCTGCTGTCTCCGCTGTTCGCGAACAATTCGTTGATCAAGAGGGGAGCCGGGGAGAGAGGTTTCTCCGGAGCCGTTCCGTCGAGTTGAAGGCCAAACACCATGTCGCTGCTGGTCAGGCTGGATTGATGCACTTCCACGGCCATTGCGTTGAGTCCGGCCCGGATCATTCCGGGGGCGACATCGAACGTCTGAAAGACCGCGTTGCCGACGGTTCCGGAGGCAAGGCCGCCCGCTGCGGTGCCTGGCCGGAGGTTGAATGGGCTTCCGAGATCCTTTCCGTTGATGTAGAACGCGGCACCGTCGTCGATCATGTGGGTCAACCTCAGGCTTGAATGGACCAGGGCTGGATCCGCGGTGAACGAAGTGCGGAAGTAGTAGGTGACGACGTTGCCGGGATTCGGGAACGGAGTTCGAAGAGGCTCGGGAAGTGCGGCGTTTTCAAAACCGAGCGGGCCGGGTCCGGTGCTCCAGGTGGAATCGTCATAAGCTTCGGCTATCCAGGCGCTGCCGAGGTCGGTTCCGGAGAGGTTGTATTTCCAGATCCTGTCGAACGGGATCAACGAAACCAGCTGTGGAGGCACGACTTGATCGGGGCAACGATTTGCACCGCCTGGGCTTGGAGATTTGAGCGATTCCAGGCGGGGGCCTCCGTCGGGACAACGCCCCTGGGAAATGCCCGTGACCTGCGGGCCGTAGGCAATGGAATCGATACGTTCCATGGACGGGGAGAAAAGGGCCAGTTCGCCCTGCTCGGCCTCCAGCTGGAAGCTGAGGCCTGCTGCATTGCCTCCGCCGCCTGGTTGGAAAAGTGCGAATCCTCCCGGCGCGACGAAGCTCAAGGGTCTGATCCTGTTCCGGGTGGGTGCGCCCAGGGGCTTGTCTGTCAGGAACGCCCCGCCCAGGTCCACCGGCCGGGTTTCCGGATTAAACAATTCGACGAAATCGACCGGGAACGGATTGATGCCGGAAGCGAGCCATTCGTTGATGCGAATCTGCCCGAGGTCGCCAACCGGTTGCGCGATATTGGGTGAACCGAATGTCGGCCGGGTCGAAAGCCATTCGCCGCCCTCGTTCAGTCTGCCAATGGAGAGATCCGGCAGTTGGGTGCCGAATTCGACGGAATCGAGCAGGGCACCGCCGTCGGAGACTGTGTGGAAGAGAAAAACTCCTTCGCCCGCTTCGTTCAGTCCGAAGCCGAGCTGAGTTGAGTCGATCACAAGGAAGGCGTTCCCAGCGAGTGTGACTCCGGGCGGGACGATGTATTTGTTGGGAACGGCAGGGTCGTCGGTCAGTCTCATGCCCGAAAGGTTCGCCGGTGCGGAGCCTTCGTTGAAGAGTTCAATCGCGTCTGGAAACGTGCCGCCCCGGTTCAGTGCGGATCGGTTGCCTGCCAGGATTTCGTTGAGGCGAACCGTCGGCCAGGACGAATCGATCACCCACTGGTGGACGGTGGCCCTGGATTCCGCCTGCCAGACGCCGGTGGAACTCAGACCGATCACCGCAAGGGTGTTGGTTCCATTTGGAAGACCGGCCACCTCAATGGGGCTGCCCACAGGAGTCTCCGGACCGAACCCGCCGCCGTTGATTTGGAAGCGGTACTGTGTGATTGCGTTGCCGTTGAGCGTGAGCGAGATGGAAGTCCGGGGTGTGGGGGAACGGGGGATTCCCGAGACGCGAATCACCGGAGCGGGGCCTGGGCTGACCGCTGGAAGTTGCGACTGCACAAAGACGCGCCGTCCATCCATCCATCTCGTGATGGCATCGAGGGTCGTTTCCGGGACGTAACCGCCCAGGGTTTGATCGAGCAAACGATCGAACGCCGGTTTCGAAAACGTGGTGTCGAGCAGGTGCTGCAGCTTGGCGTAGTAAAGCGGTTCGATCTCGGGCGCGTGCAGGAGGCGGGCCATCGTGCGCCACGAACCTTCGGAATCACCAGAAATCGGGCAACAGGTGGAACGAAAGATATCCACGTTCTGAGCCAAGGAACCGGGCTGGCCCAGGATCTGGTCGAAGTCGTGAAAGAGCAGAATGAACCGCGGATCCACCAGTCCGCGATACATGTAATAATCGTCGTTGTTGCCCGTGTTCAGACCGGATTCGCCGTTTGCCATGATGTTCATCACGGCGAGGTGGGTCAGCCATTGATCGAGGTTCACCACCCGTTCGATGTTTTCCAGGGTGAAGAGGTCGCCGCTGTTTTCCCCCATGATCCGGAGCATGGCGATCACATCGGTCCAATCATCCTCGCTGGCATTGGTCACCTTGAAATAGGTGTTGGTGTAGGCGGATTTATCCTCCCCGCGGTAATCGAAGTTGGGAGGCCGGACATCCCGCACGACCTTGTAGACATTGCCGTCGGCGTCGAAGGGAATGTGGTTTTTGACCCACTCGGGGGCATAGACTTCGTTGGCCGCGTACGAGCCGAACATTCCGGGTCCCTGGTTTGCCAGATTGGCATTGTTGACGCGCACCTGCACGGGCTGGGAATAATACCCCGCGGCACCGGATTGGATGGCGAGGCGGCTTCCGAAGTTCTGAGTATGGACCTGCTGTGTGTTCAGGTTGATGCCTTCGACTCCTTTCCAGGAATCGTCGTTTCTGAAGTTCACGCGGTAATTCGGCGGATTGGCCCTGCGGGATCCGTGACCGCGATTCCGAACGCCGGCGAGATAACGCAGTTCCGTTCCCGTGCCGTCGATGCTGACGAACGTGGCGTTCATCTGCGCATTGGGTCCCTGATTGCTGCTCTGGGAGGGGATCGCGGCAAGCTCCGCGCGTTCGGTTTCGGTCATGATAATCTTGTACAACGGCTGGGCTCCTCCATGGACGGTGTCGTCCACCTGATACAGCGCGTTGACCTCCTGTCCGGCCGGAGCGGCACCGTCGGCGGAAGCGATGGCCGGTGCCGGCCAGGAGCGTGAGAGGCCGCGGCCATCCGTGGCGGTGATATAGAACTCAACCACCGTGCGGTTCGGCTGAGCCGGCAGAAGCGCACTATAAACGCCGTCGCCAGCCGAAGCATCGCCGTTTGATCCGTCGTCGGCCATGAGCAGGGTGGTGAAGGGAGGAGGGGAAACCGAATCCGCGCGGTAGTTCAGGGCAACGAGGGTATCGATCCCGGCAGCGTCCCTGACCCGGGTTGTCACGAGGACGGACTCGTTTGAATGGGGGACGACCGGGGAATGCCGGACGTTTTCGACGAGGGGGGCGGTTTCGACCAGAAGGACGGAATTTGCCCGGCCCGGTGTGCCTTCTGGAATCCGGCTGGCGGCCCAATTCTGGCCGCTGTTGTTTGTGACATTCGGGTTGATGACTTCCAGGGATGAGCCCAGTCCGTCGTGTTCGGCGAGCCATTGCCAGCCGCGGTGGCCGCGATCCAGAGGTCCCCGTTGTCGGATCGCCCAGTCTCCACTGCTGGCAAAACGCACACTGTCCACCCGTTGGCCCGCGGCGTCATCCAGATCGATGTCCTCGCTGTTGTTGCTCAACTGGCCCGTCCAACCACCGATCACGTTGGTGACACCCGGGTATTTCGTCTGGAAGGTGGCAGGATCGGCGGCGACGACGAGGAACGCACCGCCGGCAAGGGTTATGTCCGGGAAAGTGAACTCCACGCCGTCTGAGAAACGCCAGCCCTTCAGGTTCACGGGCGCTGAACCGCGGTTCAACAGTTCGATGAATTCTTCGAGTGGATTCTCGGAGACCGGGTGATACATGATCTCGTTCAAGGTCACTGCGACGGCGCTTGTATCGAGCACATAACTCCATGAACCTCCATCCAGCAGATTGTCCGCTGAATCACGGATGGTGTGAGCCGACGCCCAGGTCACGGTCACGGTGCCGGGTTTGGGTTGGGGAAACACGAAGGTATAGGGGCCGGCACCGGATCCCGACAGTCCGGTTGCAGGCACCGAATTGAGCAGCAGATCTTCGGGCTTTAATCCGGAGACGGGTTCGCTGAACGTAATGGCAAGGTTCGTCAGGGTCGGTACGGTCGAACGCGCCGCCGGCACCAGAGCATCGATGCCCGGCGGGATGGTGTCGGATATCTGGTATTGCCAGGTGGCTCCGGCGGAGTTCGCATCGAAACTTCCGGGCGGCGTGAACAGATCCGCAATGCCGTGCGACGGTGCCCAACGGATGGATCCGACACCCGGCGGAACGGGGCCGAGGGTGAACGTGTATTCGCGGTCCGCACCGCTCACCCTGGTTGCCGGTATTCCGTTGATCAAAAGATCGGCGGCGTCCACTCCGGTGACAGGTTTGGAGAATGTGACGACGATTTCGGATAGGTTCGTGACATCGCCGGGCGTTGGGAATTGACCCGAAAGGGTGGGGGGAGCCACATCCGCGCTCACCGTGATGGTGACGGGTTCTGAGGTTCCGGAGAGCCCGGTTGCATCCGCAGCCACCGCCGTCAGTTTGTAATCGCCCGCCGGCATCCCGCTCCAGGCAAAACCGTAGGGAGGTGTCGGGCTGTCGCCGAGTTTGGTTCCATTGGCGAAAAACGCCACGTTTGTGATCGAGCCGTCGGTATCCACCGCGTTTGCGGAGATCAGCAGGCTGGCGGGAATGCCGTAGATGGAGCCGGTCCTTGGATTGCTCAACGCCACGAGCGGTTTGGAGTTCACGGGCGCGGATACCACCGCTGAAAGAGCGAGGTCGAAGCTGAGGTCGGAGCTTCGGGCGTTTCCCTGGTGGACTTCGACAGCGAGCACATTGCTGCCAGGAACGAGCAGGAGCGGATCCAGGGACGCCGGTTCCCAGTCATACTCACTGGCGGTTGATGCAAAGGTCTGGTAGGTGACGGGCCCCGGCGGCATGCTGACGCGGAAAGCTTCCCGGCCGTTGAGGTACACGATCGCACCGTCGTCCCGGAGAAGCTCCAACTGGAGGCTTTTCACCTGCGCCGGATCATTCACGACAAAGGTATGCCGGAAATAGGTGGTCGGGTACTTGGTGTTTGTGCTCGGACCGAAACCGACGACCGTCGCTTCATCGCCGTCCCCGTATCCGAGCTGGGCGGGGCCCGATTTCCACGATGCGTCATCAAAACCGGTGCCGAACCAGGCATCTCCCGCATCCGAACCGTCGTCCAGGTATTTCCATTCGCTTCCGGCTTTCACGAGGAGGTTCGTGGAAGGGCCGTCGGTTGAGGCAACGGTGATGGTGAGCGGGGAGGACCCGGCCGTGAGGCCTCCGATTTGGGTGGCCTGGGCCCGGATGGTGTGGATGCCGATTGGCACGTCGTTCCAAACAGCCTGGAAGGGACTGGCCGATGATTCACCCAGCTTGTTCGTGCCTTCGAAGAACTCAACGCGACTGACATTGCCCGTTGAGGAGTTCGCGATGGCGGTGAAGGTGATGTTCGTCGGTGCCACGAAGATGGCTCCGGATGAGGGGGACACGATGCTGACAAAAAATCCTCCCGAAGTGGAGGGTCCCGAGGCATAACCGATGTCGGATCGGCTTCCGTCTGGGTCCAAAGCAAACGCGGGATCGCCGGCGTCGATGACGGGGGATCCCGGTTGCAGTCGGTAGTTGCCCGCGCTCGCATCAATAAACAGGGGGGTATCCGTAATATTCCCGGTTCCCGGCCACGGCTCGGAGAGATTGCAGTAGCGCACCCAGACGAATCGTTCCGGACCGAAGTCTGAACGAATGGGTTCGACGGCTCGCACGATGGAATTGGAGAGGAAAAAGTTGATGTTGCCCGCGGATGCGTTGGATTTCGTGGCGGCGGTGACTCCCGATTCGATGCCGTTGATGGTGCAATGATCGATGCGCACGGTTGCGAGGGGGCCGCTGCTCTTGGCGGAGACGCCGACGAAGCAGTTGGCAAACAGGCAGTATTCCATGGTGACTTCGCCATGAAACACGCTGACGCCCTTGGCATCTTCGTTGGGATTCGCCCAGTCGCGCATGATGCAGTTCCTCAGCGTGACGGACGAGTCGAACGTGTCCACCGCATCGTCGTCGCCCTGGGCGATGACGCAATCGGACAGCAAAAGCGGTCGCCCTCCGGAGTCGTGGAGGTAGATGCCGTCGGCGTCATCCGGCCCGGTCATTTCCACGATGAAACTGTTTCGCATCTCCAGACCGGTGCCGGTGATCTCGGGACCCATTCTGGCCCGGGCCAGGATGCAGTTGCGAAACTCCAGGTTCGAACCCGTGGCCATCATGATCTTTCCGATGGTGCTGCCGTCCGCCGTCAGGTCCGAGATCACCGAATCGCTGAAAACGATCGATGAATTGGATGTGCGGACAGCAGGACCTGTCCCGGTGTGTCCCTCTCCCGGGCCACGTCCGGCTTTTGAAATCAGAGTGAATTGATACAGCGAGGGTTGGGCGTTTTCGTGGCGGATTTGACCCCAGTTTCGGGTGAGATCGGTTGAGCTGATGGTTATCGGGTTCTGTTCGGTTCCCAGCGACTGAATGGAGCCGTTGACCTGAATCCCGATTCCCTGCGTGCCCGATGGCTGGTCTTCCACGAGGATGAGTGTGTCGGGCGCAATCGTCAGGGTGCTCGAAGCTGGAATCGTGACTGTGTTTGTGATGTGCACGATCCCGCTCCACTTTGGGGAGTCCCCAACCAGGGTGCCGCCGACGGCAATCCTCGGTTCGGTCGCTCGATTGCGGATTGGTTTGGATGCCGTCTCCGCATCCACGCGGGCTGTCAGGACGAAGTCGCCCGTCCCGGCGATGGACAGAAGGGCGCTGCCGGAGCCGTTGCGCAGCGGGATCCGGTTCGTGGAAAGCGTGATGCCCACGCCTGCGGCCTCCAGGGTGGCTTCAGCGTCCCAGAGGTCCCGGTCAATCGTGTTAGAAGCGTTGAGAACATCGACCCGCACAAGAAGGGGGGTGGATGGCAGGTAACCCGCGGGGCTGATCAGTCGGACAGTGGCTACTGCCTGAGGTGTGCAGAACCGGAGGCATGCGAGAAACAGCAGGAACGACCAGCGCATGCCGCTGATTCTGCGGGCATGGGAACGATGGCCGGGAGCGGAGGTTCTGCTGGAAAAACCGGCTGGTTGCAGCGCAGGGCAGGCAGGGTGGGAATTCATTGGATTGTCGTGACTCAGGCAGATAGGGATAGCAATTTCCGAGCCAATAGGAAGTGTGAAGCTTGTGCCTGACCAACGACCATCAACAAAGAACCGGAGATAGGATGGGTATGGGGCTCTTTACGAGAGAATTGTTGAAATCGTCCGCGAGGAACGTGAACGACAAGGCCTTTCCAAGTATGCCCTGGCGGAGAAATCTGGAATTTCACAGCAAATGATTGGGTATGTCGAACGTGGGATGAAAAGTCGCTGGATCCCAATAGACCTTCAACGGATGGCACTGCAAAAAGAGAGATCCCTCGAATCCTGGATCTGGGACGCCGCCTGCTCCATTCGCGGGGCGAAGGACGGGCCGAAATACAAGGACTACATCCTCCCACTCATCTTCACCAAGCGCCTCGGGCTCGACGACGTCGAGGCCGACATCATCGGCAAGAATACCTCACCCGCAAATTCGCCGAGGGGACAAAATCCTATGCGTTCGCTTTGCGGATCGTGAAGTTGTATGGGTTTCTTTGCGACGAAAAGAAGGAGTTTGTCCTTTCGAAGCAGATCGTCCGCAGCGGCACATCGATTGGCGCGAACGTTGAGGAAGCTATCGGTGGTCAGTCCAACAAAGATTTTCTGTCGAATATGAGCGTCGGCTACAAGGAAGCTCGCGAGACGCAATACTGGCTCCGGTTGCTTCGAGATTCCAACATTCTCGACGCCAACCAGGACGAGGCAATTGCCCTGGGGGTGGACCAGATCCGCAAGAGCTTCGGCAAGCTCGACCAGCAGCCGAAGATTCTCATCGTCACCGGGAAACTGCTCACCGGCTTCGACGCGCCCGTGCTCTACGCCATGTCTCTCGACAAGCCGATGCGCGATCACACCCTGTTGCAGGCCATCGCGAATGAGGCACGCAGAAAGGAACAGGCCGAGAAAACATTCGAAAGCCTGACATACTTCGTCTATCGCAGCCTGCTCGATGCGAAGATCGAGAACGCCGAAGCTGAAAGCCGCAAGATTCGCCAAGCCTTCGCTGATCATTCCAATTGGAAGCGAAGCGAAAACGCCCTACGCGAACTCCGCAAAAAGGTCATTCCTGAAATCAGGCACAGTCAAATAGGTCCCGCGCGGCAACATCTCAGCGGCATTATGCTGTCTTGACAGCATTCTATTTGATTGCATTGTTTTATTCATGAGAACAACGGTTACTATTGATCCGGACACCGAGGCGTTGCTCCGGGGCGAAGCCGCCCGCACGGGTCAGTCGTTCAAGGTGGTCCTGAACCAGGCTGTGAAGCGTGCCCTGGGCGGACGGTCGGGCAACGTCCGGGTGGAGCCGCTTTTCACCGCCCCGTTCCCCGACGAGTTGAGCGGGAAAAGTTTTAATCAACTCGCCGCAGAATGGGAGGATGAGGACACGGTGAGGGAGCTGTCGTCGTGATTCTTCCCGATCTGAACCTGCTGCTCTACGCGTACAACCCACACATGCCGCAGCATGCCGCGGCTCGACAGTGGTGGGAGGACGTGATGAACGGCGAGGAGTTGATTGGAATGCCGTTCGAAGTGGCTTTTGGTTTCATCCGCATCGCGACCAACCCACGACTCGGCGCGGCCCGTGTTGCCTTGGCGAACGCGCGGAGCCTGGTGGAATCATGGCTGAATCTGCCGCAGTTGCGCACCTTGACGCCGAGCGCCCTCCACTTTGCCCGGGTGATGGACCTGATGACTTCGGCGATGGCGGCCGGTCCGCTCCTGTCCGATGCCATCCTCGCCGCCTACGCCATCGAGCATCGTGCCCGGCTGTTTACCAATGACGGGGACTTCGCCCGGTTTCCCGGATTGGATTGGAAGAACCCGCTCCAAGCGTGAACGGTCCGGCCTACGGCTTAAGGATCCCCTTCTCGCCACCATGTCCGGAACGGATATGGTGGGTTCCGCTGGATCGGTCGCGATGAATTCGACCGCGTCGTCAGGGGCGTCCAGCAGGGACTCCACTTTCAAGGTCCGATCCCACGTGCGCTTCCAGTCCCGTGCCGACGCCGGCCCGGTGAGGCAAGGATGAAGGATGAAGGATGAAGGATGAAGGATGAAGGATGAAGGATGAAGGATGAAGGATGAAGGATGAAGGATGAAGGATGAAGGATGAAGGATGAAGGATGAAGGATGAAGGATGAAGCTGAACAGCCGGCGTTTGATTTGCGGGTGCGGACGAAGGATTTCGCGCTGCGCATCGTCAAGATGTTCGCCGCGTTGCCGAAGACGGAGGAGGCGCGCGTTTTGGGCAGGCAGGCTTTGCGGTCAGGCACATCCGTCGGGGCAAATTTCCGCGAAGCGCACCGTTCCCGGTCCAACGCTGAGTTCGTCGCCAAAGTCGGCGACTCCCTCAAGGAGTTGGAAGAAACCAGCTACTGGCTCGAACTCCTCACCGAATCCAAAATCGTTCCCGCCACCAAACTCTCCGCACTCCAAGACGAGTGCAACCAACTGCTCGCGATCCTCACGACGATTTCAAAGAAGTCGAAAGCCCGCGATTAGTTTCATCTTTCATCCTTTCCACTCATGCGCCGCACCACTTCATCTTCAGCCCGCAAGGTCGTCGGCCTCGGCTTTCTGCCGGGAGAAGCCCGCCACGGTTTTCTCATCGACATCCCCAATGCTCTCCGCAACTGGGAGGCGCTGGATCCCGAGGAACGCTGGTGGCTCTACACCATGACCGTGGCCACCACCGGCCAGGCCATGCAGAAAGGCCTCGGTTGGCGCAAAGCGCGACAGGGAAATCTTCCTCACGATTCTCACGATGGACGACGACGGAGCGTGGCAGCCTTGCAAAGGAGAAATTGGTTGATAGGGTTGCCTGCCGACCGTGAACGGGCAGGGGGCACCCGTTCCGGCGCGGGGCAAGGTTCAGCTCAGATGCCAGGGCGCCCGGTATCCGCGCGAGAGCATGCGGGTTGCTTCCGCATCGTTCAGGATGACCTCCCGGGTCGGATCCCATTTCACCTTGCGTCCGAGCATCATTGAGATGAGGCCGAGGTGTCCCGGGATGGCAGAGTGATGCGCGGCCTCGACGGGAGCGACCGCCGGTTTCCGTGATTTGACGCTGTCGAGGAAATTGCGCCAATGACCTCCCTGCGTGAGCGGGAGCTGGATTTTCCGGTCGGCGTCGGGAAGGGTGCGATCGTTTTCCCACGGTTCATGCGACGATTCGAAGGCATTGCCGCGGTTCACCCAGACCCAGCCCTGGGTGCCGATCCACTTGGTGCCGCTGCGGATGTCCGAATGCCCACCCGCGATGATCATGGTGATGTCGTCCGGGTACTTGCAAGAGATCCGGTATTTGGTGCAGGAATTCCAGAGGGCATTGGGTGCAGGGAACTCACCCGAGCCCTCGATCTCCAGGGGGCCGATGTGGTTGTCGTTGCCCAGACCCCAGTGTGCGATGTCGCAGTGATGGCCGATCCAATCGAGCAACTGGCCTCCGCCTGTGTTGTAGTTCCAGCGCCAGTTCATGTGGCCGCGCGCCTGGATGTAAGGTTCCATGGCGGCGGGTCCGATCCAGGTTTCGTAGTCCAGTTCGGCGGGGGCTTCGCTCACCGCCATGTCCCAGGCGGCCGAGCCCGGCACCACGGTTGCCAGATTGGTGACATTCAGGGATTTCAGCTTCGCCAGGAGCGGTTTGCCGGTGCCGGCGAAGTCCGTGTGGCCGCTGGGCAGACCGACCTCCACCCGGGTGATCTTGCCGATCAAACCGTTTCGTACGATCTCGGCGCCGTAGTGGAAATTCCTCTCGGAGCGTTGCCACGAACCGGTTTGCCAGATGCGTTGATTGTCCTGCACGGCTTTGACGATGGCCTGCTGTTCGGCGATGGTTCGTGCGAGCGGTTTTTCACCGTAGATATCCTTCTTGTTCCGGGCTGCTTCGATGGCGACCAGCGCGTGCCAATGATCGGGCACGGCCAGCATGACGGTGTCGATGTCCGTCCGGGCCATCATTTCGCGGTAATCGTGGTAGGCTTTGCAGTCGTTGTTCTTCTGCTTTCCGTTGATGGCGGCGAGCGATTTGGCGAGGTGATTCTTGTCAATGTTCGCGCTGGCCAGCACCTGGCAATCGGGCTGATTCATGAAGTTGCCGGTGTTGCCAGGACCCTGCATTCCCCAACCGACCACCCCCATGGTGATCCGGTTGGATGGGGCAGGGCGTCCGTCAGCCCCGAGGGCGCTGCCGGGAATGATGGTGGGTACGGCGATTGTGGCTCCGGCGATGGCCAGAAAACGACGACGCGAGATTGGGGGAGTGTGAGACTTAGGCTTCATAGTGGTTCTAAACTGCATGATTCATCCAAAATTTTCCAGCAGAATGTGGGTTCCCCGGATCCGTCCAACGGGAGCGAAGCGGGCGGCTATCAAGACCCGGGGACGGAAAGGCGGTGGCGGGTTGCCGCAGTCCAAGACGCTTTGCGAATGCCGGGGCACGGCAGAGCGGGGTGATCTCTGTTCAGCGGTGCGGGTTTCGGAGGTGGTAGAAGTGGCCGTCCTCGGCCCCTGCCAGAAGATCGGGAATACCGTCCTGATCCCAATCGACCACGGTGGGACTGGTGGTGTGCCCAGCGAGAAGATCGTCCGATACCGGGCCCATGGGTTGGAGCACTGTGAGGCCGTTCCGGGTTTCCACGTTCCGCCACCAATCGACGTTCCTGCCGTTGAGGAGGAGATCCAGTCGACCGTCCTGATCCCAGTCCGCAAAAACAAATTTCCGGCGTCCGCTCTTTCCGGCGATTCCGGCGCTGAGTTGCAGGGGCGTCAGGTCGGTGTTGACGAAGATCCGTTGGCCCGGGAGAAGCTCGGCTTTGCGGGGTGTTCCCGTTCGTTGGAACCAGGCGAGGTAGCCTTCGTGATCCAGCATGACCAAATCGTTTAATCCGTCCTTGTTGTAGTCAATCACCAGGGGCGTGGTCCGCCATTGGGTGGCGAGTTCGTTGGGAGAGGGATCCCACCAGTTCCAGACCGGTTTCGGCGGCGGGCCCTTCCATTGAACCTCGACGGGACGGGCGTCTGCCAGTCTGGGTTGGGAGAGGGTGCCGATGTTTCGGTACCAGAGGACTTTTCCCCAGATCGAGTTGACCACCAGGTCCGGCAACGAATCGTGATCCCAGTCCGCCACACTGAGGGTGGTGTAGCCCCACTTGGCTTCGCAGGGACCCTGGATGGAACCGTTGGGACCGGCCTGAATCCGGATTGGTTTGCCGTTCGCCTGCAGATACCTGGGGGCGGCCCATTTTGGGGGATTGCCTCCGTCGAGATTCTCGATAAATCCGATGTAACCGGCTGTGTTGCCGCAGATCAGATCCTCGTCCCCATCGGCGTCCCAGTCCACGCTATAGGGGGTGGCCAGGGCCCCGAACTTCAGGTTGGTCGGTTCCTGCTGGAAATAGCGCGGTGGCAGGAACTGCGGCACCCCGTGGTCGACGCGGCCGGTATGTTCCAGCAATGCCACCCGGCCGTCTTCGTCTCCGCAGACCAGATCGATGTCACCGTCGCCGTCCCAATCGATCGCCGCAGGCACGATCATTTGCAGGTCCATGGCAAGGGGGGCTCCGTTGTGACGGAGTCGTTGGCCGGGTGCATAGTCCGGGGTTGTTCGGGTGCCGGTGTTTTCGAAATAGGTGAACCCGTCCAGGAACTCTCCGCAGATCAGGTCCAGATCGCCGTCTCCGTCGAAATCCGCGAGGTTGGGTGAGGGCATGCCGTAAACGTCGATGGCTTTGCCGCCGGCTTCCATTTGTGTGGGATGATCGTATTGCGGTGCCTGGGAAGTGCCCAGGTTTCGGAGGAAGAGCACGTAACCGTGCAAAGGCCCGTTGGTCCAGCGCCCCGTCGCGTCGTAGGCGTTGTCCCATCCGTATTCGGTCCAGTCCCCATAGCCGACGACGAGGTCGGTGACGGTGTCTCCGTCGAAATCGGCGAATTTCCATTGATTGCCACGGAGCTTGAGTCCGGGGCTGCGAACCGGATCCGCGGTGTAAAGCGGTGTCGGGACTTCGAAACCGCGTTTGGTGAAATGGGTGAATTCAATGCCGGGGATCAGGACGCGCGGTTGGCCAGCGACATACGATACCTGGAGGTCACCCCGGCCGGGGCCAATCCACCGGGGTGCCCGGAATACGGGGAATGGGACTTTGCCGGAGGTGTTCTCAAAGAAATAGGTTCCGTTGAACGGTTTGTCCGGGCAGGCCACAACCAGATCCAGATCTCCATCCCCGTCGTAATCCATGGGCAGTGGCCACGACCAGAGTCCGACTCCGAGATCGGCTTTGGCCTGGGGATTGCGGTATTGAACCCGTTCGAAAGCCGGTGCGGCCGCCGCAGTCCCGTTGGCAACGAGCAGTGCCAGGCAAAATGCCGTACGAATGAGGCAACCAGCGTGGGCGATGCGCGGCACCATCGTGCAGAGGGTTTAGCGCCAGATGAACTCGGCGGCGACCTGGTTCTTCACCCGGTCGTTGGTCTCGGCGATTCGCCCAGCCATGACCCGGGCAATTGCAAACAGGACCGGACCCGCCAGCGAGGGAATCTGTTTGATCAGAAGGAGGAACGCTTCGGACCGGAGTTTGAGCAGCCGGCTTTCCTTGTTGGAAAGGATGTCCGCCGAACGGGGGGTCTGGGTGAACATGGCCATTTCCCCGAAGAATTCTCCGGCCTTGATCACGCCAAGAATTTTTTCGTCGAAATTCACCTTGAGCTGCACGCGCACTTCGCCACCCAGCATAAAATAGACGGCGTCTCCCGGGTCGCCTTTCTTGATGACCAATTCTTCGGCCGGGATTTCCAGTAATTCTCCGAACCGGATGAATTGATCGAGATCCGAGTCGGAGAGACCCGCAAAGATATCGAATTGCCGGAGTTCTTCGGCATGCACGTTTTCACCGGTGGCAGGTGTCCATTTCTGGGTCGTGGCTTCGTGTTTGAGATTCGTGAATCGCTCGCGAAAACTGTCGATGCTGGAGGCTTGGCGCCAGGTGTTTTCGTTGCCGCAATGGATCCAGGTGTTGGAAACGATTCGTTCCTCGTCGATCCACTGGAGCAGGATCGATTCCTGGATGGGGCCATACACCATGTTGTCGCAGGCCCAGACTTTGTACGTCGGTTCGTTCGCGCTTTCGGTCATGAGGGGCGATCTTATCCGCGAGTGTTCAGCCATGGAAGGTTTTTCTGCGCCAACGCTTTGGGGGGGGGG
>JAIPJX010000124.1 GCA_021733945.1 Verrucomicrobiota bacterium | reverse complement strand
CGGGTCGGGATCGAATACTCCAAAATCATGAGCATCGGCGTGTCCATTGTAGAAGACAACGATCAGTTGCGCGCCACCCTGGCGCGGGTGATCCAGCGGGCGGAGGGATTTCATTGCGTTCAGCAGTACGCGGACGCCGAAGCGGCTCTGGAAGGCGTGCCCAAGGAACCGCCGGACGTGGTGCTGATGGACATCAACCTCCCCGGAATGAACGGCGTGGAATGTGTGCGCAAGCTCAAGCAGCAGGTTCAGGGGATTCAGTTGATGATGCTGACCGTGTACGAGGACACGGATAATATTTTCGCGGCACTGGCGGCGGGTGCGTCGGGATATCTGTTGAAACGCACCCCGCGGGCCGAGCTGCTGGACGCGATCCGGGAGGTCCACCAGGGTGGATCGCCGATGACGGCGCATATCGCGCGCAAAGTGGTGCTGTCGTTTCAAAAAGCGGGTGCCTCGCCCAAACCAACCGAGAACCTGTCCCAGCGCGAACAGGAGGTCCTGGACTGTCTGAGTCAGGGTTTTCTCTACAAGGAGATCGCCGACAAACTGGGCATCAGCTACGAGACCGTGCACACGTACATTCGGCGGATCTATGAAAAGCTGCAGGTCCGCACCCGGACGGAGGCGGTGGCGAAGTTTTTGAGGCGCTGAAACCGGACTGGGGACGATTGGGGACAGGTGTCACCAGTGTCACCAGTACTGGTGACTGGCAGGGTGGAGGAAATGGGTTAAGGTAATGGCGTCATTCGGATGTAAAAGTGCAGTAGTTCATCTGTGTGTGATGAAAGGCGAGTGTCTGCAGCGCCGCACCGAATGAGACGAAATGGAGCAGTTAACGGGTCTGGTGTAAAGAATTTGTTCTCTTTGTAAAGAAACCGGGTATTCGCCCGGTTTTTTTGCGTACCGACCCGGACATCGCCGTGTCTCCGAAGTAATCTTGTCACGGTCGGGCGTGCGGGGTATGGTTCGGGCATGATTCGTCGGGTTTTTCTAATGGCCCTGCTCTCGGTCCTGCTTCCACTGCACGGGAGCGGAGCGACTGTTGAGCTCAAGGGGGGGGGCTCGGTGCGGGGGGCGATCCTGGCCGAAAAACCGGAATCCCTGGTGCTTGACCTCGGTTACACGGTGCTGCTCGTTCCGAGGGACCAGGTCCTTCAGGTGCTTGAGGCCGGGGAGAATTCAGGATCCCTGGCGGTGGACCCGAAGACCGAACCTGCGGTTTCCGAGTCCGCAACGTCCCTGTTTTCAGAGACGCGCGGTGACGGAGCGGAGCGGAGCGTCCAGGATCTGGTTCAGGCACTGGGCGAAAGCGTGGTGCAAGTGCGCACGCCGGGTGGGTTGGGATCCGGATTCTTCGTTCATGAGGACGGCTTTTTAATTACGAATTTCCATGTGATCGAGAGCGAAACCCAGATTTCGGTCGACGTTTACGTGCAGCGATCAGGGCAGATCGAACGTGCCAGTTACAAGGACGTGCGAATTGTCGCGATGAACAAGTTTCAGGATCTGACCCTGCTCAAGGTGGAGGACAAGGGAGCGCCGAAGTTTGCGCCCGCGTTTCTGGGGGAATCGGGACTCCTTGCCGTGGGTGACCGGGTGTTCGCAATCGGAAGTCCGCTTGGTTTGGAGAGGACCGTGACCGAAGGCATTCTCAGCACCAAGACCCGGCAGTTGGAGGGGGCGCTTTATTTGCAGACAACCACCCAGATCAATCCCGGCAACAGCGGGGGGCCGCTTTTTAATCTGAAGGGCGAAGTCGTGGGGGTGACCAACATGAAGATGACCGCAGGGGAGGGCCTCGGGTTTGCGATTCCGGTTGAGTCAGTAAAATATTTTCTCAACCACCGGGAATCGTTTGCCTACGACAACGACAACCCCAGCAGTCCGTACACCTACCTGGAACCTCCGGGCCGGGTGGTTCAATCCAATTCAAACCAGTAACGCAAGGAGTTCATGAAGCAGTTGATGTTGGCCTTTATCGCCTGGGTGTCCCTCGGAATCTCCGCAGGGGCGGCGGCACCCAGACCCGCTCTCCTGATGCCCTCCGAGACGCTGTTTGTGCTCTCGGTTCCGGACTGGGAATCGGCGGTCCAGGCATTCGAAGGATCCTCGGTGGGGCGGCTCTGGGTGGATCCCTCGTTCAAGCCGTTCAGGAACAAACTCATGGCTGGAATCACCGAAGGCGTCGTTGGCCCGATGGAAAAGGAGCTGGGGTTGAAGCTTTCCGAGTTCTCCGGGTTGTTGCGGGGTCAGTTGACCCTGGCTGTGACTCAGGAAAAGGGGGAAGGGGCCGCTGCCGGCGCGCCGGGTGTGGTGCTTGTTCTTGATTCCCGACAGGAGAGCGAAGCGTTGCGGAAACTGATCGCGACGCTCAAGCGCAAGTGGATCGACGCCGGTCGCCAGATCAAAACTCAACGGATCCGGGATGTCGAGTTCAGCTCCCTGATCGTGCGTTCAGCCGAACTCAGTGGCCTGGTCGGAGCGGTTTTTCAGGATGCCACGGGTGAGGGGAACGGAGAGGCCTCGGGCGTGCCCGGAGAGGAGCTGGAGATTGTGCTCGGTCAATCGGAGTCGCTCCTGCTGATTGGGAATTCGGCGAAAACCCTGGAGCGGGTGCTCATCCGGCAGGCTGGCGGACTGGTGCCCCCTCTGGAGGAGAATCCGGATTTCGATCTCGCGCGGGCGGATGGATTTGCGGATGCGGTGGCATTTGGCTGGGTGCAGTTCACGCCCATCTATGAGGCGATGGTGCGCCAGGCCGTGGCTTCGGAAGCGGGAGGCGGCGGAAGCCCGTTTGCCCCCCGGGCGGACAAGGTTCTCGAGGCAACCGGTCTCAACGGGTTGAAGTCGCTCGCGTTCCGTGTCAACAGCGGTCCTGATGGCATCCTGGGAGAAGCGTTGGTCGGTGTGCCCCTCGATGCGCGCCTGGGGATTTTTAAGGCGCTGATTGCGGAGGCCAAGGATTCCGCACCCCCTCCGTTTGTACCCGGGGATGCGGTGCGATTCAGTCGCTGGCGTCTGGACGGGCGCAAGGCGTGGGATACGCTTGAAGCGATGGTGACCGGCATTTCCCCGGAATTGGGGGCGCTGCTCCAGATGGGAATGGCCACGGCCGGCAAGGACAAGGACCCGAACTTTGACCTGCGACGCAACCTGTTCGGAAACCTGGGGGATGATTTTATTGTGTATGAGAAAGCGCCGCGCTCGACGAACCTGGAGGGTCTCGGTTCCGCTGCTTCGCTCTTTCTAATCGGTTCGCCGAATGCAGAGGAGTTGGCACGCGCGATCAAAGCCGGGACCAGTCTTCTGCCGATTGCTCCCAGTGAAGGGGGCGACGAACGGGAGTTTCTGGGACGCAAGATCTATTCGATTCCGTTGCCTTCGATTCCCTCCGCGGCGGGAGCGGAACCGGTCAAACGGTCCTTTAGTTTTGCAGCCAGCGGCGGCTACGTGGCGTTGACCGAGGACACCGCAATGCTGGAAGAGTTTTTGAGAGCCGAGAACACGAGTGGACGTCCGCTCCGTGAAGTACCCGGATTGGGGGATGCGTCGCAGCGGGTGGACGGCATGGGGAACGGGTTTTTCGGTTACGAAAATCAGCGGGAGAACATGCGTGTGCTGCTCGAGGCGCTTAAGACGGATCTGGGCCGGATTCAGCAAATGCTCGGATCATCGGATCAGGCGAATGACTGGATTGATTTGAGCCTGCTGCCGCCCTTCGACGCGATCTCCAAGTATTTCCATTTTGTGGTTTACAGCGGACGCGCCACTCCGCGGGCGCTTGCCTGGAAATTCTTTGCGCCGACGCCCCCTGCGGCACCCTGAGACCTGTCTGAAAACTCTCACCAGGCACCGAGGGGACGGCCCAAAGGTGCCGGAACGTGCCCGGTTTGGCAGTTGAAGAAGTGGACCTTCCCACGTCGGCTAGTGCTTTTCGGACACGCTCTAATACCATCGCCTTACGCAACTGAGAAGACGAGTCCTGGACTCGCTCTGGTTTGGCGGCTTTACCGTATACAACGGCCAGACTGATGTGGTAGCATGGAATTGCCAGTTAATTGCATGCATATGATCCATCTCGAAGACATTCACTCCTTGTCGGACTTCCAGCGAAACACCAAGGAGCATGTCGCCAGACTCAAGGAGACGGGCAAACCCGAAGTGCTCACCGTGAACGGGAAAGCCGAGCTGGTTGTCTTGACCGCGAAAGCCTTCCAGGCGCTTGCGGACAAGGTCGAGCGCGTCGAGGCGATAGAAGGCATTCGCCGAGGGCTGGCTGACGCGGAAGCTGGGAAGGTCCGGCCTGTGCGCGAAGCAGTTGAAGGCATTCGAAAGAAGCACCGCATCCCCAGGGCTTCGTGAAACACGAAGTCCTGATCACCGCCTCTGCCGAGGCAGATCTCGAGGAAGCGTATTGCTGGCTTTCGGAGCGTTCTGAGGAGGCGGCCGTGAAATGGTACAACGGGGTCCTCGATGCCTTTCTGACGCTTGAGACCTTTCCTGATCGTTGCCCGCTTGCCCGCGAGAGCCGGACATTTCGCCGAAAAATTCGTCAGCTAATTCATGGCAAACGGCGACATACCTACCGCATTCTGTTTGATGTGTCCGGCCAGACAGTCCGAATTCTTCACGTGCGTCACGGCGCCCGTGAGCAGCTAAAACGGCCGGTATAAGCGAGAGTGTGAGAGAACATTCAAAGGGGAGGTCAAAGGAACCGGTTCTTGTCTGGCCAAATCCCGTGAGAGCCTGTCTGAAAACTCTCACCAGGCACCGAGGGGACGGGGCCCAAAGGCTCCGGAACCTGCCCGGTTTGGCAGTTTAAGAAGCGGACCTTCTTGCGTCGGCCCCTGATTTTCGGACACGCGGCTTACTGCTGGGGGTAGAGAATGATTCTGTCGTGGACGAGCACGACGAGATCGTTCTTCTTGTCGTTGGTGAACTCGGCGATCAGGGCTTCCCGGGGTTCGGCGCTGGTAATTCGGCGGTTCCGAAACGTCCGCTCCTGAAACACCTGCCACCGGTTTGCCGGCACCAGCCGGTTGGGCGGCTCAAACGCCACGATGTCGAGGTAACTCTTGCCGGTCTCCAGAAATACCAGGTCCTTGCGCTGGTCGTTGTTCAGGTCTCCGGAGATCACATCGTGCAGATAGGCGTCCTTGATGGGGGATTCATATCCGTCCAGTTCGGCAAACTCCCAGGCGGATCCCGGGAACGTGACCCTGGCCGCCGATGTGGTGCCCAGAAGCACAAGCCCGTTGCCGATCGCTCCTCCGAACGTCGCTGCGTCCAGTCTCGCAAAATCGCTCACGGGAAGGGGAAGGTTGCGCGTGATCTGCCACACACCGCTTGAGTCGCGGTCGCACAGCGTTAGAATCTTGCGTTCGGCATCCATCAGAAACAACGAGAGGGGTTTGCCGTCGGGCCGCTGCAGACCCGCTCCGGCCACGATGCGGGAGTTGCTGGCCATGCCGTTGATCTGTTCCTTGACGGCGAAGGTCCAGTTGGTCTGTTGCTGGGATGCTTCGAGGGTGACGGCTCGCAGGAAATTCCTCTGAGCGATGAGCAGCTCGGGTTTGCCGTCGTTGTCAACATCCGCCGCGCTGGCCCAGGGCGTGTCGGTGCTGCCGCCCGGAGGGGCGATGTCCTGTTCGTCGAAACCGCCGTCCTCGGTCTGAAGCAATACCTTGATTTTCTCGTACGGGATCAAGACGATGACGTCATTCCGGCCGTCCTGGTTCAGGTCGAGGATGGTGATGGATTTGGGATTCGACTTAAATTTGTCGCTCAACCGCCGCGTCCGGGTCTTTCCGTCTGCCTGGAGGAGCTGGAGTTCGCGCGAGCCTTCCTGGTCCGTGATGACCGCCAGCGTCAGTGCTTGGTCCGGCTGCAGAACTCCGACGTCCATGCGCAGCGGTCTGCCGGAGATCGGGAGGAGTGTCGGAAAAGGAATCCGGCCGTTGGAAGCGTAGTGCGTGACGCCGATTTGCCGTTCATCCAGGCTTAGAAGAAAGATCTCCGCGGTTCCATCGGCGTCCCAGTCGGCCACCCGCAGTTCGGTGACTCCGCTGAGGGTAGGAAACGTTCTGGGTGTGTCGAATGATCCGTTGGCCCGCTGCAGTTGCAGGGTGATCTGTCCGCTGTCCGGTTCGGCGACGAGCAGGTCGGGCAAATGGTCGCCGTTGACGTCCGCCAGGACGAGGCCGCGCTCCGCCTTGGTGGTCTGATTCAGCGGGTAGAGCTCGAACTGTTCGTGCTGCCAAAGATCGCTTTCGGGCGGGTTTTTTGCCTGCCGGAAATGGGACAACTGGGAGCGTCCGGATTTCTGGGCGATGGTGATCACCTCGGTCTTTCCGTCGCCGTCCAGATCATCCGCCCAGTAGGACCGGATGGGGGGGAGACTGAAATGGATCTCGGGTCCGATCCGTCCGGCCTGAAGCTGGAGGCGGAAACGAAAGGGATTGGTGTTGTCCCAGTTCACCAGGAGCAGGTCGTCCAGGCCGTCCCCCTGGATGTCGAGCACCTGCACGGCTTGAACCTTGCCCGAATAGGGGATCCGGACGGGCTGCGCCAAGGTGTGATCGGGCAGTTGAGCGAACCAGTAAATCTGGTTTTCGCCCACGAGGAAGAGATCGGTTCGGTTGTCGCCATTGAGATCGCCGATGATCAATGCGTTTGGGTTGAGCAGACCGTCCGCCACGGGCCATAATGCCGGGGCACCCCAGATCGCGTTTCCCTGGTTGTATTGCACCACGAGTTCCTTCGGCTCGCCGTAGTATGCGATGTCCGGAAGGTGATCGCTGTTCAGGTCCGCCACGATGATCGAAGAGATTCTTTTCTCCGATGCGATCGACTCGATCCGAAACCGTGCGTCGGGTGGCAGTTCGTTGATCTCGCGATTGTCCGAGGTGACCGGGGAACGGGTCGCGGTCTCATGGCCGGTTTGATTCAACAGCAGGGTGATTCGTGACCGGAGATTGTTGACGACGAGCAGGTCTTCCAGTCCATCGCCGTCCAGGTCGGCTGAACGCAGGTGGCTGACCAGATAATCGATCGGAAAGATTTCCTTGCCGGAAAATCCGAAGGGATTGCTGGCCGCTCCGGTTGGGAGTGGCGGGAGGAGCGACAGACAGAGAGGAATGAGGATGTTTCGGATCGAGCGCATGGCATGGGATGGAGGCCGCGGGTGCATAGACTGGAGTGGGATACTGGGCTTGGATGGCGCGGTTTGGCCAGTCTATTCGCCCAGCAGATGGAAGGTGACCTGCCGCGTGTGGGGCATGGTGCGATGTTCCCAGAGGAAAATGCCCTGCCAGGTTCCCAGCGTCATTCGCCCGGACTCAACCGGGATGCTGAGGTTGACCGCAGTCAGGACCGTCCGAACATGCGCGGGCATGTCGTCTTCTCCCTCGGCGGTGTGGTGGAACAGCGGATCGCCGTCCGGTGCGAGTCGGGAGAAGAACCGCTCCAGATCACGCCGCACTTCGGGATCCGCGTTTTCCTGGATCAGGAGCGAAGCCGAAGTGTGGGCGATGTGCAGGGTGACGAGCCCGATGCGGATTCCAGAGGCGCTGACCAAGGAGCTGACCCTGGAGGTGAGTTCATAAAAGCCGCGGCCGCGGGTGCTGATTCCAAGGTGCTGCAGGGTCTGGCGCATGGGATGGATCGATTGAAGATTGAGATTTGAAACAAACCGGCAAATGGATGTGCGGGCGAAGAATCGGGAGTTATGAATCCAGACGGGGCACGGTTTATACGGGTTGTAGTCGCATGGTCACGGTCAGGAAACCGGTCTGCAGGGCTGTGTCCACATATACCCCCGCAAAATCGTCGTTCCCGGCGAACACGGTTTGATCCAGGGGGCCGTCGGGAGTGAGCGCGAACGGGGTTGCCTGCCAGGGAGCGGACACAGATGGCTGGAACATGACCTCATAGTGGATGTGAGCGAACGCCAGAAACTCGAGGCGCAGCCGGGCGGCCGAACCCGCGTCGTTGCGCACCAGGGACGCATGGATCTCGTGCGGCAGGTCCGGCAGTTCGATGATGAGCTGATCCTTGCCGTCGAATTGCACCGCGTATGGGAGCAGCGGGAAGAAAGCCGGGCCACCGGTTCTGGCTCCGTCGATGGCGTAGCGGGAGCCATGGCAGGGGCAGATGCATGCTCCGGCTGCCTGGCTGTAGGGACGGACGACGCATCCGGCGTGGGTGCATTCGGAATTGAGCGCGTGGAACTGACCGCCGGGGCCGCGGTTGATCAGGATGGGATGAAGGAGGCCCGTTGGTTCGTTTCCTGCCACCGGACTGGTCCCGATGCGAACCGATCCGAAATCGTCCTGAAGCGCCGGGAAATCGGAAATCTTCAGGAGCATGCGTCCCCGGGTGGGTCGTTTCGGGAGGGTTACAGCGGCGAGCAGGGTGTTGGACCAGGAAGCGGTCAGCAGGGTTGAGACGGCAGGCAACAGGGAAAAGCGTTTGACGAACTCGCGGCGGTTCTGCGGTTCGGTTGGGATCATGGCACCGGGGTTGGTGTTGGAGCGATGTTCCACGCCGGGTGTCTACTCCTTTGCGAGCGCGGCGTCGCGCAGTTGATCGAGGGTTTCATCGGCGTGATAGGAGCTGCGCACCAGAGGGCCGCTCGCCACATGAGAGAATCCCATGGACTCTGCGAGCTGGCCATATTCTTCGAACCGGGCGGGTGGCACGAACTCGACCACCGGCAGGTGTTTTGGCGTGGGCTGCAGGTATTGTCCAAGAGTGAGGATGTCGCATCCCACGGTTCGCAGGTCGCCCAGAGCGGTCTTCAGTTCGTCTTCCCGCTCTCCGAGCCCGAGCATGATGCCTGACTTGGTGAGCATGCCGGGAGCCCCGTGCGCCTTTGCTTTGGAGAGCACGCTGAGCGAGCGGTCGTAGGTGGAGCGCGACCGGACGCTGGGAGTCAGGCGCCGGACCGTTTCGAGATTGTGATTGAAGATGGCCGGCCGTGCCTCCAGAACCCGGGTCAGCGACTGGTCACGGTCCAGAAAATCCGGGACGAGGACTTCGATGACAATTCCGGGGTTGGCGGCGCGCACGGCGGTGACCGTGTCGAAGAAATGCGCGGCCCCGCCGTCGGGCAGGTCGTCGCGGGCCACGGCGGTGATCACCACATGCTTGAGTTTCATTCGCCGGGAGGCTTCCGCAACCCGGGCCGGTTCGTCCTGTTCGAGGGCGAGGGGTTTTGCGGTGTCGACGGCGCAGAATCCGCAGGCGCGGGTGCAGCGGTCCCCGGCGATCATGAACGTGGCGGTGCCGCGCCCCCAGCATTCCCAGTGGTTGGGGCATTTGGCACTCTCACAGACCGTGTGGAGTTTCAGATCGTCCAGGAGTCGGCGTGTGGTGAAAAATCCTTCAGAGGTGGGCAGGGGGCGCCGCAGCCAATCCGGAAGCCGGGGGCGGGGAGCGGGACGCACTGCGGGGGCGATGGTTGCATTCATTCGTTTTGTGGCGGGCCGTCTACGGATCCGATTTTTCGAGGCGCTCCCAGAAGACCGCCAGTTGCCCCGTGTCGAAATCGGCGAGAATCTCGCCATCGACATCGATCACCGGAGTGAGTTGCTGCCCGGTCAATTCGACCATCTCCTTCCGTGCCGCCGGATCGGACAGCACATCGAGTGTCTGGAACACGATGCCCCGCTCGTTGAGCCAGGCGATAGCCTCGTGGCACCAGCCGCAATACGATTTGATGAAAAGTCTGACGTGGGTTGGTTTCATTCGTCTCCACCACGCTGCCTTCAACAGGGGTGGTTCGTCAATGCTTGGGAATTCAAGACTGAGATTCGCATTTCCGCAAAACGCCTGGGGTAGTTGGTTTGGGGATTCGGAGGCAGGGAAAGTGGCCGAGTCCGTCCCGGCTCGGCGGGTGTGGAATGGGCGACACGGATAAGACCGGCTCAGCGGGACGCTTCGCGCTACCTTTCCAACCCTTAAGCAGGTGGCACCGGGGCTCACACCTCCGTGATGATGGTGTCATTATGTTCGTATTCGGGGGCGCAGCAGCAGAGAAAAACCAGAATCTCCGTCCCGATGTTCCAGATTTTGTGTTTCTGACCGGGGGGAATCGCGATGGCGTCGCCGGGGCCAACCTCCCGGATCTCGGTTTCAATCCGCATCCGGGCTGTTCCCGTGAGTATGTAATAAATTTCTTCGGTGCGCGGGTGATAATGTTCCTGAGTGCTGCCGCCGCGGGGAATGCGGGCTTCGGCCAGGCTTTGATTCCGGATGGCGGAGTTTCTTGAAGCGAGCAGTTCGCGGATCTCCGAGCCGTCCTTGGTGGTGAACGGGGTGGTTTCGGAAAGGTTGATGACGTCCATGGCTCCATTTTGGCCGGTGGCCGGTTCTTGGCAATTCGAAATGGTCAAAAACCCGTTGACCGGAGGCGCGTGCCTCCTAATCTTGGGGTATGCAACATTCTGCTGGATTTCTGAAGCTGGTGAACGAAGCGCGGTCAAAGGTCACTGAAATCACGGTTGACGAGGCCCGTGAACGCCTGGAACAGCATCCGGGTGCCGTTCTGATGGATGTGCGCGAGGATCATGAATGGCGGGAGGGCCATGCCGTCGATGCGGTTCACCTTGGCAAAGGGATTTTGGAGCGGGATTTGGAGATGAAATACCCGGACCCGAACAGCGAGTTGCTGATGTATTGCGGTGGCGGTTACCGGTCGGCACTGACCGCCGAGGCGGCGCAGAAGATGGGTTATACGAATGTTTTTTCGATCGCCGGAGGTTACAAGGCCCTGGTTGCCTCGGGGTGGGAAATTGCGAAAGGGTGACCTGGGTTGGCCTCATTCCTGCTTTCTCAGATTGGTATGAAATCGGTCGGAGACATGGGACATCGGGCGATGGTGACTTTGAGCTTTGTGGTTTTTCTGGTGCTCGAAGGTGCCTTTTTGAACTGGATGTACCGGTTTTTTTACGGTTCCTGAAGGGTTGTTCCAGTTTGACAGCGGAGTCCGGATTCGACAGGTTGTATGTCATCCTGAACCGGATCAGACCGAATGATTACATCCTTACCCGAGCTTGCCCTGTATATTCGGCATACCGTGCCGGATCCCAAGGCGATCATGAGCATGAAGGCCAACGAAAAGCTCGGTGCCGTGATCTTCATCTGGCACGGAGTGGAGTTTCTGGTCAAGCCATCCATGCACGTCTTCGAGGTCCGCGGTTACAATCTGTACATCACCGGGATTTCAACGCTCCTCCAGGTGGTCCTCATGCGCCGCAACCAGAATGAAAAAGTCCTCGAATCGGCGCTCGATTCCATCCATGAAGCCGAGGACCTGATCCGGGTGAAGAACCAGGGCCAGGCCGGTGCCCGGTTGCTCGCCAGCGTCCGGGACACGCTCGGGAAAATGGTCGGCAAATAATCACGTCGGCCGGTGGTCGACTGAGTTATTGTGGATTGTAACTGAGGGCGGTTCCGCCGCGTGCGAAACGGCTTCGACCGCTGTTCTCACATCGCTCGCCTGCAGGAAACGAAGTTCCTGTTTTCCGCCCGCCACGGTCTGTTCACAGCGACATGCCGCTGGTTTCGAAGATTTGTTTCAGATCGAGCCTGCGGGTGACCCTCTCGATTTCTCCGACGGAGATCAGGCCGCTTTGGACCTTGCTCCAGGCGCTGTCTCGCAGTGAGCGCCACCCGTTGCGAGCGGCGGCTCGCCGCAGGTCCCCCAGCTTTACCTGATCGGTGATCATGTCTGCGATCTCCTCGTTGACCACGAAGAATTCGTACAGTGCGACGCGGCCCCGGTAGCCTTTGTGATTACATTCCACACAACCCCGGCCGATGTGCGCGCGCACGTTTCCTGGGGCAATCTCCAGGATGTCTGCCATTTCTTGTCGTATTCGGTCGGGAATGTTGGTGTCTTCGTCGGTACAATGCCGACAGATGCGACGAGCCAGCCGCTGGGCGATCGCGCAGACGAGCGAGGAGCTGACCAGGAAAGGATCCACCTTCATCTCGAGCAGCCGGACCGCGGTGCTGATGCTGTCGTTTGTGTGCAGGGTGGAGAAAACGAGGTGGCCGGTCTGTGCGGATCTTACCGCGATTTCCGCAGTTTCCCGATCACGGATTTCGCCGATCAGAACGACATCCGGGTCGTGGCGCAGTACCGAACGCAGCCCGCTGGAGAAGCTGAGTCCGATGTCGTCCTTGATCTGGATTTGCGAGATGCCTTCCAATTGGTATTCGACCGGATCCTCGATGGTGATGATCTTGCGGGATTCGTCACTGGCATGGGCCAGGGCGGCGTAGAGGGTGGTGGTTTTGCCGCTGCCGGTGGGACCTGTCAATAGAACCAGTCCCTGCGGCAGCCGGGTCAGTTCGCAGAAGAGTGCCTCCTGAGAAGGTTCCATTCCGAGCTGTGCCAGGTCCAGGAACAGACTTTTACGGCCGAGGACCCTGAGGCATACCGCTTCGCCGTGTTTGGTGGGGATGATGGAGACGCGCAGGTCGTATTCATCCTTTCCCATTTTCATGGCGATCCGCCCGTCGTGAGGCAGTCGTTTCTCGGCAATGTTCAGGCCGGCCATGATTTTCAGCCGCGAAACGATGGCGGCGTAGATGGGGCGCAGGCCGACGGGGACGGGGATGGCCTGCATCATGCCGTCGATGCGGTATCGCAATCGGATCGAGGCATGGTAGGGCTCGATGTGGACATCCGTGGCCTGGAGTCTCAGGGCTTCCTGAAGGATCTGATCGACGAAGTCGGCGATCGTTGCATCCATTTCCGTGTTCGTTTCGCCGGCACTGACGTCGAAGACGATTTCCATGTTGGGATCGGCGCTGCCCTGTTCCTGACGCAGGCGCTCGATGGTTTCAGCCCCGAGGCCGAACTCGGTCTTGATGATCGATCGAATGCAGCTGGGCGTACTCAGGACGACCTTGAGGCGTTTGCCCAGCAGGAGACGCAGATTGCCCAGTTCGATCTGGCGGGGAGGTTCGCTGAAGGCGATCGTCAGCAGATCGTCCACCACCGTTACCGGCACCATCTGGTAGTGGAAAATCAGTTTTACAGGCACCGATTGAAGGGTTTCGCGGGAAGGCACTTCCCGGCACAGATCGACGAACTCAAGGCTGTTGAGAACTGCGAGAGCCCGGTGAGTGTCCTCTTCCGAAGCGTAGTTCAAGTCGATGATCGCCCGGTGCTGGGGCATTTCCAGGCGCGACTGTCGGCGGCGCGCGAGTTCCAACTGACGTTCGGTCAGTTTGCCCTGCTGGAGCAGCAGGTCGCCCACATCGGTTGGGTTTGAGGGTGAGTCCATGCGGATTATTTCGGAATCTCGAATTGGGTGGTGCCCCGGAATTTCACCACGTTGCTCTTCCCCGTGGTGTTGGTTAACACAAGCGATTGCAGGCCGATGCTGCCCACGAACCAGCCGTCAATGACCCGGGCTCCCGGGCCCAGGGTCTTGGAGGAGTCGGCAATTCCGATGAAGGCAAGGCTGTCGCCCTCCGCCGACTCGTAGGAGCCGCGGTAGGCAATCTCGATGATTTGTGTTTTCGGAGGGGCGGCGGCCGGTGCCGGGCGATAGAATTCCGTGTGGAACGGATTGAGCAGGCCCTCCGGTATCTGAATCTCGGTTAATCGCGAGGTGGAAACGGTCGATTCCATGCTTTCGATGGGAACCACGTCCGAGGTCCTTGCGGCGTGCCTCTTGAATTCGGGGCGCCGGGGAATGGATCCCTCGTACCCGGCCAACACCAGAAGGATAAGCAGCAGCAGTCCGATCAGCAGGGTGATCGTGGTTCTGCGATTGTCGAATTGGAGCCCTTTCATTTAGTTGGCATCGAGCAATGGGATCGGGCGCCCGGGCAGCGGGCGGACGGATGGAACAAACCCAACTGCAGTGAGATTCAGAGAAACCCGGTCGGACTTGTTCGAAGCCAGGCGCTTGATGATCAGGCCGCCAATAAACAGTGCCGTCCTGGAGGGCGCCGCCGCCGGCAGGCCCAATGCCTGTGCCTCGCCTTCCGCCAGGGGAAGGCTCGACAGGAAACGCCACACCGCCGGCATCGGGCCGGTGAGGGCGATTTCGATGGGAACCTCGTCCATCCCGGGTTGATCCGGTGTTGGACCGACGGTCGGTTTGGGCGCGCGGAGGGTGATGCTCGCAATGGTTTCGACGTCGGAACGGATGGCGGCGGCCAGGATGTTTTCGGCCAGCGCCATGTGGGCCCAGAGCGCGGCGGGCGATCCCTGGGCGACCGGGTAGTTTGGGAAACCATCAAACAGGTTTTCCTGGAGTTTGACGGAATGTGTCGCGGCGAGTGTTTCCAGATCGTTCAGCCGCCTCTGGCGTTCGTTGAGAAAGTCAATGAGTTGAAACGGGGCGTTGAGCTTGGTGGTGATAAACGGTTCGAGTGCGAGTCGGTTCATCAGAGCCTCCCGCACCGCTTCGAAGCGCGCACGGTGCATCTGTGCCTTGTGCAGCACCTCCTGGACATCCTGCAAGGCGAGGCCTTCAACGGTCAGGTCGTTTTCGTTGGTCGTGACCAGGCTTTGCCAGGTCCGAATCAGGGGTGCGTTCAGCGACTGGGAGGTCTTGAGCAGGGGCCGGTAGAGGAAAGCATAGCAGAGCGCCAGCAGAAGCGCTCCGCCTGCGAGCACAATCTGTGTCTTTTGAATTCGTCGTTGCAGGTGCATCGGATTCGTCTCAGCCTTGCGAGTGGGCTCCCGCAGGGGCGCGGTCGACAACGGCGCCCAAAGGGTCGTGATCCCCTGGAATTGCAGGGGGTTGTTTTCCCTCAGGAGTGTTTCGTCGGAGGATGGTAAAGGGATGATTCATGGTCGGCCCTCCAGATCGACCTTCTGCTGGAAGGTTCGCGCAACCGGTTTCGACGGGCCGGGTGAGGGGAGGAGTGGCTGAGGCGGGAAGAGCACGGGCCGTTGAAATTCGTTCTCAGGCAGTTCCAGTGTGAGCACGAAATGCCGGTTCGGGAGTCGGAGTTCCGGATCCACGAGTTCGCGCCGGAGTCCGGTGGAGAGCGTGTCGACGTTTCGAAAAAGCGGCACGGAGCGCAGATTGGTCACCACCTGGCTCAGGCTCAGAAGGGTGTTGGTGCCGGCTTCGGGGATGCAAAGTTCGGCTATGAACATCGGCCGGGTGTTCCAGTGGTTGGTGCGGGCGGAGTTTTCGAAAATGGCAAGACCGTCTGCGGACGCGGCGGGCGGGTTGGTCTCTCCCGGGGACTGGCTTTCGAAATAGGTCTTTTGATCAGCGAACAGGAGATACCAGAAATTCTGGTTGCTGCGGGCTCGCTGGAGCCAGCAGAGCGTGCGGAGGGTTTCCCAGGAGGATTTCTGACGCTCCAGAATGGGGCGCAGCTGTTGGTAATCGAGTGTCAGGTCCTTCAGAACCTTCTCGGCGCTGCCGATCTGGGTCAGCGAGGAATAGGCCTGAAGCAGGAGTTGATCCTTCTGGTCGACCACCTTCAGTTTGTGCCAGATGCCGAATGAGAGGACCAAGCCGGCCAGGAGCATCAGGAGAAGGCCCGTCGCCTGAAGACGTTCCAGCGACCGGTAGCGGTGATGGGCTTCCCGGAAACTCGCGGGCATGAGGGAAGCCGAATGGGTTCCCGATCCGAAGACCTGCAGGGCTGCTCCGTGGGCGACGATGAACTGACAGGCGTCTGATTCACTGGCCGCCGGCCCCCCCCCGCCTTTCCACAGCAGGGTTGGCAGGCCGATGCGCTTGGGGAGTTCCCGGACCAGGCCCGGTTGAGCCGCACCGCCGCCACAAATGAGAATCGTGAACTCGCCGCGATCGACACGGGCGAGCCTCGGATCGTCCTTCCATTCCTGGAGAGTGCGTCGGGTGTGGGCGCACCAGTCCTCAAACCCCGCGCGCAATCGGGGGTGCGTCTCCAGGGAGCCAAACAGTTCCCGGGAACGTTTAATCTCTTCGGCTTCCTCCATGGGGCACCCCAGATCAGCGGCAATCGCTTCGGTGAACATGTTGCCGCCGATCGGGAAGGTGCTCGCCGCGACACCCTGACCTTCAAAGACGATCACCGCGACGGTGTTCTCGGCACCGATGTTGAGCAGGAGTGCGTTTTGCGGCAGAGCCGGGTCCGACTGGAAGGTGGCGATCATCGCGCTTCCGGTTGGAGTGATTTCGCACACATCCCCCTGACCCAGGGCGAGCCGGTCGGTTTGCAGCAGGACGTCGCGCTCCCGGCAGAGGGTTACCCAGAACGGATTCTGGTAGGATGCAAACGCGCGGATCGGAATGTAATGATAAACAATGGCGCTTTCGCTCAGGCCACTGAGCTTGACGATCTCCTCCTCAATCAGTCCGGATACGGAGGATTCTTGATTCGATGGAAGATCGATGATTTGAGAGATCGAGAGGTGCTGGGGGAGCACCAGTGCAACCTGGTCGTAGTCCAGGTCCTGCAACCGGCGGCGCAGGTGATGACTGAAATCCTCGGCTGAAAACAGGCCCTCCTGTCTCAGGTCCATGCATTCCCGCACCAGAACCCGGAGGCCTCCCAGACTCTCCCTCACCAGCAGGAGCTTGACGCTGTGGGTTCCTGCGTCGATGACAACCACCCGCCGCCCGCGCAGCATGGGCAGTCGTGTCGGAGCCGGATTTTGTGGAAGGAGAGTCACTCTATTCCGACGTTTCGTCGTAAATGACAAACTCGCCGCTCTCGGAAAGCAGTGTCGCGGTCACGAAAATCAGCAGGTACCGGGGGTTGTCAATTTCCGTGCGCTTGCGAAATGCCGCTCCGATCCAGGGCAGGTTCCCAAGGATGGGGACCGACTCCACAAAGGTTCTTTGTTCCCTCTCGAGCACGCCGCCCATGACGACGGTTTGGCCTGACTTGACGGCGACACGCGTGGAGAGTTCCTGGGTGCGCGACTCGGGAAGCCGGATCTCGAAGGTCCCGGTTACCTGATTGTCGACATTCCGATCCGTGATGGTGGCGAATGTGACCAGACGCACGTCCTGATTTACCTCGGGATGAAGAGCCAGAAGAATGGTTTGGCCGTCACCGCCGATGCTGGCCACCACTTCGAGCTGGACTCCCGAGGTGAGTTTGGTTGGTTTGCCCGAGGGAACGAGGCTGGAGGTGGCCGCCCGTTCCAGAACCTGCTGTTTGACGGTGTATTCCTCGTAGTAGTACTGGACTTTGCCATCGCTGATCGTGCCGGGCAGGTTGTTGACGAGGGTGAGACGCGGGGAACTCAGCGTCTGGCTTTCGCCGCTCTGCTCAAGAGCCGTGAGGGTGGCGCTGAGGTTTGCCCGACCCAGCACGTTGGTAAAGGTCTCCTGGAGCCCCAGGCCCACTTCGGTGCCCAAACCCGTGTAATCGGTGGGAACACGACTGGATGTGAGAACCCCCCGGCCGGTCTCCCAACTGGCACCCAGCTGCAGGAATCCCGCCTCGGACACGGTGATGAACCGCGCTTCGATCAACACCTGCTGCAGCGGTTTGTCGAACTCTTCGATGATTTTCTCGAGTGTCTCCAGTTGGTTGCGGGTGCCGCGGGCGACGATCAGGTTGCGCTCGTAGTCGATCAGGTACTTGGAGCCGGTGAAGAAATCCTTGATCGCCGTCTCGATGAACGGTTCGTTCGGCGCTCCGTCGTTGACGAACCGGTTCATTTTCTCGATTTCGGTCTTGGTCTCGACCTTTTGAGGGGTGGTGGTGGTGGTTCTCGTGATTTCCGACGGTCCAAATTCCGCCGGCATGATGAATCCGCGGCGCAGGCGGTAAAACCGGGTTTCCTCAAGCAGGTTCGTGCTGGCACCGTCCAGAACCCAGATCAGGTCCTGGCCCACCTGGAACTGAACGGCCATGTTGCGCGAGACGTAATCGAGCAGTTCGGCCAGGCGCACTTTCTCCAGATTCACGCTCAGGGTTTGCTTGAAGGCCGGAAGCGATTTGTCGGCCACAAAATTGATGCCTTCGGCCCGGCCCACATCGAAGATGATCGATTCCAGCGGCACGCCGTCCAGATGCACGGAAATCTCCTTGTTCAACATCTCCGTCATGCGTCCGGGACTGGATTGAATGTCGAACAACTGGCCCTTCCGGCGGTCAATCCGCCCATAGGTGGGCGGCACATACGGCGTTGCTTCGATTTGTTCGATTGCATCCCGGAGATCCTGCCTTGGGGGGAGTCCGCGATCTTTCGATTCGGTCGCCAGACTTCGCAGCGTGGGGTTGAAAACCGAGTTTTTGGCGTTGATCTCCCGGATTTGATCTTCCACCGCGCGATCCCTCAGGAGTTGACGTTCCTGTGCCACCCAGTTGCGCAACCGGTCGACAGTCGGATCTTCAGGATCAAGTTCATGCATTTGCATGGCTCGCATTTCCGCTTCCTCCCATCGGCCCTTGTTGGCCAGTGAGAAGATTTCGCGGATCGATTCATCGTGCTTGGCACTGTAAAGGATCGGAGGGGTCTTTTTCGGAGGCGGCG
>JAIPJX010000123.1 GCA_021733945.1 Verrucomicrobiota bacterium | reverse complement strand
TCCCTTTTGTTTAATCTTTGGGAGGGTAGGGCGAATCCGTCCCGGTGAGCCGACAAGCGGTTGAGCGAAGGTGGGTTGAGCGGCTCAGCGAGGACGCTTCGCCCTGCCATTTCAGTTCTTAAACGAATGGCAGTGGGGCGAAGCGTCCTCGGTGAGCCGGGGGAGGTGGATCCGACGAAGCCCTGCGAAGAATCATTGATTTTCGCACGGGGGCGCGTAATGATTGGTGCCACAAAGCTCATGAGTTTCCAAAAATCCGATTCGTTCGCGCGGGGACCGGCGAGGCCGTTCCCCGGGAGTGCGGAGGGTTGGAGGGCTCGCGACGGAACTGACGGCTATCAATCATCAATAACGATCCACCATGTTTAAAATGGCCTCTCTTGATCGAATCGCCCTCGCGGCGGTTTGTATACTAGGAATCATCTGCCCGGGTGCCCGTGCCCAGGAAGGCAGCGCCACCCCTGTCGAAAAATTGTCACTGCTGCCCGGATTCAAAGCCGAGCTGCTGTATTCCGTTCCCCGGAGTTCCGAGGGATCCTGGGTGAACATGACGGTTGATCCCAAGGGGCGGTTGATCACGTCCGCCCAGGACGGGCTTCTGTACCGGGTAACACCACCGGCGATCGGGTCGTCTCAGGAAACGCGGGTGGAGGCGATCGATTTAAAAATCGGCCAGGCGCACGGCCTGCTCCATGCCTTCGGCAGTTTGTATGTGGTTGTGAACGGCAAGGCGGCCCAGGGATCGGGCCTTTATCGGGTTCGCGACACCAACGGGGATGACACCTACGACGAGGTGACGCTTCTGCGTTTTATCTCCGGCGGCGGTGAACACGGGCCCCATGCGGTGGTTCTTTCCCCGGACGGAAAATCGCTCCTGGTCATGGGCGGCAATCACACGAAGATTCCCGATCCAGAGACGACGCGCCTGCCTCGCAACTGGGGTGAGGACCAATTGCTGCCCCGTCAATGGGATGCCAACGGGCACGCCCGGGGAGTGCTCGCACCCGGTGGTTGGGTCTGTCAGACCGATCCCGAGGGCAGGTCATGGGACATGATCTGCAGCGGATTCCGCAACCAGTTCGACATCGCGGTGAACGGAGCCGGTGATGTGTTCACCTACGATGCCGACATGGAGTGGGACATCGGCACGCCCTGGTATCGGCCGACACGCGTGTGTCAGGTCGTCAGTGGCGGAGAGTTCGGCTGGCGGAGCGGAACGGGCAAGTGGCCGGATTATTATCCGGATTCATTGCCGGCCGTGGTGAACATTGGTCCCGGATCGCCGACGGGTATTGCGTTTGGAACGGGAGCCAGGTTCCCTGCGAAATATCAGAACGCTCTTTTCATCTGTGACTGGAGTTTTGGAAAATTATATGCTGTGCACATGACTCCGAACGGCGCGACTTACAGCGGCGAGGTGGAGACCTTTGCGACTGCGACTCCGTTGCCGTTGACCGACGTGGTCGTCAACCCGAAGGACGGCGCGTTGTATTTCACGATTGGTGGACGCAATACACAGTCCGGACTTTACCGGGTGACCTATGTGGGGGGTGAGTCGACGAAAATGGCGCAGGCACCGAAAACCACGGATACTGCGAAGATTCGCAAAGAACTCGAGTCCCTGCATCACCGGGATGCACGCGGCGTTGAAAAAGCCTGGCCTTATCTGGGCCATTCGGATCGGTTCGTGCGGTACGCGGCGCGGATCGCCGTGGAGAACCAGCCTGTGAGCGAGTGGCGCGGGCGCGTGCTTCAGGAAAGCAATCCCAAGGCGTTGGTGACTGCGCTGCTCGCGCTGGCCCGCCAGGGCGAAAGCTCGGATCAGGACTCGATCTTCGAAGGATTGGGCAGGTTGGACCCGGAAGCCATCAGCGAGCAGGAGGTGCTGAGTTCGCTGCGTGTACTGGCACTTTCAATGATTCGCATGGGGCGACCCGAGAATGATTTTATTGAATCCGCATCGGAAATCCTCTCCGGCATGTATCCCGCCAAATCGAATCTGGTGAACCGGGAATTGGCGGGTATCCTGGTCTATTTTCAGGCCCCGGGCATCGTGGGCAGGACGCTTCGGTTGATGACCGAATCCCCCTCGCAGCAGGAGCAGATTCATTATGCGCTGGTGTTGCGAAATCTGAAGTCCGGCTGGACCCTGGATCAGCGGCGTGTCTATTTTTCCTGGTTTGTCCAGGCCCAGAAATACAAGGGTGGCGCGAGCTTCAAACGGTTCATTCAAAACATCAAGGATGAAGCGGTGGACTTGTTGAGTGAGTCTGAAAAGCTGGCGCTGGCGGATGTGCTTGAGGGCAAAAATCTCCAGGATGTCGCCCTGAACTATGATATGAACCGGAAGTTTGTGAAGGAATACACGACCGAAGAACTGGTGAAGGAAATTGAAAAGGGATTGTCCGGAAGGGATTTCAACCATGGCAAGAAGATGTTCGCCACGGTCGCCTGCTACGGATGCCATTATTTCTCCGGTGAAGGCGGTTCGGCGGGACCGGATTTGACCGGTGTGTCGGGGCGCTTCAATGCGCATGACCTCATCGAATCGATCGTGGCTCCGAGCCGGACGATCTCCGACCAATACCAGAGTACGATCTTCGAACTCAAGGATGGGTCCGATGTCACGGGCCGGGTCGCCAATCTCGCGGGGGACAATCTCATGGTGGTCACAGACATGATGGCCCCGGGAGATTTTACGAACATTGCGCGGGAGAAAATCGAATCGACACGACCTTCGAGTGTCTCCCCGATGCCTGAAGGACTGTTGAACAGCCTTTCCCTGGAGGAAATCAAGGACTTGGTCGCCTACCTTCTCAGTGGGGGGGATTCGGGTAGCCAGTTGTTCCGGAAGTAGACGCTTTCAGTCGGATTCACGAGCGGGCGGATTTGTGCTTGGAGCACGGGTCCGCCCGTTTTGTTTGCCGGCATTCGGTGTTGCGCTCTGCCTCCGCAGTCCAAGATCTGGCGATTGTGTGATCCCCCCTGAATGAAGCTTGTTGGGTGGAGTGGGTGGAGGGGGGGGCCTCATGAGGTACACCACCCGCGGGGATGCTCCGGTCTTCGCCAGGTTCGCGACAGCGTCGTGGAGTGCGGCAGTCCTCTGCCGCTTTTGGACCTGCCGACGCGGTGGAAAGCGGCAGAGGACTGCCGCAGTCCAAGATCTGGCGAAGGGATGAAGCCCCTCCCTGAATGAAGCTTGAATGGCAGTGGGGTGCGTCCTCCCGAGGTGCATCGACATCCCTTCCAAACCGGCCTGCCCGATCGACGAAGTTTGGCTGGAATTTCGGGTTGGTTTCGGACTACAGTTCATCTCGTAAGATCAACCGCAAACTCAACTCCGAATCTGGACATGGCAACACAAGACTCACTGGGGCGTCGGCAGTTTCTCAAATCCACCGCGCTCGGCGCCGGGATTCTTCTGTCACGCCGGTTCCCGTCCCTGCACGGCGCGGAATCCCCGAACAAAAAGATCGTGGTTGGGGTGATGGGGACCAATGGACGCGGCATGGCCCATATCGACGCCTATCTTTCACTACCCGATACCGAGGTTGCTTATGTGTGTGATGTCGACAGCCGGGCGATCGAGAAGGCGGCGGCGGCCGTGGTGCGGCGCAACGGGAAACGTCCGCAGGGAGTTTCGGATTTCCGGCAGATTCTCGAGGATCCGGCGGTTGATGTGATCTCCGTGGCGACCCCCAATCACTGGCATGCTCCGGCGGCGATCCTGGCCTGTGCAGCGGGGAAACATGTTTATGTTGAGAAACCCGGCAGCCACAATCCAAGGGAAGGCGAATGGATCGTGCAGGCCGCGCGAAAGAACAGCCGGGTTGTGCAGATGGGGAATCAGCGTCGGAGCTGGCCCCACATCATAGAGGCGGTGCAGCGGCTGCATGCGGGGGAGATTGGCAGGGTGCTCTTTGCCCGCACCTGGTACAACAACGCCCGGCCCTCGATCGGAAGGGGCGCACCGGTGCCTCCGCCCGATTGGCTCGATTATCCGCTCTGGCAGGGGCCCGCTCCGGACAAGCCGTTTAAGGATAATCTGCTGCACTACAACTGGCACTGGCACTGGCACTGGGGGAACGGTGAACTCGGCAACAACGGCATCCATGCGCTTGATGTCGCGCGCTGGGGGCTGGGAGTGGATTGCCCCCGGAAAGTCACCTGCGGAGGCGGACGCTACCACTACGAGGATGATCAGGAAACTCCGGACACGTATGTGACCACGTACGATTTCGGGGACAAGGGTGCCACCTGGGAAAGTCACAGCTGTCATCCACGCGGGTTTGAGGGGGTCGGGTTTGGAATCCATTTTTATGGAGAAAAAGGTTCCATCGTGATCGCCGGCAATGACGTGGAGGTTTTTGATCTGCGGGGTAAATCGTTGATCAAGATCCCGGGTAAGGGTGGCGATGCCGTTCATTTTGCCAACTTCCTCGAATGCATCCGGGCTGGGGGACTTCCGAACTCAGATATCGGGGATGCTCAAAAAAGCACACTGCTTTGCCATTTGGGGAATATTGCCTACCGCACGGGGCGCACCATTCATCTGGACCCTGAGACGCGACAGATTGTCGGGGACGACGATGCGGCCCGGTTCTGGTCGAGGGAATATCGGCCCGGATGGAAGCCGGAAGTTTAATCAGGCAGCAGGGCCGGAGAGAATCGCAAATCTGGATGCGGCCTGCCGGGCCAATTACATCAAACTCTCGGTTGAGCCGTCCGGGGCCGCCCATCGGATCCAGATTCCTGGTACGGGACAGAGTGGGGTGTTCGCATCGCGCGTAATCAGTCGCAGATAATCGATTGAGGTTGTTATTGGTCCTCCGATCCATAGACTTCCGGGCTGATGATTACGGTTTTCAAGTTGTTGTTTGTGCCAATGCAGACCTGGCAGCGCATTTCTCTGGCGAGACCTGGCGTGTTCCGGATTCTGCTGACGCAGGTTCTTCCACTGCTGCTGGTTGGGTTGGCGGTGGAGAGTTACTCGCTGATGAACTGGGGTGAATACCGCTCCGGATTGGCTGCGCTCATCAAGGTGAGCCCGGAGGACGCCTTCCGGTATTCGGCCGTGTATCTGTCTCTTTTGCTGGTCAGCATTCTGGTGACTTCCCAGGTCCTGGTGTGGATCACCCGGAGTTTTCATGTGAATACCACCTACACACAGTGCTTCACGCTGATGGCGTACGGGTATTGTCCGGTGATCCTGGGTCGGTTTCTGGATGCGATTCCGAAAATGAACACCTGGGTGTGCGTGGCCCTGGGGGCCATGGGTTCGTTCGTGGTTCTTTACCACGGTGTGGCCCTGGCTTTGAAGCCCGATCAGACCAAGGGCTTTGGTCTTTATCTGGTCAGTATTCTCCTCGTGTTGTTCCCGGGGTCGTTTTCCCATCTGCTGGCCCAGTTTGCTCTCCACGGGAAGCTGCTTTCCTAGGCCTTCTTGGGGCTGATCCGGATTGCAGTGCCGCCAGAGCTTTCTTCAGAACCCATCCAGACGTCTCAAGTGCCTTGCGGGCGTTTTCGGGAGTTGTCTGCGCCAGGTCCTGGATGATCCGAATCGCGCGTTCCCTGAGTTTTGAGTTCGATGGATTGAGGTCGATCATCAAATTGCCCGCTACTTTTCCAAGGCGGACCATGGCGAGTGTGCTGACCATGTTCAGAATCAGCTTTGTGGCCGTTCCGGCCTTCAGCCGGGTCGAGCCGGTGAGCAGTTCCGGTCCGACATCGGGTGCGATGATGAGGTCGGGGCGGCGGGCTGGTTCACAGGTGAAATTCGGATCGAAACAGATCAGCACGGTTTTTGACCTCCGGGCCCGGGCTTCGTCGAGAGCTCCCCAGACGAACGGGGTGCGACCGCTGGCAGCGATGCCCACCACCACATCGAGAGATGTTATGCCGCGGGCTTGCAGGGCCTCGCGGCCGGCCCGAGGATCGTCTTCAGCCCCTTCCATGCTTCGCCAGAGCGCTTCGCGGCCTCCGGCAATGATTCCCTGCACCTGATCCGGGGGAGTGCGAAAGGTTGGGGGACATTCGCTGGCATCCAGAACTCCGAGCCTTCCGCTGGTGCCCGCACCAACATAAAAAAGGCGGCCGCCTTTTCGGAATGCGGTTACCACCATCTTCACCGCTTGAGCGATCTCCGTTTGTTTGGATCGAAGGCCCTTTGCGATCAGGGATTCCTCCCGAATCATCAGGTCGATCGCTTCCGGCACCGGCATGCGATCCAGGTTCATCGATCTCGGGTTTCGGGCTTCGGTGCCGGGAATGGAAGGTTTTTCGGGCAAGGGGATCGTGTGGGGTACGGACGCAGAACGGTGTTTCGCGGATGTGCCGTTGGCGGCGGGGGGTGGGTTCGGGAAGGAATCGGAAGGTTGCGAATCGGGTTCCCCGGGGTGTTGGGCGATGAGCTGTCTGGCCCGGAGGGCGGCTCCCCAGGCTCCCTCGGTGGTCAGCGGTGCGGTGTGCGCCTGTGGCCAGAGTTTCTGCAGGGTGCGCGCTGTCATTCTGAGAAAACGGGGCTGTCGAAGGAGGACACTGCCGGTGAAAAAGAAATCCACGGAGGCCCCGGCAGGCGCGAGACGGCGTGCACAGGCCACGGCATCCCTGGCCAGACTGTGGGAGGCCCCTGCGAGAATGTCCTTCGCGATGGGGTCTTTGGCGTGCCATGCTTCGAAGAGTTCAACAGTCAGGGCGGCCACTTCCTGTTTTTTTGCGGTCAGCGCCCATTGAATCAGGTCGTTGGGTGTATTGAGTTGAAGGGCCCGCAGGATCCGGGTGCCAAGCGCCGGCCAGTGCCCCGCGATGTCCGCATGATGCACGACCGCTTTGACAGCACGTAATCCGATTTCGTAACCGCTTCCCTTGTCTCCAATCATGTGTCCCCAACCGCCCACCTTCGCGGTTGCACCCGAAGCGGACCTGCCGAAGCAGCAGGAACCGGTGCCGCTCAGCACAATGACCCTGGCTTCCGACATGCGGGAGCTTTCGCCTTCGGTTGCCGCCAGGGCCGTCTCCAGATCGTGCGAGACGGCGCAGGGGGTGCGGGGCCAGATTCTTCCAGCGATTCTCAGAATCCGGTCGTGGTCCGGATCATCGCGGACGCCTGCCATGCCGATGCCGATGGCGACGGGTTGGTCGAAACGGCGGGCGATGCCTGCAAACAAGGTTTTCATTTGCTGGTCCGTGATCAATCGGAAGTTGGCCGGGCCGGATTCCTCGCGCCGCAACACGCGTCCCTGGGCGTCGGTCAGGAGAGCCACCGTTCGGGTGCCACCGCATTCGATGCCCAGGAAGAGCGGGGAGATCGCTTTGTTGAGTTTATGGCGCATGGATGCAGTATTTTCGGGTGCCGCCGTTTTACAATCATAAAGCGGCAGCCGGTACTTGGATTTTGTGGCGGACCGTGTAGGGTATGGCCCATGACGGAAGCCGAACAGAACCTGTTAAAAGCCCTGGATGAGTTGGACAGCGCGGTGCGCCTGATGGCCACTGCAAATCCGAAACCAAACCTGATGCCACTGTTTGAACGAATCGATCACCTGGGCACGCAGTTGCCCCAGGGCACGGACCCCAATTTGTCTCATTACATTCAACGCAAGAGCTACGAAAAGGCGCGACTCTTCCTTCAGGGCAGAAACTTGGAGAACAGGGCGGGCAGTTGCGGATCTCGATGAATCCGTCTGATGCGCGAGGAAGGAGGGTTGCCCGGGGGGGGTGCTTCGTGATGGAGGATACCATTGCTGCGATCTCCACGCCTGTGGGAGAGGCTGGTTTGGCGGTGGTGCGATTGTCCGGGGCTGGGGCATTGGAGGTGGCGGATCGATGCTTTGTGCCGCTGGGCCGGGGGCGGGTCAGGGTCTGCGAAGCCGCATCGCACACGGTTCATTACGGGAAAATGGTTTCCTGCGGCAGGAGGCTGGACGAGGTCATGCTGACGGTGTACCACCCGCCCCGCACCTTCACCCGCGAGCCCATGGTTGAGATTTCCTGTCATGGCGGAATCCTGCCTGCAAAACTGGTTCTGGATGCGTTGCTGGCAGCCGGTGCCCGGATGGCGGAACCGGGAGAGTTCACGAAACGGGCTTTTCTCAACGGACGCATTGATCTGGCCCAGGCGGAGGCGGTTGCGGACATCATTCATTCGCGAACCGAGCTGGCGTTGGAGGCGGCCAATGAACAGTTGGAGGGACGATTGTCCCGTCGGATCAACCTGCTGAGAGATGACTTGATGTCCGTGTTGGCGCACCTGGAGGCGCACCTCGATTTTCCGGACGAGGATATTCAGCCCGACGCACAGGAAAAGATCCGGGCCCGGCTGGAGGAGGCGCTCGGGTTCATGGGCGAATTGCTGCGTACTGCGAATGAAGGACGGATCCTGAGACGTGGGATCCGGGCGGTGATCGTCGGGCGCCCCAATGCGGGCAAATCGAGCCTTCTCAACGAATTGCTGGGGCAGGATCGCGCGATCGTTTCTCCGTTGGCTGGAACGACCCGGGATACCATCGAGGAGACGGCGAACATTCGCGGGTTGCCGGTTGTGTTCATCGACACTGCCGGGCTGCGTGTCGCCGGCGATGCGATCGAACAGGAGGGGGTGAGGCGCACGCGGGAAGCCCTCGCACGGGTGGAACTGGTGCTGCATGTGTTGGACGCCTCAGACCTGTGGACGCCGGAGGACACCGCGCATCTGGAGGAGTTCTCGGGGAAAAAGCGGATTCTGATTCGAAACAAAATCGACCTGAGGGCGCGCATGGAGATGCCCCCCGGGATCGGTTCAAGGGTGATTGACGTGTCCTGCGTGAGCGGTCAGGGGATTGAGCCACTGAAGGATTCGATCAAGGAGCTGGTGTGGGCGGGAGAACTGCAGGCTGGCATGCTTCAGGTGATGATCAATTCGAGGCATCAGGAGGCGCTGAATCGGGCGCGGGAAGCGACACGGCGCACGATTGAGGCCATGGATGGAGGTGCCCCCCTGGATCTGGTGGCCATCGATCTGCGAATCGCCACGGGGGCTGTGGGTGAAATCGTGGGCAAAACCGCCACGGAAGATCTTCTGGATTCCATCTTCAGTCAGTTTTGCATTGGCAAATAGAGGCCGGTGGGAGGGTGACGGACACAATGTGTGTTGTGCGGGATCTGTCTCCGATGCATCCGGATAGTCCGCGGTCTTTACGGAAAATCGAGAAGAAGCTATGAATGCTGGCGGCGAATCGGGTCAATCGCTCCTGGACGGGAGTTGGTTCCGGCATGGGGTTGGTGGCGTCGGACGGTCAAGGCAATGAGCAACGAATCTGGATTTTTTATCACGGGCGGGACCCTGCGGTCCAACGCCCCGAGCTACGTCGAAAGGCGGGCGGACAGCGAATTGCTCGAGGGATTGCAGAAGGGGCAGTTTTGTTATGTGCTCACAGCGCGGCAAATGGGGAAATCCTCACTGATGGTGCAGACCACAGCGAGATTGCGGGATCATGGAGTCAACGTGGTGGCCCTGGATCTGACTGCGATCGGACAGAATGTAACTCCTGACCAGTGGTACAACGGCCTGCTCGCGCGTACGGGGCGGCAGCTCGGATTGGAGGATGAGTTGGATGACTACTGGAACCTGCACGCCGGTGTGAGCCCGGTTCAACGGTTCATGAGTGCCATTCAGGATCTGGTCATGACCCAGCGCCCCGGGCGCCTGGTGATTTTTGTCGACGAAATTGATTCGGTGCGGAGTCTGCCGTTTTCCACGGATGAATTCTTTGGGGCGATTCGCGAGTGTTACAACCGACGGGTTGAGGATCCCGGTTTTGAGAACCTGACGTTTTGCCTGCTTGGGGTGGCGACTCCGGCGGACCTGATTCGGGACAATAGAAACACTCCCTTCAATATTGGCCGTCGCATCGAACTGACCGATTTTACCCGGGAAGAGGCGGCACCCCTGGCCAGGGGATTGCGGGTCCGGAAGGCGGACGCCATTCTGAACCGCGTCCTGTTCTGGACAAACGGGCATCCCTTCCTGACGCAGCGTCATTGCGAGATGATTCTTGCCCGGGCAAACGTGAATGAGCCCGAGCATGTGGATGATCTCTGCATGGAGTTGTTCCTTTCCCGGGAAGCGCGTGAGCGGGATGACAACCTGCTGTATGTGCGCGACCGGATCGTGCGCAGCGAGGTGGATCTCTCGAGCCTGCTGGAAACCTACTCCCGGATCCACGAGGGGCAGCAGGTGCAGCACGATGAAACCAATCCGTTGCTGGACGTGCTGCTTCTATCGGGCATCTCCCGCGTGATCAACGGAGCGCATCATGTTCGGAATCGGATTTATTTCCAGGTGTTCGACCGGCGCTGGGTGAATGCGCATAAACCACCCGCAGTCCAGGCAAGACCCCTTTCGATTGCCGTGCTGCCGTTTGCCAACATGAGTTCGAATCCGGAGAACGAGTATTTCAGCGACGGGATCACGGAGGATTTGATCACCGCCCTGGCGCAGGTGGATGGCCTGCGGGTGCTTTCGCGAACGACCACGTTCTCCTTCAAGGGGCAGGGGGGGGATGTCCGCCGGATCGGTAAACAACTCAATGTGTCCCATCTTCTGGAGGGGAGTGTGCGCATGTCCCAGAAGCGGTTGCGCATCGGAGTGCAGTTGCTTGATGTGAGCGATGGCAACCAGATCTGGTCCGATCGGTTTGACCGGGATATGACGGATGTTTTTGAGATTCAGGACGAAATTTCCCAGGCGATTGTGCAATCGCTCAGGGTGAAACTGATTGGCGATTCCGGACGCCTGCGTGTCAAACGTTCCACCAACAATACCGAGGCGTACCAGCTCTATTTGAAGGGCCGGTATCACTATTTCAAATGGACCACCGAGGGGTTTAACCGGTCCATCGCGTACTTCGAAAAGGCGATTGCACTGGAACCGAAATACGCCCTTGCGTATGCGGGTGTGACCGACTCCTGCTGCGCTCTCTGGTATTTTGGCGATTTCAGCTCCGCCAACGGCGTGGAGAAGGGCAAACAGGCGGCGCTCAGCGCGTTGGAGATCGACGATGAACTGGCCGAAGTGCACAGCGCGATGGCCCGGGTCTTGTGTTTCCACGACTGGAACTGGTCCGGTGCCGAGGCTGAGTTCAGGCGTGCCATTGATCTGGATCCGCGCTACGTGACTGCCCGCGAACAGTACGCCTTCTATCTCACAGCGATGGGCCGTTTTCGTGAGGCCGTGGTCGAGGCGCGTCAGGCGCAGGAACTGGATCCCCTTTCGAAGGTGACCAATCTGAGTCTGGGCTGGATCCTTTGGTTTGCCGGCGAGTACGATGAGGTGTTGGCTCTGGCCGGAAAGATGAACGAGTTTGAGGAGGGTTTTTTCGGAACCCACTGGATCCTGGGTGGTGTTCACATGGCGAAACACGAGTATGCGAACGCCTGTCGTGAGATTGAAAAAGCGGTTGAACTTGGTGGCGGTCCGTTGGTGGTCGCCCGCCTTGCCCAGGCCCGGGGATTGGCCGGTGACTCCGCGAAAGCCCGTGAAGGTCTGGAAAGGCTCCGGGCGATCTCCGGGGAAACGTTCGTGCCGGCGTTTGCGTATGCGATCGTGTACTCCGGTCTCGGGGAGAACGACCAGGCGTTTGAGTGCCTGGACCAGGCTTGCCGGGAGCGGAACGCCAATCTGGTTTACCTGAACGTGGACCCCACCCTGCACAGCCTGCGGAGTGACCCGCGGTATGGAAAACTGTTGGCGCGCGTGGGATTGCCGGGCTAGTGGTGGGAATGACAACGGGGGCATCCCCCGGGGGGCGAGGAAAAACACTTCGGACCGGGTTTCTGGCCGCCAGTGCCGAGTCTAATCCTCCAGGCCCTTGGGGGCAGCGAGAATAAACGAAGCAATGTACGCCTGGCGGACGGAGGATGGGTTGCGCATCATGTCCACGGCGGCGTTGATCTCCGGGTGGCGATGCGCCTTCACGGATCCCGTTGTTCCGGGTTTTCCGCCCGTTGTTCCCCTGTTCCAATGATACACGGCCGCTTTCTCGTTGCGGAAGGTGCCGGCTCGGGATTTCTTTTTCTCCGCGGGTTCGGGATGGTTTTTCAGTGCCATGGCATGAGCCGTGACACTCGCTTCTTTCACCGGTTCCGGGGATGGGGCGTATGGAGGAGCAATGGTGGGTGCTGACCGCGCCAGGGGCGGAGGTGGGGGCGGGGCGAATTCCTTTTCAAGCCAGCCACGCAGCTGCGCCTCGAGTCCGCCACCAGCGGATTCGGGTCGGTTCGATGGTTCTGGTCGGGCCTGGCGCGCGCTGGGGTCGCGACCCGGTGACTCACCCGTTTCCTGGGCGGCCTGGGCTCGTTTCTGCAGCCATCCGGAAATGGCCGTGATGGCAAACACCGCCACCATGATCAGTAAGGAATCCATTTGGAGGAAACAGGAAGCGGCCCCGCTTTACTTCGTCTGATCGGGTTCGTTCCCGGATTCTCCGGCAATGCTCCGGCGCATTCCGGTGTCGGCCTGCACGTTCTTCATGCGCAGATAATCCATTACCCCGAGGTTTCCATTGCGGAATGCATCGGCCATCGCGAGGGGGACCTGGGCTTCGGCTTCGACAACCCTGGCGCGCATTTCCTGGACCCGGGCGGACATTTCCTGTTCGAGGGCCACGGCGGCGGCCCGACGCACCTCAGCCTGGGCCTGGGCAATGAGTTTGTTGGCTTCAGCCTGATCCGCCTGAAGTTTGGCACCGACGTTTTCTCCGACGTCGACATCGGCGATATCGATCGAGAGGATTTCAAATGCCGTGTTGCTGTCGAGTGCTTTTTCGAGAACGGTTTTCGAGATTCGATCCGGATTCTCCAGGACTTCCTTGTAACTGTTCGCGGAGCCGATGGTGGAGACGATGCCTTCGCCGACGCGTGCGATGATGGTTTCCTCGGTGGCCCCTCCGACAAACCGGTCGAGGTTGGTGCGCACGGTGACCCGGGCTTTGGCGCGGATGGCGATGCCGTCCTTGGCGATGGCATCCACCGTGAGTTTGCCGGCCCGCGGATCGGGGCAATCGATCACCTTGGGGTTGACGGAGGTTTTGACGGCTTCCAGAACGGTTTTGCCGGTGCCCTTGGTTGCGAGATCGATCGCGCAGGCGCGGTCGAAATCCAGACGGATTGAGGCTTTCCTTGCGGCGATCAGAGCCAGAACCACCATCTCGACGCTGCCACCCGCAAGGTAATGGGTCGATAGATCGTCAATCGTCACGTCCAGACCCGATTTCACGGCTGTGATCCGGTTGTCGACAATCTTTCCGACCGGCACATTCCTCAGTCGCAATGCAATCAGTTCGGTGAACGCCACGCGCGCGCCCGAGAAGAGGGCCCGGATCCATACGCTGAAGAAGTTGATGATCACCAGGACCACCACCAGCACGACCACCAGCAACGCGCCGACCAGAATCAGTTTCGGTCCACTCAACGTAAGATCCCCAATCGTAAGGGCCAGCAGGCCAGACACAGTATTCATAGTTTCGTATTTTCAGTTTGTTGAAGAGGCTTCCTGTTTGATCGCCCGAACAACCACCCGGATCCCCTCCACGGCGATCACCTCAACGGGGGTGCCTCGCTCAATCAGGTTGCCTTCGGTAACCACATCGACCCGTTGTCCGTTTAAAACGGCCAGACCCGACGGGTGCAAATTGGTGTGAGCCACTCCGGTCTTTCCAACGAGTTCTGGTTTTTCGGTTCCGATCTCTCCGATTGAGCCTTGGGAGATAAACGTCTTGGCCACGGCACTGTTTGGAAAATACTTCAGCCAGCACATCGTTCCGATGAGCAGGCCCACCACCACGATCGCAAGGATGAAGCTCCCGGCCTCCATGCCGTAGTGCACGTATCCCAGAACCACTCCGCCGATCAGGCACGCGACGCCAATCGCCCCTGCCACCATGCCCGGCAGCAGGCTTTCCAGAAACAGGAGGATCCCCCCAAGAACGATGAGGGTGACGATCAATCCAACAGCCCCATTCCCGGCCGCTGTTGCCATGATGAAACCCGGTATCGCTGAATCAATTGGAGGGCAGGCAGCCATTGATCGCATTCTAGTCCATCGGTGCCGACCTGCAAGTTCAATTGGGTTTTATGTCGTTGATCGGGCGGGTGCGGACATCGTGGTGGAATGGCCATGGCGCCGGGGCGGAGGGCCGTGACTCGTCCCTCCGCCTCCACTTCGGCGGAGGCAGGATCCGGAAGCGGACTCAGGGCTCCCTGATCCTAAACCGCCGATTTGACGGACAAACATGAACGAATACGTGCGATTAGAGTCAGGGTAGGTCGGATGTGGAGTCCGTGCAATCAGTCAGCGGGATCGATCAATCTCAGCAGTTCGCTGATTCGATTGGGTGCAAAGCTCAGGGAAGACTCGGGGTTTTGCGGATGTGGGGTCCGATCCACCCGGGGTCGCTGCGCGAGGGAGGCGGGGGCGGAAAATGATGGGCCCTCCGATGCCTCCGCCGCCCTTCCGGGGTGCTGCGATGATGGAGTGTTCCTTTCCGGAGCCGCGTTCGCAGGGTATCCCCAAAGCGGCGTCGGCGCTGCGCTCTGGTGCGGTCCAGGATCTGGCGATTGTGTGATCCCCCCTGAATGAAGCGTGTTGGGTGGAGTGGGTGGAGTGGGTCGCGCTGCGACCGACAGTGCCTCGCAGCGCGAGGCACGCTACCTCATGAGGTACAGCACCCCGGGGGGTACCCCACTGGTGGGGATGGTCCGGTCTTTGGGTGGTTCGCGACAGCGTCGTGGAGTGCGGCAGTCCTCTGCCGCTTTTGGATCTGCCGACGCGGTGGAAAGCGGCAGAGGACTGCCGCAGTCCAAGATCTGGCGAAGGGATGAAGGCCGTCCCTGAATGAATCTGCCCGGGTGGAGTGGGTGGAGTCGGTCGCGCTGCGACCGACAGTGCCTCGCAGCGCGAGGCACTCTACCTCATGAGGTACAGCAACCCGGCTGGACGCACTCAAGGGATTCGAGGGCCTGGAGTCGTTAGACAACCAGCGCCGGGCGTGATACGATTCGGGCATGTGTCTGTGGAGGTGGATTAAATGAGTGACGGGTGTCCCATTCGACTGATCTACGTTGAAAACGTCAGGATCAGGCGGTTCGGAATGAGCTGTCAACGGTTGACCTTCATGATCTCTGTGTCCGTCCCGGGACCGTGGAAAACGGTCGAGGTGCATTGGGCCGGCGAGGAGGGACGTTGGCGCTCCTGCCCGGCGGTTTGCGAAAGGCGGTGGGGCGGAGTTGGCGAGGTCTGGAGAGCGCGGATCTTGCGCGAGCGTGGCATGGACGAAATGTCGCTGCCAGGAGACGTGCGATTTGCCCTGTGTTGCCGGGTGGACGGGGTTGAATCCTGGGACAACAACGGGGGCGAGGATTATCTGGTGAGGAATGATTCGGGGATTCGGATGGCGTCTTCATTTCCCTTGTTGAGAGTGGGGGAGCGTCCTTCGTTGGGGGCTGGCGAATCGGTTTGCCCGGTGCCTGTGGCGGTGCAGCATTCGATTCGGCCGGGCCGGGTCTTTGTGAGATGGACTTCGGACCAGTGGCGGACCCAACGGACGGCACCCTGTTTTTTCCTCCGCCGGTACTGGAGTCGGATGCAGGGGTGCAACGCACGGAACCCCAATTCCTACGGGTGCGGGATTTGGCTTGCTCGTTTGCCGGTGGGGGATGCCCCCTCCGTGGAGTTTGCAATCGGATGTGAGAGTGCCCAGGGCCCGGTGTGGGACAACAATTGCGGGCAGAACTATGTGGTTCGGCGGGGGCAGCTGAGGGTTCTCACCCTGAACCTGCATTGCCGTCAGGAGGCGAACCAGGACGCAAAACTGCGTCTGATTGCGAGTGCGATCAATGAGCTTGGCCTGGATCTGATCTGTCTTCAGGAGGTGTCCGAACCGTGGAACGAGGGACGAGGGGATTGGAGTGCGAATACAGCCCGGATGATTTGCGAGCAGCTGCGGGAGTCCTATTCGATTTACTGGGACCATTCGCATCTTGGTTTTGGTCGGTACCGGGAGGGATGCGCCGTGCTGAGTCGGTTCCCCATGGTTGAATCCGAGTCCGCCTACGTATCAACCAGTCACGATGGGTGGGATATCCATGCCCGAAAGGTGCTCCGGGTGAAGGTGGCGGTTCCGGTGATCGGATTGGTGAACATGTTTTGTGTGCATCTGAGCTGGTGGGAGGCGGGATTTCGCGGCCAGTTCGAGCGGTTGCGGGAGTGGTGCCGGAAGAGCTCCGGTTCGGGGGTGGCGGCGACGCTTCTGTGTGGGGATTTCAACGTTCCGACGGGATCGGAGGGATACCGCTGCGTGTTGGCCGATGGTGAGTTCCGGGATCAGATCGGGGGGGCTCCGTTCGGGGGGGGGCGCGTGCCGGGGGGCACCTGGATGGACCCGTCCTGGTTTCAAAGAGGACGGATCGATCACTGTTTCATGAACAGCGCCGGTGGGCTGATGCCTGTTTCCAGCCGTGAACTGTTTAATGGGACGGAATATAGCCGGGTGTCCGATCATCCCGGCTATTTCGTGGAGTTCGAACCCGGGGTGGTCGGGGCGTGACAAGTGGTTGGGGTGTTGGTTGCGGCGGTTGATTGGATGCGCGTGTTTCGGGTCGCGGGCAGCTTGTCCGGGACGGGAAAGGATCGCGGATTGGGAGGAGGCGTCCGCGGGGTGTAAGCCTCGTAATCGCGGAGAATTCTATGATGATTGCGGAGTCGTGGGCGATCCCGGTTGAGGCGGAACTCGGTTCTGAGTTCGGCCGGAGGAACGAGTTTGGAGAGTGGTTCCACCTGAGGTGGGGTGAGATCCGATTTGCGATCGACTGGGGCGAGGAGATCAATCTGAAAGTGGTGCTGAAGCTGGAGCGGTCGTGGGGGGAGCGCGAACAATTCGTGGTTGAAACCGACCCGTATCAGACCGAATGGAACCGGCACTGCAGGGTGACCCGGGAGTTTTTTCTGCATGCCAACCCGGCCACCCTCGGGCGTATTTCGAACGTGTGGTTCTCCTACATTCTTCATTTCCGGGGACAGGTGATTCAATCGAAGCACGATTATCTGTTCGCGGCGGGCTCGGATTTCGAGAATGGAGCCCCCTGGCGGCGTGGCGTCCCGCGGGAATGGACACGAGCCAATGCCTACCAGGTCGAGAGCGTGGATGCGGAATTGTTGCAGCGGGATGCCGACTGGCATGCATGCCATTTTGAATCTCTGCGGCTGGTGCCCAAGTTCACCAAGGGCAACCCGTCCCATCCGTTTCATCCCAAACGCTATATTCACGACCAGATTGATCGCCAGATTGAACGGATGCGCAAAGGGGGAGGGGGAATGCCCGGCATCCGTGTCTGTGTGGACTGCATCGACGACACGGATTTCGTGAATCACCTTCTCTTTGCCTGTGATCAAGGGGTCCGGGTCCAATGTGTGGTCGACTGGAGGAAGATGGTTCTGACAAACAGTCGGAACTATGCGCGGTTGAAACGGTCCCGGATCGAACTGACGGGAGTCGTTTGTTCGAGTCGGGCCTCCACATTGGAGGTTGCCACGGATATGCATACCAAGTTTATACTCTTTGGGGATCAGGATTGCATCGAGGGGTCGTTCAACATTGCGTTCGACCGGTGGGGGAGTAATTGGGAATCGGGAATGGCCTTTGGTTCCCACGGCGTCTGTCGGCTGCTCGAGAATGTATTTCAGAGCATTCGAGGTGGCATTCACCAGACGTATGGCATCGATCCCTACGGCTCGTTCAACCTGCTCTATACGTTTGGCCGACATTCCATCCGGAACGGGCGGTTGTATCGCCCGCACCAGGCAATCCTGTCCGAGATCCATCGGGCCAGGCATTCCATCCGGCTCTGCCTGTTTCTGATCGGGGAGATGCAGGGCGAATACCAGGACAGCGTGATTGACGCGCTCATCGGGGCGCGTCGCCGGGGTGTGGATGTGCGCATACTGCTCAATGGCCACATGGCCAGACAGGGCGATCCGGGCCGGGCGTGTTCCTTGTCAGAGGAACTCGCGCGCCCGTTGCTTCCCTCGGTGGAGCGGTTGAAGAGGTCCGGGGTCTGTGTTGATCTGGCTTACGGCCAGGTCGAGCAGCAGGTCCCGTATTGTCCCCTCCATTCCAAATACTGTGTGGTTGACAATGGGATCGTTCTGGAAGGGAGTTTCAACTGGTACAATACATCGGTTTATTCGCACGACCTGCTGGTGGTTGTTGCAAGGGATTCGGTGGCGAGGCACTATCTTTACGAGTTCGAACAGATCCACCGGTTGTTCCGGTTTCCAGATGCGCCGGGATAGGAGGGAACTCGCCGGATGACTGGGTTTTGGAATCGAATGGTTCGACTAAGAATCGCGGAGGCCTTGAGGTGGCCATCAATTCGTCGGTCGTCCCTGGAGCATTTGCTCAGCGGTTCCGCAATCGATCTTATAAATTGGCTGAGTAGGTAATGTTTTCAAGGGGTTGAGCAATTTCGCATTCGTGGAGCATTTTCTTTTTCGTTGACTTCTTCGATGATTTTCATATCCTATCCATATACATGGC
>JAIPJX010000122.1 GCA_021733945.1 Verrucomicrobiota bacterium | reverse complement strand
GGGGTGAGGGAGGGGGGCCTCGTGAGGTGTTGGTTGGGTTTGTAAAGAAATCGTTTTGTAAAGAAGACTGTGTAAGTGGTTTTTTTTTCTTCCGTGGATTATCTGGAGATTGGGCTGCGGGTTGGGTTTGGGTGTGCTTCTGGCTGGGCGGTCGTTTGCCGAGTCCGCATCTTTACCGGTTCCTTGGAGTTGATGGACGAGCGGGGGAAGGCGGCGTCGGCGCTGCGCTCTGGTGGGGGCACTCCACAGGGCGGCGGGGTGCGGGGTGGTTACGGGTGTTAGGCTCGCTTTTGGGCGAGTGCCTTTTTGAGCTGGGGGAGAGGGAGGGTGTTGATGACGTCGGCCTTGGTGAGCCATCCCTTGCGGGCGATCCCGGCACCGAGGCGGAGGAAACCGGAGTGCTCCAGGCGATGAGCGTCGCAATTGATCACGCATTTGACGCCCCTGCTCTTGGCATAGGACCAGAGGCGCCAATCCAGATCGAAGCGGTAAGGGCTGGCGTTGAGTTCGATCCAGGTGCCGGTTTCGGCACAGGCATCAATGACGGCGTGGGCGTCGAGTTTATAGGGATGCCGTTCGAGGAGGAGTCGGCCGGAGAGGTGACCGAGCATGTGCACGAAGGGATTTTCCGCGGCCCGGATCAGGCGCCTGGTGATTTCGGGTTCGGATTGGGTGAAACCCTGATGGATGCTGGCGACGACGACGTCGAGCTGTGCGAGCAGGTCATTGTCGAAATCGAGCCGACCTTCGTTGAGGATGTCCACTTCCGTGCCGGTGAGCAGTCGGAAAGACTCGCCCTCGTCGGCGAGTCTCCGGTTGCGTGAGGCGATTTCGGTGATCTGACGCTGCAATCGGTCGGGCTGCAGTCCGTTGGCCTGGACGGAGGATTTGGAGTGATCGGTGATGGCCCAGTAGTCGCAGCCCAGGTCGATCATGGCGGCAATGATGTCGTTGAGGGAATCGCGACCGTCGCTCCACTGGGAATGGTTGTGAAGAGAGCCGCGGAGTTCGGTCCATTCGATCAGGCGGGGAATGCGGTGTTCTGCGGCGGCATCGAATTCGCCCTGGTTTTCGCGCAGCTCCGGAGGGATGAAATCGAGGTCGAGCTGGTTGTAGATTTCCTCCTCGGTGGCGCAGGGCAACAGAAGGGCGGGATCGTTGGTTTCGGAATTGGATCGGAACAAACCGTATTCGTTGAGGCGCAGTCCGCGTTCGATGGCGCGCTGGCGCATGACGATGTTGTGTTCCTTGCTTCCGGTGAAATAGGCCAGAGCGAATGGGAATTCAGGGTCGGTGACGACGCGCAGATCGGCCTGAATGCCGCCCTCCAGGACGACGCTGGCCTTGGTGTCGCCACTGGCATGGATCAGGATTACTCCGGGCAGGGCTGTGAAAAAGGCAATGACGGCCGTGGGGTTTCGGGAGGAAGCCAGGAAATCGATGTCTCCGATGATTTCCTTGTGGCGTCGAAGGCTGCCTGCGGTGGCGCAGCGGATCACGTCGGGGTGGGAGCGCAGTTGGTCGAGGATGGGGTCGGCGGTGCGCAGGGCGAGGCTGATCAGGTGATGGCTCGCGTATTTTTTTCGAAACGCGATGCCATCGAGGATCTTGGACTGGGTTTTCGCGGCGAATCCCGGGAGTTCGGCGACCTGGCCCGATTGACAGGCGGTTTCCAATTGGGAGAGCGAGGCGATGTTGAGTTTGTCGTGGAGGATTTTGACCTTTTTCGGTCCGAGACCGGGCACTTCGAGCAGTTCCAGCAGTCCGGGGGGCAGGGAGGCTTTGAGTTCGTCGTAGTAGGGGAGAGATCCGGTGGTGACCAGTTGAGTGATCTTGTCCTGGAGGGCTTGGCCGAATCCTTTGATCTCGCCAAGGCGGTTTTCAGCGACGATGGTCTCGAGGCGCTCGGGAAAAGTCTCGAGGGTTCTGGCGGCGTTGGTGTAGGCGCGGGTTTTGAAAGGGTTTTCGCCCTTGAGTTCCAGAAGAACCCCAATTTCAGCCAGAATGGCGGCCACTTGATCGTTGTCCATGCCGACACGATAAGCCAAGCGCGGGGAAAGGAAATGCCGAAACACGGGTCGCCGGCATTGACAGAGGCAATGGATTCCGTGAGAAACGGGTTTTTCAGGAAGGAACAAATGAGCAATGAACGTAAAGTGCCCACGGCGTTGACCGTGGCGGGGTCGGACAGCGGTGGGGGTGCCGGAGTGCAGGCGGATCTTAAAACATTCGCGGCGCTGGGAGTGCATGGCACAAGCGCGATCACCTGTGTGACTGCGCAGAATCCGAAGGGGGTCCTGGGGGTTCAGGCATGTCGTCCGGACATGGTGGCACTCCAGATGGAGGCGGTGATGAAGGAACTGGGGCCCAAGGCGATCAAGACGGGCATGCTGTATTCGGCGGCGATCATCCGCGAGGTCGCCGGTGTGCTGCGGCAGCACCCGCGGATTCCGGTGGTTGTGGACCCGGTGATGGTGTCCACGAGCGGAGCGGTGCTGTTGAAGGATTCGGCGCGGAAGGTTATGGAAAAGGAACTGTTCCCCCTGGCTGCCTTGATCACCCCAAATCTGGATGAAGCCGGGATATTGACTGGAACGACGATTCGCGAGCCGGAAGAACTGCGAGAATGTGCCCGGGCGCTGCACGCGCGGTACGGGTGTGCCATTCTGGTCAAGGGGGGGCACCTGAAAGGCATGCGGGAGGCGGTGGATTTGTTTTTTGACGGCCGGAACGAACTTTTGGTTTCCTCGCCATTTGTGCGGGGAGTGTGCACGCATGGCACCGGGTGCACCTATTCGGCGGCGATTGCGGCCTGCCTGGCGCACGGGCAGGATCTGGACAAATCGGTCGAACTGGCCAAGGAATACATTTCTGAAGCGATCACGCAGTGGTTGAAGGCGGGCCGCCACACGGTTCTGAACCATTGGTGGCAGGATTAGAGGGAGCGTTTTTGGGGTAACGATTTGGGTGACGAAGAATCGGTTGTTGGGTATGCAACTTGCTGTATCCGCGAGGCAGAATGTTTAGAGCATTTAGAGCACCAGTGAGGAACCGAAGCGCCGCAGGCGGCAGGCGCTTGGCGCGAAGCGGGAGTCAGTCCGGGTCGTGGGACCGCGGGTATGCGGGCTGGTTTTGGCTTGGGATGGCATGGCTGTTCACGGGTTTGTTCGGGCCTGTTCCGGCGAAGGCAGAAACCGGTTCTGACGCGGTGGTTTTTGAGTTCTCGGAACCGCGCCGGGCGCGTTATCAGATTGTTCCTCCGCTGGCTACGGGAGCGTCGAGGAAAAATCTGCTTCCGGGGAGTGATTGGCTGGAGGCGCGGCCCGAGTCGGGGCGTGGACCGGTCATTGAGTTTGGCAACCGAATGGTGCTTGAACTGGCGAATCCGGACGATTTGGAGGAGCTGCTCCAGGGAACGCCATTTCATGTCTCGCGGCGATTGAGTCGCAAGCTGTTCATCGTGGAGGGCGAAGACACCTGGGTGGCGCTGCAGGCGGCGTCCGAACTGGTGAATGACCCCAGGGTGGTTGCCTGCCATCCGGTGGCCCGTCGCCCGAAGGTGTTGCATGGAGCGATGGCCGCCCGGCCGAACGACCCGTATTTCGGCAAGTCGACCAATGCGAAGTTCCCATGGCAGGCCTATCTGGAGAACCGGGATCTGGATGGTGCGCGGCTGGGGCTGGATCTGAATGTGCGGGAGGCCTGGGCGGTGAGCCGGGGGGAAGGGGTGGTAGTGGCGGTGGCCGACGATGGTGTAGAGCTGGGGCATCCGGACCTGTCACCGCAGGCTGAGGGGGCGCCGCATTATAATTTTTCAACTTACCGGGAGGATGGGTTGCCGGCGGGAAGTTCGGCGAATCACGGCACGGCGGTGGCGGGATTGGCGGTGGCGCGGGGCGACAACAAGATCGGGATCACCGGGGTGGCACCGCGAGCCCGGCTGGCCAGCTGGGTTTTGTTTAATGCCCGGGACCGATTTGTGATCAGTGACGAGGCGTTGATGGACATGTTTCAGTATCGATCGAACGTGGTGAGTGTGCAGAATCACAGTTGGGGCAACGACAGTTCGATCCAATTCCCGATCAGCGCGCTGGAGGATATTGGGATCTCGAATGCCGTGAAGTTCGGGCGTTCGGGACTGGGAACGGTGATGGTGCGGGCCGGGGGCAACGGGCGGGATCGGAGCATCAATGCGAACGACGACGGTTACCTGACTGATTCGCGGGTGATCGGGGTGGCGGCCGTGCGTCTGGATGGGCGATTCGCCCGGTATGGCTCGCCGGGTGCCTGCCTGCTGGTGGCGGCACCGAGCGGGGATGAGGATCCCGAGGGCAATGCCTGCTCGACGGATTCTCCGAATCTCGTGACGACGGATCGGCGGGGAGCGGCCGGGTACAATTCGAACAGCTATACGAACGATCTGGCCAACTACGGATTTGGTTCCACCGGGTTCAACGGAACCTCCGCGTCCACTCCCCTGATCAGCGGTGTTGCTGCGTTGATCTTGTCGGCCAACCCGGATCTGAGCTATCGCGATGTGCAGCAGATCCTGGTGCTTTCGAGTCGGCACCACGACAAGACGGATCCGGATCTTGTCGTCAATGGGGCCGGTCTGGCGGTGAGTCACAACCTTGGGTTTGGTGTGCCCGATGCCGGGATTGCGGTTCGTCTGGCGCGAACGTGGAAGCGGCGTCCGGAGGTGGAGCAGATTCGAGTCCCGTCAACGCGCATCGCGGTGGTTCCGGATCAGGGACTGCGTTTGCTGGTTTCGGGCGAGTCGGTGCCGCCGGAGGTGGAATCGATCATTGCGTTGCCGAGCCTGGGCCGGTTCCCGGATGAACCGACGCGATCGCTTGGGGCGTTTGACGCCGGCATGGCGGTGGATGGGATCGCCGCGGACCTGACCGGTCAGGCGGCTTTGATCGAGCGGGGAGAGATCTTTTTTTGCGAGAAACTCGAAGCCGCCGCCGCATCGGGTGCGGAGTTTGCGGTGGTTTACAACAACCGGGACACCTCGGCCCGGCTGGTGATGGGGGCGACGGAGTTCGTGTCGGTTCCTGCGGTGTTCATTAATCAGCGGGACGGCGAAGCCCTGCGGGAGCTGGTGAGGGTTGACCCGAGCATTCGACTGAAGCTCGATCTGGATGCCGTTCGTTACCGCTTCAAGGTGAGTCAGGCGATGGTGTGTGAGCATGTGACCCTGCGGGTGAATGGTGATCACACGGCACGCGGTGACCTGCGGATCACGCTTCGTTCGCCGCAGGGAACGTTGAGTGTGCTGCAGAGCCTCGGTGACGATGATTCGTTCGGGCCTGTTGACTGGAGCTATATGAGCACGCACCATTTTTTCGAGAGCAGTCAGGGAGAGTGGACGGTGTCCATCAGCGACATCGGAGAAAAGGGCGGGGGCAGCATCCGAAGCGTTGAGTTGGAGATCGATGGGGTTGGGATCGTGGATCAGGATGCGGACGGTCTGGAAGATGACTGGGAGCTGCGGCATTTCGGGGGGCTGGCATCGGGTGCGGGAGAAGATCCGGATGGAGACGGTTATTCGAACGCCTGGGAGCAGCTGGCGGGGGGGGACCCGGCGGTTGCGGAGCCGGCATTTGCGGTTTCGCTGGCACCGTGGAACGACGGTTTGGCGCGGCTGAGCTGGCCCGGAAAGCCGGGTACGATCTACCGGGTGTCGGGCGGCAATGAGCCGTTGGCCCTCCAGTCGAAGATCGCCGATGTGCCGGGGACGTTTCCGGAGACGGAGTTGTTTGTGCCCTACAGTCGGCTTGCGAACCGGTTTTTTCAGATCGAGGCGCTCCCGGAGGGTCGATCCAGCCAGTGAGGGTGCTCCAACCCGTGAGGGAGATGGAAGCGCACTCCTGGGGGGGCGTTGGCCCGTCAAGGGATTTAGTCCGTGGGGAAATGGCCGTTGAGGGCTCCGATGAGTTTGCGGCGGTTGAATGGCTTGATGATGGTGCCGTCGACTCCGAGTGATTTGAGTTCAGTGAGCCTCTGGTCACTGGCCACGCCGGTGATTGCAATGATGCGGGCTTGGGGCAGGATTTTCCTGAGGCTGCGTGCCAATGCCAGGCCGTCGATGACGGGCATGTTGACATCGGTGAGAACGAATTTGATCTCCTCGCCATATTCCCCGATTCGAATCAGTGCCTCGCTGCCGTCGACTGCGGTGATGACTCGAAGTTCGAGCTTTTGAAGGACAATCTTGAGCATGTCGCGCACGCCCTGTTCGTCATCGACGACGAGGCAGAGCTCGCCTCCGCCGTGGAAGGTCAGTTCCGTGGTGGTTTCCTCTGATTGGGACTGACCGGCGACTTTGGGGAGGTAGAGTTCAAACTGGCTGCCACTGCCCACTTCGCTGCGGACGCGCAGGAACCCGCCGTGGGCACGGATGATACCGATGGCGGCGGAGAGACCGAGACCCGTACCCATTTCCGGTGGTTTGGTGGTGAAGAACGGTTCGAAGATTCGATCGATCAGTTCGGGGGGGATTCCGCAGCCGGTGTCGCTGATGCGGATGCGGATGTAGGTTCCTGGAACGGCGTCTGAGAAAAACTCAACGAACGTGGTGTCGCATTCGAGGGTGTCGACGGCGATGGTGAGAGTGCCGCCATCGGCCATGGCGTCGCGGGCGTTGACGCAGAGGTTGAGGAGGACCTGATGCAACTGGGTGGGATCGCCGAGGAGGGTGCCCGGGTCTTCCTGATAATTGACGCGCAGTTGAATTGATTTTGAAAACGTATTCCGGACGATTTTCTCGATTTCCTTGAGGAGGTGCCGTGGTTCGATGAGGATTCGGGAACCTTTCGAGCCCTTGGCGAAGGTGAGCAGTTGGAGAACCATTTCGGAACCCCGGCGTGCCGATTGTTCGGCGATGGTGAGGAATTCGGTGACCTTCTCCGGGTAATCCGCGCGGAGCATTTCAAGAACCATGAGGATGGGCTGGAAGGTGTTGTTCAGGTCGTGGGCGATGCCGCTGGCCATGCTGCCGAGACTCTCCAGGCGCTGGGAACGCAGGGCGTTGCGTTCGGAGGTCTTTCGGGAGGTGATATTGCGAATGGCAGCGATGATCAGTGTGCCGGCGGACGTTTCGATGGGGCCGAGACTGATTTCGACCTGTATTTCGGTGCCGTCCCTGCGCAGCGCGATGAGATCGGATTTGTTTGATCCCATGGGCCGGGCCTGCGGGTTTTGCTGATATTTCTCCCGAAGCGTGACGTGGCCTGTTCGGGCGGCTTCCGGGATGAGGAGCTCGACCATTTGACCGATCAGTTCGTCGTTGCTCCAACCGAACATCGCGGTGGCCTGTGGGTTTGCCAGAACGATTCTGCCCGCGGCGTCCGCCATGATCAGGGCATCGGGAACGAATTCGAACAGGCTGAGGAAGCCGGGTTCGAATTGGGGGGTGTGCGGGCCTGGGATATTGGGAACTGGGTTCATGAGGGCAGGGCGGTTGTGAGAGCTGCGGCGAGGGTGGCCAGATTAAAGGGTTTTTGCAGGCGGGCTTCGACGTGGAGCTCGGTGAGTTCCTGGTCGGCATTGGATTCGTTCATGCCGGTCATGGCAATGATGCGGAGTTTGGGATTGATGCGGCGCATGGAGCGGATGAGGGTGATGCCGCTGATAGGCGACATGTGAATGTCCGTGAGCACGAGTGCAATTTCCTGATGGGAACGACCAAAAGTAACCAGGGCATCGCTTCCATCGGTGGCCGTGGCGACCTGGAGGCCCATTCTTTCGAGACTGGGCTGGAGGGAATTCCTGACGTGAGCTTCGTCGTCGACGACCAGAACCCACTGCCCCCTGCCATCGAAGAGGGGTTTTTCATCCGCCGGTTCGGCGGCATGGGATTTCAGGTCGGCCGGAAAATAGATTTCAAATGTGGAGCCCCGGCCCAGTTCGGAGCGGACCCGGGCGAATCCCCTGTGGCCTTTGGCGATGCCGATGACCGTGGAGAGGCCGAGGCCGTAGCCGGTGTTCTCGGCCTTGGTGGTGAAGAACGGTTCGAAGATTCGATCGATGTTTTCGGGGGGGACACCAGCGCCCGAATCGGCGACCTGGATTCGAACATAGGGACCGGGATCGATCGTGCCCTCGAGGCCGATGGTGGCTTCCTGGACGTCGACCCGTTCGACGGAGATGCGGAGAGTGCCTCCCTTGGGCATGGCTTCGGTGCCGTTGGTGCAGAGATTAAGCACCGCCTGGTGGACCTGAGCGGGATTGCCGTGGAGAGGGGGGCAGTTTTTGGCGCAGCTCCCTTCGATCCGGATGGTCTTGGGGAAGGTGGTTTGAGCCACCCGGAGAATGCTTTGGGTCATCTGTTGGGCGTCGATGGAGATTTTCTCCCCGGTTTTTCCCTTGGCGAAACCGAGGAGTTTCTGAACCATCTGAGTGCCCTGGTTGGCGCCGTTCTCGATGAGGTTGAGGTGGTCCTCGTATTGGTCGTCCCGGTCTCTGAGCAGGTCGACCGCCAGGAGGATCGGAACGAAGGTGTTGTTCAGGTCGTGGGCGATGCCGGCGGCGAGGGTGCTGAGGCTTTCCAGGCGCTGGGAAGCAAGGGCCTGACGTTCGGCGGCGCGGCGGGCGGAGCTGTCCCTGAGGAAGATGAAATTATATTCCTCGCCCTCAAATTCCAGGTGGTTGGCATCGGCCTCGACCCACACGCGTGAGTTGTTTCGATGGCGGAGTTCCAGATCGAGGTGCAGTTGCTGCCTGGATTTGAGAGACTGCCAGTGTTGATCCCATGCCTCCGGAGTGAGGGTTGGGGCCAGTTCGTTGAACCGCATTGTGAGAAGCTCCTCTTCGGTGTAGCCAAGGAGCTTGTGGCTGGCCTTGTTGCTGCGCAGGATCTGGCCCGTCTTTGAGATCCAGAGAGTGCCGATGCTGGCGTGGTTGATCGAGAATTCGTCGAGTCGAAGTCGTTTGTTGAGGGAGTCGAGTTCGCGGGTTCGTTCCAAAACGCGTTGTTCGAGCTGTTCGGTGCGTTCGCGGACCTGTTGTTCCAGGCTATCGATGGACAATCGGAGGGCGGCTTCGGAGCGGTGTTTGTGGAGCGCGATCTGAATCGTGGCATTGAGTTCCGATTCATTATAAGGTTTGACCAGAAAGCCGAACGGGCTTGCCTGCTTGGCTCGCTCCAGGAGGTTGGGATCGGAATAAGCGGTCAGGAAGACAACCGGGAGGTCGTGGTTTTGGCGCAACCTGCTGGCGGTGTCGATTCCGTCCAGTTCGCCGGCAAGATTGATGTCCATGAGAATCAGGTCCGTCTGAGTCTTCAGGATGTCTCGAAGGAGATCCTCTCCCCGTGCCGCCGTGCCGCAGACCGCGTATCCCAGAGAGTTGAGCCGGGCGGCCAGTTCCATGGCGATGAGCGCTTCATCCTCCGCCAGAAAGATGCTCGCAATTACAGGTTTGGTTTTGGGATTCATCGGGTTGCTGGGGTGGTGGCAATGGTCTGGGTCTGGTGCCCGACGGACGAATCCGGAGGCGGGGGGGCAGACGGAGGTGGCTGAGGTGGTGCTGGGAAAGTCAGAGTAACCGTGGTTCCATCCTTGCGATTGATCTGGGTTGTGGCATTGAGCTGGCTTCTGAGGGCGCAGATCAGGCGCCAGCCGAAGGACGTGGGGTTTTCGGTGTCGATCTCCGGGGGCAGGCCGACTCCGTTGTCTGAAATGATGATGCGGACGTTGTCATTGTCCGTCAGGAGGCGGATGCGGGCCTCGCCGGAACGATGGTCGGGAAAGGCGTACTTAAAGATGTTGGTGATCAGTTCGCAGATAATCATCCCGGCGGGCATCGCCAATTCGATCGGCAGGTAAACCGGATTCAGCTCGGGCTGGATGGAGGCCTTGGACTGGTTGCCGGAGTGGGTGCTGTGGATCTGTTCAATGAGCGACCGGATGTAGTCATCGAACCGGATCAGCGAGAGGTTTTCAGCGCGATAGAGCTTTTCGTGGACCAGGATCATTGAGCGCAACCGGGTGCGGCATTCGGAAAAGACGGAGGCGGAGGCTGGATCGAGCGCCTTTTTCTCCTGAAAATAGAGCAGGCTTGAGATGACCTGCATGTTGTTTTTGACCCGGTGATGGATTTCGCGCAGGAGCGTCTCCTTTTCGTGAAGGGATTGGAGCAACTGAGTTTCGATCCGTTTGCGTTCGGTGACATCGGTAGTTGTCCCGACCATCCGGACGGGTCGACCCGAGTCATCCCGCTGGGCTTCGCCCCGGGAGAGAATCCACCGATAGGAGTCGTCCCGATGCCTGACACGTGCTTCGACTCGAAAGGGGGTCTTTTTTTCGAAGTGTTCCTGAATGGCGCTTTCAACCAGAGCTTTGTCGTCGCCGTGGAGTCGTTCGAAGAATGCTGTGTCCCTTTCTGGAAACTCTCCCAACTGGTAGCCGAGGATTTCCTGCCAGCGGGGTGAGAAAAAGGCCTCTCCTGTGAGAATGTTCCAATCCCAGACTCCGTCGTTGACTGCCTTGAGGACCAGTGCGTGACGTTCCTCGCTTGCCTTGAGAGCTCCAGCGACCCGGATATGCTCGGACCTGTCGCGGGCAATGGCCACGAACCTGGGTTCGTCTCCCTGCGGCGCGACGTATTGAAGTACGACTTCAACGGGGATGTCGCGGCCGTCCTTTCGGCGGTGGACGGTCTGATATTGAATGCTGCTTTGCCGACCCTCGATCAGGGGGAGGGCGAGTGCGCGGAATTGTTCCTCGTTCAGGTGTGGGGTAATGTCGACGGAGCGCAGGAGTTCGAGTTCGGACTTGGAGTAACCGAGCTGATCTTCAGCCCCGTGATTCGTGTAGAAAAAGCTGAGTGAATCCGCTCCGAACACGAAGACGCAGTCGAGGGTCTGATCGAGGGTGTTCCTGAACCGTTTGAGTTCGTCGTCGATCTGTTTGCGTCTGGTGATATCGCGCCCGACCCAGAGGAGGCGGTTTGCAGGGGAGTTTGGGTCGGGGATCGGTTCGATGGAAATGGTGAGGCGGCGGGTTTCGGAGGGTGTCGGGAGGGCGGTGTCGAACTCGGTTCGGCGGCGGCTTTCCAGGCAGCGACGGAAACCCTCTTCGTTCCACCCTGACAGGTCGGTGCTGATTCCGAAGGCTTGGAGGATTTCGGCATGGGTCCTGCCGACCGGTTCCATGGGAACGGTCGGATACCACCGGTTGAAGGCCGTTCTGAAAGCCTGGTTGGCGGCCTCGAGCACGAGCTGATTCTTTTCGTTCAAGCTATAGAGGAGGAGCATCTCCGATGTGCCGTTGAAAACGAGATTGAGTTGCTCGCGACTTTTGGTGAGGTTTCGTTGGGTTCGCGCATTGTTGTAAGCCGCGTTTCGGATTTCGCCGAACATTTGCGCGGAAACTCCGATTCCGAGCAGGAGCAGCCCGAGGGTCGCGGGGATCTGGATGTTTTGCAACGCTTCGTTTTCCTTTGGATTGACTTCGAGGCTTGTCTCTTCGAGTTCACGGACCAGCAGCCGGATTTGAAGGAGGTTGATTTGCAGGGGTTCCAGCGAACGATCGAGCATTTCCTGTTGGAGTCTCGGAGGAGCCTGAGTGATCTGTAAGATGTGCCTGCGGGCGCGTTGGAGCATGTGGTCCAACTCCTCGGACGGGGGGGCGCGGTTCGGCGAGTTCAGGGCGTTGAGGGATTCCATGATCGCGCGCAGGTGGTGTCGGCTCTTTTGGCTGAGAGGTTCTTCCCGGAGCGGCAGGGAACGTTCCGAGATGCGTTGAAGGGTCAGCTGGCTGAGTTCTGTGATCGCGGTGTGAGTGATCTCGAGATCAATGAGAGTGTTGTGGATCTGGGTCTGGATTCCGGATTCCCTCTCGATGTACCAGAAAAGGCCTGCTGCGACGGGCAGAAGGATGGCGAGCGAGGTGATGAGGAGCAACCACCGGATCTGCTGGATCAAGCCTGCGAAGGCTGGGGGGAGGGCTGGTTTCATCGGTCGGGGAAAGTGTCCGGAAGTTTGGCCCGATGAGGTGAATTCAGAGTGATGGTCAGGGTTTCGAAATCCATGGGGGACGCGGGAAAAAAGGCCCGGGCGTCGAGGTTGGAGAGGATTTGGGAATGTTCGGGGTCCTGAAAATCGAGGTCCAGAAATGCCATGCGCAGATTTGTCCGCAGGCTGGGGGGGAGTTTTTTTTGAGCGACCCACACGTAGTCCGGGAATCGGGCGGTCTCTGCGAGAATTCGTAACGAGGCGGAGGCGATCAGTCCAGTATGGATTTTGGATTGAAGAATGAGAGCGTTGACTGCGCCGATGTCCGATTCACCCGTGAGGACCGACTGGATTGTTTTGTCGTGGGCACCCGTGTAATCGATCGAGCCGAAGAAAGCCTCGGGGTCGATTCCCCTTTCGATCAGGTGGATTCTGGGCATCACGTGGCCGGAGGTGGAGAGTCTTGATCCAAAGGCGAAGCGGGCACCGCGGTAATCGGAGAGGTTGGTGCCCGAATGCCTGGAGGAGGTGATGAAGACGCTCGTGAAGTTTCGATCGGCTTCGCGCATGACGAGAGGGACGGCGGTGTTCATCCGGTTTGCGAGGACGAAGGTGTAGCCGCCAAAGAGGGCAAGATCGATTTCGCCCGCCTGGAAACGATCGAGCATTCCCTGATAACTTTGAGGCAGAATCAACTCGCAGGGAAGGGAGAGTGTTCGGGAAAGATATTCGCGGAGAGGGGTGTATTGAATGCGCAGTTGTTCCGGTGCGACGTCAGGCAGGACTGCGATTCGCAGGACCGGCGGTGCGGGAAGAGCGTGCGCTGATGGGACTGGTTTCAGAAGGTTCCACAGAGCGATGAGCAGGAGCAGGGCACCCAGGGCGATGGTCGTGCGTACGGTGATTTCCCTGGCCCGGCGTTTCAGGGAGCGTCTCTCGACGGATTGAAATTTGCCCGATTGGGTTGGGTTCATCGGGTCTAACGGATTCAGGTTGCCGGTTTGTGGTGCGGTTCTTCGGGTTGGCTGGGAAACGGGGGCAGCCTCACGACAGGCCGCAGTGGAAGGTGTCCGGTTCAAGCCTCATGAATCGAGCATTTCCAGCTTGGTCAAGAGCGAATCCTTGCTGAAGGGTTTCACCAGATAGTCGTCCGCGCCAGCTTCGAGGGCTGAGTTGATATCGTCCGCGGACGACTCGGAACTGATCATGATGATGGGGGTGGTGCGGTATTTGGACATTTTGCGAACTTCGCGGATGAACTCGACGCCGTTCATGCCGGGCATTTTCATGTCGACCAGAAGCAGGTCGAACTGTCCGAAGTTTTGCAGGTAGTTGAGGGCCTCGGAGGTTTCATGGGCGTCGGTCGCCTGGAAACCGTACTGAATGACGCACTGGCTGATGACCATCCGGTTGGCCCTTGAGTCATCAACGATTAAAGCTCGTTTTTGAATCTTATTCATAAGTCAGAGTTCTGTTCGCATCAGGGCATTTCCCTGGGGCAGAAGGGTGGAACAACGGTTGTGAAGCGTGCGCGCCATGGAATCGATCCGAAAACGACGGATGTCGGGAGTTTGCGCTGCTGAGTCGCTGCATCGTCGCGGATATTGGTTCTGACCTCAGCGCTTCATCATTGACGTTGAAATTCTGGAAAACATCCAGCATTCCACCCTCGCCATGTGTGGGTAGGATTAATGGGCGTTTTGTGGGGGAAGTCAAGTGGTTCCAGAGATTTGGGAGCTGAGTTGTTCGGGGGGGAGGGCCGCCCTCAGGGCCTGGACGAGCGTGGGGAGGTTGAACGGTTTCCGGAGCCTGATTTTGGTCTTTAGTTCCTCCAGTTGACCGACAAGGGCGTCATCGGTCAGCCCGGTCATGGCAATGACCGGCAGATTCGGGGACATCGAGTGCAGGGCTTGGATCAGCTCGACTCCGGTCATTTCGGGCATGTTGATGTCCGTGAGAAGGAGGTCAATGGAGTTGCCCTGCTTGGTGAACAGGTCCAGGGCTGTTTTCCCGTCTGTAGCCGGGAGGATGACAAAATTGAATTTCTTCAGGCAGAGCTGGAGCGTCTCCAGAACGGACGATTCGTCGTCCACCACCAGGACGCGGCGTCCGCGTCCGTCGAACTGGCGGGATTGGGGGAGGAGGTCCGAGCGTTTGGCCGAAGGCGCCAGTGGGAGGCATATTTCGAAGGTGGAGCCGACGCCCAGCTGACTTTGAACGTGGATGAATCCGTTGTGACCCTTGACAATGCCGAGCACGGCAGAGAGACCCAGGCCGGTGCCTTCCTGGCGGGTTTTGGTGGTGAAAAAGGGTTCAAACATTCTGTCGAGAACGTCAGGGTCGATGCCGTAGCCCGAATCCGTAACCGAGAACCGGAGGTATGTCCCGGGCTGGACCTTGCCGGCGAAGGAGGGAGTGTTGGCGTCGCACTCGATCTGGTCCGCAGCGATGAGGAGTCGGCCTCCATCAGGCATGGCGTCCCGGGCGTTGACGCAGAGGTTGAGCAGGACCTGATGGATCTGTGTGGTGTCGCCGGCAATCGGGGGAAAGGTTTCGGGAGATTGAACCTGGATCTGAATTGATTTAGGAAAACTCGCGCGCATCATCCGGTCCAGATCCTGGATGAGGAGTTTGGCATTGATGGCTTCGCATTGGTTTTCCTCCCCGCGGGCGAATGCGATCATGCGGTTTACCATGTCGGCACCGCGTTCGGCGTTGTTCTCGATGAGATCGAGGTATTGTTCGGAATCTTCACCGCCTTCCCTGACCAGATCAACGGACATGAGGATGGGAGCCAGAGTGTTGTTGAGGTCGTGGGCAATTCCGCAGGCAAGGGTGCCCAGACTTTCGAGGCGTTGGGACCGCAGGGCCTGACGTTCCGCTGCGACACGTTCCGTCAGATCACGGATTGAGGCGAGGACCAGACGGTCGCCCGTGGAGGAAAGTGACGCGAGCAAGACCTCGGCCGGGAACACGGTGCCGTTTTTTTTGAGACCCTGAACGCGGGCTCGGTCTGAAGCCATCTCTCGGACATCGGGTTTGGCGGTGAACTCCAGCCTGAGCCGGACATGTTTTTCCCTGTGAGCCAGTGGGATCAGGGTTTCGACGGGCTGACCGAGCAATTCCTCGCGGCTCCATCCAAACAACGATTCGGCGCGCCGGTTGAGGTCGCGGATGTTCCCCTGGAAATCGGTCATGAGCAACGCATCCGGCCCCAGGGCGAAGAGATCCTGGAACATAGTCCGGGTGCGGTGATGTTCCTGTTCGCATCTGCGGCGGTACAATCCGATTTCAATATTCGCGGTCAATTCGGCTTCGCGGAAGGGTTTGACCAGAAAAGCGTAGGGCTGGAGCTGGCGGGCCTGCCGCAGGAGTTCGGCATCGGAGTAGGCGGTGAGGAAGATGATGCCCGCGTTGATCCGGTCCTTGAGAGCGATGGCCAGGTCGATGCCGTTCATCTTTCCAGACAGGCCGATGTCGAGGAGCAGAATGTCCGGGTTGGTTTGTTCGATTTCAGAGAGGGCGGTCTCGCCCTGTGCTGCGGAGCCGCAAACCTCGTAGCCCGCCTTTTGCAGCCGGTCCGCGATCTCCATGGAGACGGCGGCTTCGTCCTCGACGATGAAGATTCGAGCTTTGGCAGGGGCGGGTTCGTTGGTTGCGGGAGGCATGCGCTTGGTCGGAGTGGAGGGGTGGGGAGGGGCCTGCTATTTGTACCGGGCGCTCAGGTCGGTGTATTTCTCTGAAGTGAGATTGCACAATTCCTGAAGCTGGTCCGTGGTGGTGCCCAGGTGCGCGAGAGTGGATGGAGCAGGATCCAGTGGGAGGGAGGAAGCAGCGAGGATGGCCTGGACTGATTTTGCGGCCAAGTTCGCGAGGTAGACGGTGTGGCACGCGGTGGTGCCGCCTTCCTCCGGGGTGTGGTGGTGAATGATGGCCTGAACGATGGAATCCGGGAGCTTCCAGTGCTGGGCAATCATGCCCCCGAGTTCGCCGTGATGGACGTTCAGGATCTCCCGTTCCGCTTCCAGCGCGCTGGCATTTCCTTCGGCGCGTGCCCGATCAAGCCACGCGAGCGTTTCCGCATTCAGGAACCGGGCCAGATTCAGTTTGCCAATGTCGTGGAGCAGCGCGGCGGTGAAGGTTTCGGCGGGGATCGGGGTGGTGCAATAGTTTGGCAAAAGCTCGGCTACCAGGGCGGTGGTGATGCCGTGCTGCCAAAGTTCCCCTCCGGCAAGTCCGAACTCCGGGAGCTCGGATTTCATGATACCCCGGGCATGGGTGGCTGCGGCAAGCGAAAGCAGTTGGGCCGAGCCAATCCGCATGGCTGCCTCTTTGACGGAAGTGGCCGGAGTGGCACCGCCGGTGGCGGCTGAGTTGGCGGCGCGAATAATCCGAAGGGTGAGCACGGGATCGAAAGAGACGATCTCGACCACATCCTCGAGGTTGTAGTTGTGGCTGGCGATCAGGGCGGCCAGCCGGACGGTGCTTGCCGGCATCGCCGGGAGTGTAAACGCGCTCTGGACGACCTCTTTCAGGTCGATGCAGTGGGTCAGGGTCGCACGGGCTTCGGGGGTGATGTGGGGGGTGGGGTTCATGCCGTTCTTCCTGAAATCGAATGTGGGAACTCAGGAACGTCGTTCATGGATGGGCACTACTTGCTGAACTTTGGCGCGGAGGTGTTCCTCTTTGAACGGTTTGGAAAAATACCCGCTGATTCCGAGTCGATCGGCGTGTGCGATGTTTGTTTGTCCTGATTCTGCGGTCAGCATGATGACTGGTATCGATTTGGTTTTTTCGTTCATCCGCAGCTGGGTCAGCATTTCCAGTCCGGTCATTTCAGGCATCGTCACATCCAGAAGGATCAGATCCGGTTTCTCCAGTTCCGCCTGTTGAAGCCCTTCCCGACCGTTGCTTGCCTCGACGATCAGACAGTCCAAGGTCTGGAGTGCTCGTTTGACCATCATTCGGACGACCTTGCTGTCATCGACAGTCAGGACTTTGCGGGTGACGTGAGTGGGAGTTGGGTTAAACACGGGAGGTCTTATGAGATGGGTGCCAGCAACTGGATTCCAGGCCTCGCGTGCGGGTCGGGAGAATCCCGGATTCCGTGGCGCTTGGTTGGCGGTGGTTGACAGGGGCGGGCAATGGGTTGGTGGATTCAGGTGGACTGTGGGAACCGGTAGCAGGCGGCGCGTCCAAGGGCGACTCGCTCGAAGGAGGAGTCGAGATGAAGCGTGCTCTCCGAGGTCCCCAGAAACAGGTAGCCGTCCGGACGCATCATGCCCTCGATCTGTTTGAGGATCTTCTTCTTGGTTTCAACGGTGAAATAGATCAGCACGTTTCGGATGAAGACCAGGTCGAGCTTTGGCATGGGCAGCCATTGCTGGTTGAGGTTCATGTATTGGAATTTTATCATGCGTCGCAACTCCTCCTTGATCACCCAGTCGGTTCCCACCCGGTCGAAGTACTTCACGAGCAAAGGCGCGGGCAACCCGCGGTTGACCTCCAACTGGCTGAAGCACCCCTTGCGCGCGTGAGCCAGCACGCCCTCTGAGATGTCCGTCGCGAGGAATTCAATCTTCCAGTTCCGGATTTCAGGGAATGCTTCGCAGAGGATCATGGCGATCGTGTAAGGCTCCTGTCCGGTGGATGAAGCGGCGCACCAGATGGAGAGTTTTCGCTCGGACCGGCGTTTGGCCAGGATCTCGGGCAGAATCGTTTTTTCGAGGACTTCGAACGGATGGGCGTCGCGGAAAAATGACGTTTCGTTGGTGGTCATCGCCTCGACGACCATCTGATGCAGACTGGAAGCCGAGGAGCTGCGCAGATTGGAGACCAGATCGGCGATGCTCGGGATCTCAAGCTTGCGGATCAGGGTCGAGAGGCGCATCTCCACCAGATATTCCTTGCCGTCATCCAGGGCGATGGCAGATGAATTCTTGACCATCTGCCGGATGAAATCGAAGTCGGTCGCGGTGATGGTCATGGGCGTGGGTCGGGGTTGGGTGTCTGGTGGTGCCGATCCACGGAGTTCGTTCGGGTGGTTCGATTTAAAATGTCTTCGATCATGTCTAAAGTCACCGGCTTGGTGAGGTATCCATCTGCTCCGGCTCGGAACGCCTGTATGGCGCTTTCCACATCGTTTCGTTCAGTGAGCATCACGAGCTTCAGGGCGCTGGTGAGTGCATTTGACCTGACAGTACGAATAAACTCAATACCATTCATTCCGGGCATGTCCCAGTTCACAATGGCGCCATGAAACGGTCCCTCCGTCGAGAGTTTGGTTAATGCTTCCTCCCCATCCAATGCCTCAATCGATTCAAAGCCGATTTGGTCCAGGTAGCTCTTGAGGCACCAGCGCATGATGCTGGATCTGTCGACGATCAGGAATCGCATTTTGTTTTCATAACTGTATGCGTAACCGTCCGTCCGGCGGGCGGAAAAAGGACCGCACGGTCTCTGCCGATTGAATGGAACGTGGAGGTGAGGCGCAGCCCGGCAACGCGTTTTGAAATCGGAAGGAGCGTGGGGTCTTCCGACAGCGCCAAACACGCGGCGGGCGGGCTGTTGCCTCTACCGATTGGTTCGGTGATTGCCTCGCTGAGCGTAACCTGCCTGCCAAGTGCTCTCTGTGGCCC
>JAIPJX010000121.1 GCA_021733945.1 Verrucomicrobiota bacterium | reverse complement strand
CCTCGGGTGGCCCACGGCTCAGCGAGACGCTTCGCCCTACCGCCCAGGGGACGGGGAAAGGTAGCGCGAACCGTCCCGGTGAGCTTCCCCTGCATCTTAATCCCTGGTCCTCCGTGAAATCCGTGGTTAAATCCCCCTTCCCTGCAACCCGGCTCGCCGGGACGGTTCGCGCTACCCAAAAGCGGTAGAGGACTACCGCCGTCCAAAACGCTTCGCCTTGGTGGGGGGCGCGCACTAAACTTCGTTCGTCATCGACGAAGAATTCTGTCATGCACCCCCGGCAACCCGGCGACCCCTTCCCGTTGCGCTCCGCCTCCGCCTACTGATTCCGCCGGACCCGATAGAACCGGGGTCCGCTTGCGGGTCGACTGCCCACCCAGGTTGTGGATGTTCCCTGCGACTGCACCGAGGGGTTCTCCGGGGTCCAGTTCGCAACAGGCAGCGCAGGATCGTTTGCGGACATCACGGTGTAAGCCGCATTCGCTTCACTCGCGAAGACCAGCGAGATCGAGTTGGCTGACGCCGAAGCTCCGGTAATGCGGGGTGCCGCCGCCGGTGCCGTTCCGTCCCCCTTCGTATTGATCAGTCGAACATTGTCGAGGTACAGGTCCACGTACCCATCAAAACCTCCCTGGGTGATCAAATTCAACGTCGGCGGTTCGGTCCAGTCGACGGTTCCCAGATTGATGGAGTAGGTCCGGCCGGCACCTCCCGCGAACTCGGGCGTCAACCGAACCCCGGCCGCACTCGTCACCACCTGGAACCAGCTCACAGAAACACCCGTATCGGGAACCGGTTTGTAATCGTAACTCAGGATATAGTTGAGACGCGCCTCCTTTTGCGGGACTTTGAAGAGCACATCACCCACTTCATTGACCAAATTCAAATCAAGGGTTGCGCCGGTAGTCCAACCGCTCTGCGAAATCTCGATCCGGAGACTCTTCTTGCCTTCCGTCACCTGTTCGTCGTCCGCGCCGATCCCGGCATACGGGAAAATCTCAAAGGAAGATGGCTGCACGATCGAGAACGCTTCATCCTCAAAACCCTCCAGCACCGTTTCCGTGGGCTTGAACCCGGGCGCATAGGTGTCCAGCAGGCGGATGTTGTCCACCCAGACCGTACCCGCCTCCGACGAATCCGAGTTGAACCCGAAACCGAGCGCGATCCGGTCCCCCTCATACGGCACCAGCTCCGCCCCGCTCCGGATAGCATCCAATTCGATGGCACCGGTTACCGGTTGATCCCAGCTGCCATTAACCTCCACCTGATCCCCGTAGCTGGCGTTGCCCGGCGAACCCACCCAGAACGGGTTGTTCGCCCAGTTGGCTCCCGCGGACCCGAACGTCAGATCATAAAAGATCCACCATCGGTGCGGGTCGCTGGATTCCCACGCCTGCCGGAGTGTCGCTGAGGCCTCAGGGGAAAGCACCACCATAAAATCCTGTCCCCAGGAATTCAACGGCTCCGTAAACCGGACCTCGAGCGCCTTCTTTCCATCCGTAACTTGGCCGAACTCGTTGGCGGCCGCCGAGTAGATCGAATACTCGGTGCGAGCCTGATTCCATTGCACGACCGAGTTTTCGATGTTGCCCGTTTCGAGCGCCTCAAACGATTCGAGAGTGGTGAACGTCTGGGCCGTGGAGCTTGTGAAGCAAAGGGAGAATACAGCAGGAAGAAAGAGAAGGGTTGCAGCTTTCATATCCCAATCGTGCCGTTTCCAAAGCGGACGTCAATGTATTCCGATATATGATTTTTACTTAGGGGAGCGCCCTACTCCCTCAGGTGCAGGAAACCGAAGTCAACGCGCGGTGCCCTGCCGCAGCACTCGGAAACACCGTCATTTTTCCGCCGGCGAGCCCTGGAATCCCCCCCCTGTGGAGTGCGGCGGCAGAGCACAGCGCCGACGCCGCTTTGGTTGTGATTCGTGTCTGCAATCGGGATGAATTTGAAGGCATGGCGTCGGAAGATCGACCGTGTTTTGGAGTGCGGCGGCAGCGCCCCCCCGCCCCCATGGCGGTAGGGCGAAGCGTCCCGCTGAGCCGCGGCCCGTCCGAAGCCAAATTCCCGAAACCGCTCACCGGGACGGTTCGCGCCACTGCCATTCGTTTAAGCTATTCGGAGGGCAGGGCGAATCCGTCCCGATGAGCCGACAAACGGTTGAGCGGCTCAGCGAGGACGCTTCGCCCTACCATTTCAGTTCTTAAACGAATGGCAGTGCGGTTCGCACCACCTTTCTGAAACCACACCGAGGGTTCCCGCAGGTCACCCGGTTTCAGGCGCGCTGATTCATCAGTTCCTCAATCTCACCGGCCTCGATCGGAATGTCGGCCATGAGGTCCGTGTTCCCGTTTTCTGTCACCAGGATGTCGTTTTCCAGGCGCACCGCCATTCCCTCCTCCTCGATGTAGATTCCTGGCTCGCACGTCATCACCCAACCAGCCTGAATCGGTTCCGTGGTGAACCCAACGTCATGCGTGTCCAACCCCAACGGATGAGCCACCCCGTGCATGAAATAACGCTTGAAGGCCGGCTTGACCGGGTTGCGTTTCCGGACGTCGGACATCTTCAACAACCCCAACCCGACCAACTCCTGTTCGATCAGGGCTTCGGTCTCCTTCTGCAAATCCCGCGGTAGTTTCCCCGGCACCATGCCCTGGACCGTTCCTCGAAAAACCCGAAGCACCGCATTGTACACCTGCTTCTGCCGCCGTGTGAACCGGCCGTTCACCGGAATCGTACGCGTGAGGTCCGAGTTGTAGTTGGCATATCGCGCCGCTGCATCGATCAGCACGAGTTGTCCCTTTTTGCACTCCTGATCGTTCTCAACGTAGTGGAGCGTGCATGCATTGACTCCCGACGCGATGATCGGGGGATACGCGAACACAGCCCGGTTCCTGATGTATTCGTGGCTCAACTCCGCCTCAATCTCGGTCTCATTGACTCCGGGTTTGACAAACTTCAACAGCCTGCGAAATCCCCCGGCGGTAATGTTCGAAGCATGCTGGATCAGCTCCACTTCCAGGTCGCTCTTGACCACACGCAACCGATGCATCAAACGCGCCAGGCGCCGATACGAATGCAGGGGATACCGCCGTTGAACGCCGTTTACAAATCGGGCGTCGCGTGTCTCCACCTCGATCACCGCCCGTTTGTGCTCGTTGCTGTTGAGATACACATGCTCGCATTCGCACATCAGGGGATGGAACACGCCCCAGAATTCACTCAACCAACGCACCTCACGAATGCCGGAAATCTTCCGCGCTTCCTCCTTGCTCAACTTGTGCCCCTCCCAGATCGCCAGATGCGCGGTCGGTTCGCGCACAAACAAAATCTCGCGCAGGCTCTCGTCCGTGGCGTCCGGAAACAGCAGCAGAATGCTCTCCTCCTGTTCCACCCCGGTCAAATAGAACAAATCCGAATTGGGCTGCATCGGCACGGTGGCGTCGGCATTGCCCGGCAGAAGATCATTGGCATTGACCACGGCCAGGGACCCGCGCTCCATGAGCGCGGAGAGGCGTTTGCGATTGGACTCGAACAGGCTGGAATGGATGGCACGGTGCTTCATCTGCAGCCGATGGTTCCGTGAAATCGGAGCGCAATCGAGAAAAAAATCGCACCCGAACCCGGCCGCCCCCCAGGGCTTTGCCTCCTGCCCTCAGGCCAGGGAGGGAACGGACTTCCACCGCTTCACAGTGCCCAGCGGCGTTTGTTCGCCGACTCGAGCCGCAGCGCTCTCAAACTTGGAGACCAGACGTTGGAAAACCCAGCCCCCCCCTGCAAGGAAATCGAGAAATAACCAATCGGGCGCACGCTCAGCGTCCGTTCTGAGCCAGGTATTTCGCCGCGACTGCCTCCAACTCAGCCGCAATCTGTTCAAAGGGTATCGAGATGCGGATTTGTTTGCCGAGGTTTACGGCAATTGAGTAAGGATGAGCCTGCATCCCCGACGCCGGGTTCGCCGCTGACTTTTTGGCCTTTCGCTTTCTCGCGGAATTCGAGCGTCCGGGCAATCGTTGTCCAGGATCGCGCGCTTCGTTCATCATTCCATCATACAAGCCCACGAGAAACGCGCTTCGATCCGCCCGGGTGACGCCGGTCAACGCACCGTACCGATCCAACAGGACACGAAAGCTCTGGGCAATGTGATCCGAGATCTGGCTCAACCGGCGCGCGGTGGCAGGCGTGCCTTCGGCCAACAACTCCGTGCCCCGATGCAGACAACGGATTTTGGTGACCGCTTCAATCGCCCATTTCACAGAACTGGCAATATCGGTCTCGTTGTCCCTGAATGAATAGATGGGCCTCGCCTTCGAGGAACGGGTGAAGCGTCCTGAAAACAGATCCGGAGCATCCGAAGCGTTGGGAACACCGAGATCGTATCCCGCCTCGAGCCGGGCAAGTTTGCGACGGGAGACCTCGCGTTCGCCGTCGACACCCCGCTCGGCCAGCGCCTGGAGCTTGCGGTACAACTCCCAAATCCTTGGGGTGGCTGGTTTGCCTTTCATTTTCGGCGCGGAGTCTTTCATCTTCGTTCCGGGGAATCAACCATAGACAACCAAATGCCCCGCCTTGGGACCCGACGTGGATCCGTTCGCTTTTGCCCTTGAAACGTTGGGTTGTGCTCTCGGGAGGAGGCGTTTGGAAACCAGCACTGCCCGGCCCGAAAAGCGGCAGAGGACTGCCGCACTCCACGACGCTGTCGCGAACCCGGCAAGGACCGGACCATCCCCACGAGTGGTGTACCTCATGAGGTCCACCCGGGCAGCTTCATTCAGGGGGTATCACACAATCGCCAGATCTTGGAGTGCGGCAGTCCTCTGCCGCTTTCCAGCGCACTGGCAGGCCCAAAAGCGGCAGAGGACTGCCGCACTCCACGACGCTATCGCGAACCTGGCAACGACCGGAAGATCCCCACGAGTGGACCACCCGTGTTGCGTCGGTAACTCATGAGGTAGTGTGCCTCGCGCTGCGAATGTTTGGGATGCATTCCATGCCCTGGCGTCCGAAGAACGACGGTGTTTTGGAGTGCGCGCGGCAGAGCACAGCGTCGACGCCGCTTTGGTCCTGCCCCCTTTGGTCCTGCCCGAATAGGCAAGCTCACTCCCATCAGGATCCCATTCGGTTCAACTGCAAGCCATGAGGAACCTCGAAATCTTCAACGAGGACATCGACGCCCCGCCTCCAACAGCATGGGACTCGGCAGCTATTCCTCGCAGGCTCGAAGTCCCCGGGTCAGTATTTGGGAAAAATCGCCGGGGTCGGGAACCTCTCCTCCAGGCTGGATGAATCGTCATTCAGGTATTCCTCCCGGGGCACCTGCACCAGTGGCCAGTCGTTGGACCGCACACGCACAACCCTGCCGGGGCGGATGCCTTCGATGATGAGGTCCGTTTCAAACCGGATTTGCAGGCCGCTGCTGCCCATCGGCGGCTCTTCGGGCAGCTTGACAACCTCCAGGATCGATCCTCTTGAGGCCATGTGCCCGGGTCCGTAAGCGCCGTGCGTGTGTTTCAGCGTGTTCGCAACGGCATTGATCATGGCTGGCGTGCCCTTTTTGAAATCGGCGTACAGGGAGGCGTCCATGCCGCCAAACAAGGTTGCGGTCACCGTCGCCCGACCGAACCTGCCGTATTCCACGGCATCAATCCATGCGCCCATCCAGCGACTGCGGATGAAAGCCCTGTGCCTTTCGGTCTGGTTGTGGGCGGCACGTCCCATCGAGACGTCATCCAGCCAGATGTCCGAGATGTGGAACCGGGTGAAAATGCCATCGGGAGTGGGTCGCCAGGTGATACCGAGCAGAACGCCCTGACCATCGAGGGATTTCTTCCCGCCGGCGGGCAATGTGCCCTCGGAGATCAGATCCTCCACGCTGAGACATTCGCGACCCCGCCAGATGCGGGTGGCGGCATCGAATGTCAGCTTTTCCTCGACGGCCTTGCCGTCGCCGCCCTGCCTTGGTTCGCAACTGGCGATGATCATCCCCTCGTTGTTCCGGAGGTCCACTTCCTTGAGCCTCCAGACCCTGCCTTCGCGCCGGCAGTAGCTGGGTTCGTCCTCGAGGAGAATCACGTGGTTTTCCGCGGGTGCGATGCCCGCACCACGATTGTGGTTCGCATCGCGATTCTTGTTATCAACCGGCAACACCGGCACGGCGGAAATGTTCGGATCCGGCGGGAGGAAGGCACGGACATGCAGCACGGTGCCGAGCGGGATGTCCCGCAGGTCCGCCGGTGCACCGTGATAGTGGATGACACCATACGGAAGCATGGCAAACGGGTGCGGATCGTTCCGGAAAAACATGCCGGATCCCTGCACTCGAATGCTGCCCCGGCGGTTCGCATGATCCACAAACACAAGTTCGCCCCGATAGGCGTACGCCTTTTCCAAAGGAGGAAACTTTCCCGGCTCGGGACGAAAGGGCTCGTCGTCCGCGCGTGACGCGCATACGGCAAGAAGCAGGAACAGGGACCCCAGAACGATGAACTGCCTCATATCGCCATCACCCGATTGCTGTCCCCAAACTTCTCGATCTCCACGCCCATGCGCTGGGCCATCAGGAGAAGCAGGTTACTCATATGGGCGTCGCTGTTCGCAGGGCGACTGCAGAGCGAATAATGTTCACCCGGTTTGTCGAGCTGGTAGCCATTGAAATGCCCCTGGTTGAAGTCGATGTGTTTCCCGTGCTTGAGGCCGAGGTCTGATCCGCCGGCGAGCACCAGCGGGAGGTTTGCGTTGCCGTGACTGTGCCCGTAACACATGCCGCTGCCAAAGAGCGCCATCGTCGAGCCCAGAAGCGGCCTGCCGCCCAGGTCCTGCGTCTCCGAGAGCCGGGTGAGGAAGTAGCTGAACTGCTCGATGGCAAAGGTGTCATACTTCGTGAGCTTCTCCATGTAACCGGCATCGCCGCCATGGTGGCTGAGCTGGTGCCTCGACTCGGTGATGCCAATTTCCGGAATGGAAATGGCGTCCCCTTCGCCCCCCAGGCTGAACGTGGCCACACGTGTCACGTCGGTCTGGAAGGCGAGCAGGATGAGATCATAGACCGTGCGAAAATATTCACCCGCCATGGTCTTGGCGATGTCGCGGTTGGTGCGTTTACGGTCTGCGTCCGAGATCACAGGCAGCGGCGTGTCGAGCCACGCATCAGCCCGCTTGGTACGGATCTCCGCCTCGCGCACAGAGGTAAGGTATTGATCCAGTCGGCCTTTGTCTGAAGCTCCCATCTTCTTTTCGAGTTGGCGCACCTCCTGGAGGTTGGCGTCCAGCACGCTGGCTTTCCGGCGCAAGGCCCGCCTCTGGGCCGCTTTTCCCCCTTTCGGTTCTTCAAAAAGGGAAGCAAAAATCTCACTGCACCGCCGCATCGCGGGCAACTGCACGCCGTCGGCCGTCCAGGCCAGGGAATCCTGAGTGATGGCGATCTCCATCGAGGGATACCGGGTATGCTGCGCGGTAATCTGGGCCATCCTCTGATCCACGGAAATGTTGTTGCGATCCGAGGGACCAAGCCTGCCTCCGGTGAGCCACACAGAAATGCAGTTGTGATGGTGCCCGAGGGCTCCCGGGTGATGCAACCCGCTGATGGGAGTGATGACGTCGCGATGCTTCTCCAACGGCTTCAGCGAACGGGAGAACTGGTAGTCTTGCCCCGGCGTGGTGATCTGGTAGTTGAGCGAGTGCACGCCGTTGGCGAGATAGATGAAGGCACTGCGCCGGGGTGTGGCACCGGCACTTTCCGATGCACGGAGCGGGACCATGCATTCGAGCAGGGGCAACGCGATGACGCTGCCCATGGCACGGAGGGCATGACGCCGGCCGATCAGCCAGGATTGGGACAGATAGTTCATGGTTCTTGGTTCTGATTTTTGATTCGATGGGCTTGCTCTTTAGTCGGGTAACAAAGAACTTTCTTATCAGCGCTTGCGCATGAGATCGGACAGGGCCACGGCACGGACGATGTCCTTGACCCGGTATCCGCTTTTCTTCGCTTCGGCCTCAATGGCCTGGATGTCGTCCTCGTCGTCAAACGTAAGCACGCGGCGCAGGCCGTAGGTGCACAGGTGCTCAATGAAGGCCTGCGCGATCTTCTGTCGATCCTCAAGCAAGAGGCCCTTGAAACCATCCGGATCCGAGAACGTCCGTCCGTCCGCCATTGCCCCCGCTGGATTGATCACGGGATCCTCACCGATACCCGCTGCGACCTTCTCCCGGGTACGCCACTGGCCGATCGCATCGTAGTTGTCCCAGGCGAGCCCAAGCGGATCGATCTTCGCGTGGCAGGCGGCGCAGTTGGCGTCTTTGCGGTGCGCCTCCAGCTTGTCGCGAAGCGTTGCTTTGGGACTTTGCGGTGGATTCGGTTCGATGGCGGGCACATTCGCCGGCGGCGGGGGCGGGCTCTTGCCATAGGTCACTTCACTGGGCCACACACCACGGTGAACCGGGCGATGACGCGTGCCATCCGAGGTCAACCCAAGCACGGCGCCCATCGTGAGCAATCCGCCACGATGATCTTCAGGTCCAAGCGCAACGCGCTCGAAGCCGCCGATCCCGGGCTCCGGAAGTCCGTAAAAGTCACAGAGCCGGGCATTCGCCATGGTCCAGTCCGAATCGATGAAGCCGTCCACGGGCAGGTTCTTCGTAAACATCTCGCGGAAATACTCGACGGGCTCGGCTCGCATGCTCGCCTCAAGCCACGCGTCGTAGCCCGGGTAGAGCTTCTTGTCAGGCGGGAACATGCCCAGACGGTACAGTTGCAGCCACTGCCTCGCAAAGTCATCGATGAAACGGTTGCTGCGGCTGTCCGTCAGCATTCGATCCACTTCCTTCTCAAGACCGGTGCCATTCAACGAACCGCTCCGGGCGGCGGCGAACAGGCCGTCGTCAGGCATCGAACTCCAGAGAAAAGAGGCGAGCCGTGATCCAAGTTCCCAGTCGGTGAGATGTTCGCGCGCGGTCGGTTCCCCCTCCACAAGGTAGATGAAGTGCCGCGAGGTCAGCACGCCCTGCAGCGCGACGCGATAGGCATCGATCATCTCCTCGCCGGCTTCCCGTTCCTCGCGATACGATTGCACATACTCGTTCAGCTCCGGGCCCGTCACCGGACGACGCCAGGCCCTTTCAGCGAAGCGTTGCAGATGCTCGGCAACCACCTCGGGCGTGGCGTTTTCCGGAGGCAGCACATCGTTGCGCCGCTCCTTTTCCGTCTGCGTTGCCAGCGGCCCCTCCCATTCGATCCAGTCGAGCAGCACCGTCGAGAAAAGGCCGTTCCCCTTGTCATCAAACATCTGCGGCGCGTTCGGATTCAGCAGAAGCGTTTCGCTGCTGTGCGTGAAAATGTAAGAGCCCCGACTGGAAAGCGCGTTCCGGAAGGCCGCGCCCTGCCGTCGATCCACCCCGTCCGTGGCCACCACGCAGAAACCCAGTGTCATGGGCATTTCAAGGAACACTTCGAACTCATAAACCTCCGGTTTGTCCTCCGGTGCCCGGAGGTCGAACTCGATGAGGCCATCCACCGTCTCCTCGCCGGTTTGTTTTCCGATGCTCAGATGCGCCGGCTGCCCGCCCACCGGACGAATACCACTGGCCTGGATGCGCACTTTGTAGAGACCACTGTGTTCCGGACCGGTTTTTCCAAACCAGTTGGGCGACAGGGCATCCTCGACCCGGCCGGGAAAGAGAAGGTAGCGCAGCGGTCGCTTGATGCCGAACCGGTCCAGCGCTGCCTGTTGAGATTTGCCGCCCCCATAACGTAAGTCAGCAGCCGTCTTGCGGACCCTGCGCGCCTCGCTGGACGCCGTGGGGAAGGCGCGGTCGAGCACCCGTTCGGCGGCTCGGTAGTAGCGGTCCACGTGCGACGGCGACAGCGAAAGCTGCGACCCGATGCGCTCGAAGCCGTGCCAAAGCGTGTCTTCGTTCAACTCCCCCGGCTTGGCCGGATCATAGCGCACCCCGAGCAGGTCATAGACGGTGTTTTGATACTCCTTCCTGCTCAGCCGGTAATGCGCCACGGCAGGCCGTGCCGCCATCCTTGCGGCCCGTCCCGCTCTCAGCCGGGCGTCGAGCTCCGTGACAAACGTCGCAATCTCCTCCTGCGTCGGCTTCGGCTCCTTCTCCGGAGGCATCTCGCCGCTGTTGATTTTTTCGAGCACCTCACCCCAACGATGAACGTCGCCACCCCACTTGAAATCCCGGGTGAGGCCGTCGATTCGGATATCCCCCTTCTGCTTCTCCGGACCGTGGCAGCGGATGCAATGCGCCTCCAGAAACCCTTCAAACGGTTCCGCGCCGTGCGCCGCACCTGCCAGACCAAGGCCGGCAATGAGGATCAAGCAGGCACGCCGATCATTTCGAATGCGAAACATGAATTGGCGATCACCCTTCATTCCCTTGAATGGACTTCGAAGTGTTCAAGAAGATTGTAGTCCGGGCAACCAGGTCTTCATCTGCGCCATGCGCGCGGAAGACACCTTCCAGCACCCTTCCTTCGAGTTCATCCACCAGATAAGCCTGGCTGCCTTTCTGAATGTGGTTTAATGCCGGACGATAATCCTCCAAACTGACCTGCCTTCCCGTTTGCGCTTCGATGAAGGGAGCGGCAAATGACAGGGCACTCGCACCCATCACCGCGGGAGCGATGCAGGTGCTGAAAAACAGGACCGCTCCCGCTGTTGAGGCGATCGCCGCCGCAACCGGAGCCGACGCAACACTCAAAACCACTGCGGCGGTTGCAAGGATACCCACCCCCATACCACCGACTGAGTTGACCCTCTCGAACACATCGAAAACGGTCCGGAACGATTCGCCCGGTCCCGGGTTGAGAGTTTCTCCGATGCTTGCCAGAATTTCCGAAGTCTCCGTTGTCTCTGCCGCAACGCCCGAGAGCGCCCGCGTTCCGGACAGCGTCGCGGGACGCGCGCTCAAGAGCGCAGCAGCAAGCATGCGATCAATCAAGACAACCGCATCGATATCGAGGAGAACTTCCCGATCACGAATCCGGCCCAGCGAAATGCGGGAGGCTTGTCCGCTGACGATCCTTTCAATCTCGCTCCGCGCGCCAACAACGTTGGTTTGCAGGGCGAGCAGATTGAGGCGGAGAGAAGACCCATCGACCCGGCCCTGCGATGCCGTTTCAATGGTCTGCCACCGACCCAAAGCCCGAGCCAACAGATTGGAAACTTGGTTCAGGTACTCCAGAGTGACGGCACCTGCGCCCAGCCCTGTCGTTGGAAGATCGCCAATCCGCAGCGGTTGGGCCGAAGTTAACAGATACACCCCGTCCGCAACTTCCTGTCTTAAGGAAACAGTCACCGAACCGCCCCGCAACACGGGTGGATCAGCATGCACCATCACGGGAACAACCACAGCTGCTGTGCCCGTCGTCACGGTAAAAGGACGCACACGGATCTCCGTGCCGGCCGGTCCCAGAAATAAGACGGACGCAGGGGCATCCGGATAGAACGGGCCGCCAAGAAGCTCCAGTGTTTCGCCGGGTTTCGCACTGCTTCTTGAAAGAACCAGACCGCCGGAACCTGCAGCGAGCCGGTAAAAGCGATGCCGGTAGGTCGAGGCCGCGGGATCAACAAACTCGGCGAGTGGCTCGGTTGCCACGTTTGTGCTCAGAGACATCCAGTCCTGCAGGTTCGTGGAGGCTTGCACAAGATAGGTGAGGGAGTTGGACGCGGCAATCTGCAATCGAAAGGCACCCTCCAGGGTGCGACTGCCGGAGTGAATTCTCAGAGCAGATTCTCCTGAATTGACGAACAGAGCCGGAACCGCGATCCAAGCCGCCAGCAGCAACCCGGGCAACGCCCATCGCCGGCCCACAGGCGTTCCCGTCCCGGCATTTCGATTTGCTGCGGCACCTCCCATCTGTAGAGACCGGCAACGAGGACCTCTTTGACGAGTGATGGAAATTTGCGTTTTCAGAGAGTGCAGTCAGAGTAGGCGTTCCGAGCCGATGCTTCAAGAACAATGAGAACAATGCCCCCCAAAGGACAGCCCCCGGAGAACAACGGTGTTTTGGAGTGCGCGCGGCAGAGCGGAGCGCCGACGCCGCTTTGCTCCCGCACGAGGAGGCAATCCCAATCACTCCCACCGAAAGCCGTGAGGAACCTCGCAATCCTCAACGAGGACATCTCCGCCCCCTAAAACGAGTGGATGTGCGGTTCGCCCTACCGACCGAGGATTTCAGTATCCACTGGCTTTTCCCTCCGAACTGGAGGAATCCGATGCGCCTATCATCACATCGTTCTCTGCATCGAGGCGAATCCCCATCAACTCACCCAGACTGTTTTGTTCCACGACGGCATGTCCCATCGACCTGAGAATCTCGCCGGTGTCCGGAGACAGCAGGTCCTTCTCGTAGTTGATCCGATCCGGCAACCACTGGTGATGAATCTTCATCACCTCGATTGCCTTGTCGATTTCCATGTCAAACTCCAGAACATTCAGGACCGTCTGGAAAACCGTGTTGATAATGGTCCGCCCCCCCGGACTTCCGATCACCAAATAAGGTTTGCCATGCTTCGCAACGATGGTCGGAGTCATGCTGGAAAGCATGCGTTTTTCAGGTTCAATCAAATTCGGGCGGGTACCGATCAACCCGTTGCTCGTGGTTGTTCCCGGGATCGGATTGAAGTCGCCCATTTCGTTGTTGAAAATAAACCCCAGCTCGGTGGATCCCATCCGTGAACCATAGCCATACTCCAGGGTGTAGGTTAATGAAACCGCATTCCCCTCCCCATCCATCACGGAGAAATGAGTGGTGCTGTCCCCGTCATAAAGCTGACCAAACCGGGTGGAGTCGCTCACCGAAGCTTTGGACATGTCAATCTCAGCATATCGCTTTTTTGCATGCGCCTTGGAGATCAACCGCTCCAGAGGCATGTCCGGATTAAAGTCCGGGTCCCCCAGAAACTCCGCACGATCGGCAAAGGCACGGCGCATGGCCTCCGCAAGAAAATGCACGTAGGCCGCGGAATTAAATTCCAGCTTCTTGAAATCCGCCAGTTCCATCAGGTTCATCATCTCGACCAGGGCGACCCCTCCGGAACTCGGTGGAGGCATGGAGTAAATCTCGTAGTCCTTATACGTTCCCTTCACCGGCGGACGTTCCATCGCCTCATATCGAGCCAGATCCTGCTCGGTGATCAGCCCGTTGTTCTCCTGCATGAACCCGGCGATCTTCCGGGCAACTTCCCCCCTGTAGAACCCATCGTGCCCGCGATCCCGAATCGCCGTGAGTGTCCCTGCCAGGGCCGGCTGTTTCCAGACTTCACCGGGAGCCGTTGGTTTGCCCGTTTCCCCGAGGAAATACCGGCTCATGAACGGGCTCTTTTGCTCGACGAAATATTGTGCGTCACCCGCGAGCGACCAATTCATTTCGAACCCCAGGGTGGCAAGGTCAATCGCCGGCTGAACAAGCGTTGCCCACGGTCGTCTGCCGTATTTCTGATGCGCCTTGTACAGCCCCGCCACTGTCCCCGGAACCCCGATCGCTCTCACCGATAAATGATTCTCGTTCCGGATGAGCTCGCCCTTTTCATCGAGATACATGTCCCGGGTCGCTTTCAGCGGTGCTTTTTCCCGGAAATCGATGGTGGTGACGGCACCATCGGATTTCATGCAAACCAAAAAGCCCCCTCCTCCGATGTTTCCGGCAGCCGGATGGGTGACCGCCAGCGCAAAGGCTGTGGCGACGGCTGCATCCACGGCATTCCCTCCCTTCTTTAATACTTCCACGCCCACATCCGAGGCGATGCCACTGGTTGAGACGACCATGCCGTTCCTGGCCTTGACCTGGGCCTGGCTGGGAACCGCGGATGCGAACCCCATTAAAGCGGTGAGGAGGATTGAAAGCCAGGTTTTCATATCGATTGTTACTGCGCGACCGGTTGGTTCCGATGTCCGATTCAACGGCAAACGAACGGTCCCGATCCTAACCCTCCGGGGACGTCGCGCCAAGAACAATGCCACTCAGAATCAGGGTGCGATCGGGTTACCGGGGTCGCATGGGACCGAAGGCCCACCGGGTGCGGAACCTGCGGTCCCCGCCAGGAAGAAGGATCGTCCAGTTTAAATAAAAGCCCATGACACCATCCATCATTCGAGCTGACACATGACGTTTCCGATCCGGATCACACGAGAATCCGCCCGCGGAACCGGACTCAAGCCCCCCCCCGGATTCACGGCAGGGATATTGAACTCTCCGGAACCAGAGGTTCGGCACGGCGTTTGGGGAGGCCTGCCCTTCGATTCTCAACAAAAGAAATCGACTTGCCCTCTCTGCGTCTCTGAACAGTAGGAACCGACCTCAGAAGGTCCACTCCTTCAACTGCAATCCTGACGATCTCCGGAGCAGTTGGCGCCTCATCACCTCGGCGCCTACGACGGAATGAGAGTTTTCTGACGCCCTCTCAACCAGCGGAAAGCTGGCGCGAACCGTCCCGGTGAGCGGGTGCGGCGGTCTGTTTTCCGACAGGCCACGGCTCAGCGAGACGCTTCGCCCTACCGCCGAGGGGACAGGGAAAGGTAGCGCGAACCGTCCCGGTGAGCTTCCCCTGCATTGGAATCCGTGGTCATCCGTGAAATCCGTGGTTAAACTCCCCTTCCCTGCAGCCCGGCTCACCGGGGACGGTTCGCCCTACCGACCGAGAGTTTCTGTAAAAACCGGCCAAGGTCGTGCATGCAGCGTCCGATTCACGTCCCTCAGCTCATTTGCATTGTTTTGCCAGCTTTGATTTGTTGAAGCCAAAGTCCGGCTTTTCCTCGTGGACGAGCATGTCCATGAATATTTCAAGCCGCCTCTGTCTGGTTTCGAGCCTCTTCGCAGTCGTCAATCCGTACGCGATGACATAACGACTCGATTTATCGAGCGTTTCAAAAAACTGTTTCGCCTTCGGCCTGCTCTCGAGTGCTGCCAGGAAATCCGCCGGCACCTTCAGGTCACTTGCCGCACGAGCGTTCTCCCACCTGCCATCCGCTTTGGCGGAACGAACATGCACGAGCCCCGGCTCATTCATCCGTCCCTCGCTTATCAAACGCTCCGCATGTTCTGTGTTCCTCTTCGACCAGTTGCTTCGAGCTTTTCTGGGAGTGATCCGCTGGATATAGGATTGGTCGTCAAGTGACTTCTTGACGCCATCAATCCAGCCCCAGCACAGTGACTCAATCACGACATCGTCCCAAGTCACGCTCGGAATCCCAGTCCCTTTCTTGAACATCTTCACCCACAGTTCACTTTCGGTGGCGTGATTCACCTTGAGCCATCGGCGGAGATCTTTCGGCGATGCAAAGGTCATGATTCTCGCTGGATCCGGTTCAGGCATGAAGCTGGATTCCCTTCGTTCAACATTAGGCGCGAGCGAAGGCCTCCGGGCCGAAGACTCCGCCCTGCAAATAAAACAACCTGAGAAAGGGTTCCGCCGCCGGCTTGGGCAACGGCACATAAGTCCCATCCGGCAGAAAAACCCCTTCGGCCACCAGCGGGTGCCTGTGCGACGCAGCCCATTGGTCGATGCTCACCGGATGGTTGGATCATTGACCCCATTCCAATAACCGTTGTGGGGCGCGCCTTTCCCGTCGGCATTGAGCCCGTCCAACTGCTCGGGTGTCAAGGGAGCCGAATGTCCGTCGACAAACGTAAGATTCACCTTGCCTCCGTTTCTTCCGGAAGGAGTGCCCCGATGGGCGTCCGAACCGTCGTTTCCCCCTTCATAATACGCGTTGCCGCTTCCGGGACCGCCACCACGGTTTCGACTGCCCCGGGAACCCAGCGCGACGGATCCCAGGGGAGGGTCGATCACATAGACCGCCGAACCTTCAAAGCCGTATGGGTTTGCAGGGTTGCCGGCCCGGGCACCCTTGGTGTCGCCAATGGCTACCGTATTGGACGGTGCCTTGATGGAGGTGTCTTTTGCATGAAACGGCAGATCATCTTCAGTGGGCCGCCGTGAATTGCCAAGATACTGGTAATTGTAACCGTAGCCGCCGTAGAAAACCTCTTTTCCCGCCGCCAGAGCGTGGGCGAATGGTTTGTTCATGAACGCATGTTCCTCCCGGGTCAGATTCGGACTCAGGTAAACCTTTTCGCTCCCCATGTAGGGAAAGATATAATCCGCCCAACGGGTTCGAGGCAGACCCAGGGCCGCGGTTTCCGAACTCAGCGAGGAATGTTTCGGGTAATAACCTTCCTGATCGAGCGAATAGAGCTGCAGACCCAGTCCCAACTGACGGAGATTGCTGAGGCTGGAAATGGATTTGGCGGAGATTTTGGCACGACTCAAGGCCGGCAATAACATTCCGGCCAGGATCGCAATAATGGCGATCACCACAAGCAATTCGATGAGGGTAAAGCCCCGACGGAAAGAATTTGATTTAAGCATCACGGACCCACTTTTACTGCGACTCAGTCTCAAAAGCAACTGATAGATTTTGATTTTTCACGGTGGACGTAACCTTGGCGGTCCATGGGCGTTGACACAAGAAATTGGCTCCCTGAATCCGCGGAAAGGTGGCGGGGATGGTAGCGCGAACCGTCCCGGTGAGCGGGTGCGGCGGTCTGGTTTCCGACAGGCCACGGCTCAGCGAGACGCTTCACCCTACCGCCGAGGGGACGGGGAAGGTAGCGCGAACCGTCCCGGTGAGCGTCCCCCGCATTCGAATCCGTGGTCATCCGTGTGATCCGTGGTTAAACTCCCCTTCCCTGCCCCCGGCTCACCGGGACGGTTCGCCCGGAGGGTGGTTCGGCCACCATCTAAAAATCACTCAAATAGGAATTTAACTGAAGAGCGCGCCCACGCGTGAGGCTGCGGATGTTCGAGGCGAACAGCATGCCCTGAATCGTGCCCGGTCTGTCATGCAGTCGCACCAGCATCTTCACCTCGCGCTCGCGGAAACGTTTCCATGCGGCCTGAGACGATTTAAGGGTCACCCGCGCCTTCCTGTCCATCGAATCAGCCAGGACCTTCAGCGCCCTCTTCATCTCCTTGTCCCAAAGTTTATCAAAATCATGTTCCACCCCAATGAACCCCATGGTGTCCTCGGTCCCGATCGGATCCCGAGCCGCCCACATTGTGTCCAGCGGATGCTCATCCAACCCACCGAGCACGGGAATGGTGTTCCCGCTGCTGGGATCCAGAAGAACGGTTCCCTTCCCGGAGTTGTATGCGATCATCACTTCCTTGCCACGGGGCCATTGGTCAATGAAACGACGTGAGAGATCATCAAATTTCATCGACAATTGCCGCTCATCCGCGAGATACACCATGCTCGGATCATGATTCTCGAGGTAGGTCACCTTTTCCTGGTAGAGCCACTCTTCCGCACACCGCCCGGTCGCCTCGAAATACGGGCACACGATCAAAACAACCAACCATTTCATCATTACATTCACTATTTAAACAAACCGGACAAACCCGGATTCCTTACAAGATTTTTTCCTGAAACATCCGTGGTCAAACTCCCCCTTCCCCGCCCCCGGCTCACCGGGGACGGTTCGCCCTACCGACCGAAGATTCAAGGCAAACGCCCCTCAAGAATCCTGCAAACTTCCTCCCGCGCTGTCCCAGATGTGACCACCCCCTCCGGAACAATCCAACCTGCACCGTCTCAGAAAAACACCCCCACCTTCTTCCAGACACTCAGCAAGACTCAAACACAACTGCCATAGCGGTCTGCGGAAACTTCACGAATGGCGTTCGCAGTTAGGCTCTTACCAGTCGGACAGTGAGAATGTTCTCTCCTCGCGCCTGAGCCTCTGCGAAGTCCAGCTTAGGAATGGGCAATCTAATCTCCGTGGCCAATGGATAAAAACGAGCGAAGGACGCCTCCTCGAATGAATACGGGGCACCACGCTGTAGCCCGGCGACTATCTCCCCAAAGCGACTCTTGTGAATGGAGATGTCCCGCGCAACACCGGGATCGGACTTCTCGACAAACTCGCGCATCGACACCTCAGAACCAGCGATGAAACACCCGATTCCACTGCACACGATGTCCTTACGGCCCGCCAACGCGTAGTAGCCGATGACCTTAAAATCGCGGTCTGCGCTCATGAATTGGATACAGCCTAACGGCAGAACTCAACCACAGCCGCCGACCAAACGCAACGGCGAATGTGCCCGTTTCATTCGGAGCCACAGCCTCAACCGCACCACCGAAATCAGACTCCCTCCCGCGCTGTCCCAGATGTGACGCCCCCCTCCGGTTCATCCGCCGGATTCATAGTGCGTGGAGAAATCGCGCCCCCCGCCTGATCCACGCGGCAACTCTTCCCGGAATTCGCCGTTCTCCCCCTCCGTGGCAGCATCATATCCGTGTGTTCAAAAAACTTGAATCCACGGCGCCGCGACCGGTTTGTCCCTGATGAGTCCATTTCGGGCTTCAGACCCGGAAACTGTGATCCACGAGTGTTTTTCCAACCGTCATTCTCCGTCTGGAATCCTCTCCTGACAATCGAATTCTCGTTCTTTCATCCTAACGATAGGACGCGTCTTTTCTGTTTCATAACTCGGGAACAGTGGGGTGTTTCGCGAAAATCAGAGCGTGGAGACGTTCCCGTCCGCCTCGCGCGGATTTGAAGCGACTCTGGAATGTGCCGGTGGTGCATTTGGACTTGGGGTTTTTCTGTCGCGCACGATTGACCGCAGCGTTGGCCAGGCTGACCACCACACGCCGTATCGTTCCCAGTATTCGCGCGGCCTTGGGTGTCC
>JAIPJX010000120.1 GCA_021733945.1 Verrucomicrobiota bacterium | reverse complement strand
GAATGATCTTCCGACCTTGGATGAGATCAGCGATCCGGCACCGATTCAGGAAGATGCTGGAGGTCAAACAGTTTCTTTGTCGGGGATCAGTAGTGGGGGTGGGGAACCTCAGACGGTGTTGATCGGTGCGAGATCCAGTAATCCGGGACTCGTTCCCGATCCTGTCGTCAGTTATCTTAGTCCCGATTCGGAGGGGAGCCTCAGCTACGCACCGTTGCCGAACCAAAATGGAAACACGCTGATCACGGTCACGGTGATGGACGCGGGACTGGATGGGGATCTGAACACCCTGTTTGATAACGGAACAATCACCCGCAGTTTTACGGTTGTGGTGGGAGAGGGGAACGACCGTCCAACAATTTCGGCGATTCCGGATTTTACGATCGATGAAGACGGAACCACCGGAGAGATCGCCTTCTCGGTTGGAGACACCGAAACACCTGCGGAGAGCCTGGCGATTACAGCCGAATCTTCCAACCTGGCATTGGTTGCGAAAACGGGCATCGTGCTGGGAGGTCTGGGGGAGCATCGCACGGTGCGCGTGACACCCGTCGAGAACGGTTTTGGAGCTGCGATTGTCACGCTGAGTGTTGTGGATGCGAATGGAGCAAGAGTTACGGAAACATTCATGATCACGATCAACGCGGTGAACGATGCTCCAACCCTGGATGCCATTCCGGATCCGTTGGCTGTTGATGAGGACGCGGGATTACGGACGATTGCGTTGACAGGAATCAGTGCGGGCGGAGCTGAAACACAGGAGATTCGGATCAGTGCCAGTTCGAGTAATCCGAATTTGATTCCCGAACCAACCGTGAGCCATACAGGTCCCAATTCAACAGGGAGCCTCAGTTACACACCGGTTCGCGACCAAAGTGGTACGGCGGTGGTCACCGTGAAGGTTATGGATGCCGGGTTGGACGGAGATTTAAACTCCAGTGGTGACAATCTGTCAGTCAGTCGGACCTTCACGGTGACGGTGAATCCCGTGAATGATCCGCCCACGCTGGCGGCGATCAACAATCCCGTGGCGATCGACGAAGACGCGGGACAGCAGACCATAGCCCTGACCGGAATTGGCAGTGGGAGTGGGGAAACACAGGCGATTTCGATCAGCGCGAGCTCGAATAATCCGGGGCTCATTCCGACGCCGTCGGTAAACTACACCAGTCCCAACACGACGGGCAGCGTGAGTTACACACCGGTGGCCAATCAAAGTGGTACGGCGGTGATCACAGTGACGGTTGTGGATGCGGGGTTGGACGGGGATTTAAATTCCGGTGGTGATAATCTGTCAATCACCCGGACCTTCACGGTGACGGTGAATCCCGTGAATGATCCGCCCACGCTGGCGGCGATCAACGATCCGGTGGCGATCAACGAAGACTCGGGACTGCAGACGATAGCCCTGGCCGGAATTGGCAGCGGGAGTGGGGAAACACAGACGATGTCGATCAGCGCGAGCTCGAATAATCCGGGGCTGATTCCGACGCCGTCGGTGAACTACACCAGTCCCAACACGACGGGCATCGTGAGTTACACACCGGTGGCCAATCAAAGCGGCACAGCGGTGATTACGGTGACGGTTATGGACTCCGGGTTGGATGGGGATTTAAACTCCAGTGGTGACAATCTGTTAGTCACCCGGACCTTCACGGTGACGGTGAATCCCGTGAATGATCCGCCCACGCTGGTGGTGATCAACGATCCTGTGGCGGTCAACGAAGACTCGGGACTGCAGACAATAACCCTGACCGGAATTGGCAGCGGGGGTGGGGAAACACAGACGATTTCGATCAGCGCCAGCTCGAATAATCCGGGGCTGATTCCGACGCCGTCGGTGAACTACACCAGTCCCAACACGACGGGCACCGTGAGTTACACACCGGTGGCCAATGAAAGTGGGACAGCGGTGATTACGGTGACGGTTGTGGACTCCGGGTTGGATGGGGAATTAAATTCCAGTGGTGACAATCTGTCAGTCAGCCGGACCTTCACGGTGACGGTCAATGCGGTGAATGATTTCCCAACAGTCTCGCAAATCGCGGATCAAACGATCAATGAAGACGGAACAACCGGGGTGATTGCTTTTACGGTGGATGACATCGAAACACCGGCGGGTGATTTGGGCGTAGCGGTTGAATCATCGAACAGTTTGCTTGTTCCTGTCTCCGGCCTTGAGTCGGGTGGTTCCGGGGCGAATCTTACGCTGACGATCCGGCCTGTGGGGGATGCATTTGGGACAACGACGGTGACGGTGAAAGTCACGGATGCGCACGGCGGAATGGTCACTGAGACGTTTCGTGTGACGGTCAACGCCGTGAATGACCCTCCGTCTCTGAATGGGATCGTGGATCCTCCTCCTGTGTTTGATACTGCGGCCCCGGTTACCTTGCCGATCGAAGGCATTGGAGCCGGTGCTGGAGAAGTTCAGGAATTGCGGGTTTTGGCGGTTTCGAGTGACCCCGACATTGTACCTGATCCAGTGGTGAATTACCGTACGCCTGATTCTGCCGGGTCGTTGACGTATGCGCCGGTGCGTGGGAAAACCGGAACCTCGACCATCACGGTGAGTGTGATGGATGCGGGACTCGATGGAAACCTTGCGACTGCGGAGGATAACGGGGTGACAACACGCACATTTCTCGTGACGGTGGAACCGCTTCCGGTTGGAAACCTCAAGCTCTCGGGAACGATTTCGTACTATTCGGGAAACCAATCCGTGCCCAACGCGACTCTTGGTTTGGTCGGGGATCTGATCGATGAGGTGGGCACGGATGCCAGCGGATCCTTTGAGTTCGTTGGTCTGGGCAGTCTTGCCCGGATCTCGGTGGTTCCTCTCGGGAAAACCGAAACACGATCCTGGCACGGGCTTACCTCGCTGGACCTTGCGTTGATGAAACGGCATATCCTCGGTGTCAAAGCCTTGGATTCACCGCAGCAGCTCCTTGCTGCGGATGTAAATGGTTCCGGGTCAATTACCATGATGGATGTCCTCATCCTCTGGCGAGAGATCCTGGCGTTGCCCGTGTCTTTCCCGGTTGGGAGATGGAGGTTTGTGCCAACGGCTTACCAATTTCCGGCCCCTGAACAACCATGGGACGCTCCGGCTTTTCGGGTGTATGCGGGCATTCCGTCGGACCTGAACGGGCAGGACTTCTCCGCCATCAAGCTGGGTGATGTCGATGGTTCTTGGAAGCCGGTTGAAGAGCCGGGACTGATTTTGCTGGCATCGGTTTTGCCCGGCCCTATGCCGGGGGCAATGGATTCACGGGATGACCGGGAGACGAAACTCCCGGGCGCGTCAGAGAGCTTTCGGCGGAGTCTGCTGCGGGAAACTGTGCCCGGGGTGGCCTTCAAAGCTGGTCGTGTTCGACCCGTTGACGAGAGCGTGGATGCAACCGGTCTGGACGTTTTCGTGCCGGTAACGGTTTCGAAATTTTCCGAGGTGACTAGCCTGCAGTTCACGCTTCAGTGGGATCCGGCACTGTATGAATTCGTCGGTGTGGGTGATTTTAGTCTGCCTGGTTTGGAGGTTGGCAATTTCGGTGCTCGGATGACTTCCCAGGGGGCGTTGAAGGTTCTCTGGTTTGTCTCCGATCGAACCGGTGTCAGCGTGGACGATGAGACCGCACTTTTCACGGTTCACCTGCGGGCGTTGACAAGAATCAACCAAGCCGCGGTTTGGATATCCACTGAACCGGCTGTGCGCGAGGTTTCGGTGCGCTTCGAACCGGTCCGGTTTGATCTGATCGAACAGGAGGTTGTGCCGGGGGACGTTAAAAGGGAGAAATTGTGAAACTGTGTCAGGTCGGTGCATCAGAACCAAGTCGGCGAAGCGTGCGTTGTTGATATGAATTTTCGAAGGAATTGTTTTAAAGCCGCAGCGGCGGCATTTGTGTTGTGCACAACACAGCTCGTGAGTGCCGTTGGTTTTAAGGTCGAGGATCAGTCCGTGGATCCGGCCGGTACGGTGGTGGTGCCGGTAAAGATTTCGAGTTTCACAGGTGTGACCAGCTTTCAGTTCACACTCCTCTGGAATGCGGATGTCTTGCAATACACAGGCACCGGAAGTTACGGGGTGGAATTCCTGAGCGGTTCAAGCTTTGGAACGACCCAGGTCACACAGGGCATACTGGCCCTGTCCTGGGACGACAGTTCGCTTGCTGGAAAAACCCTGCCGGATGGATCCTCGCTTTTTGATGCGACTTTCAAGGTGATCGGGGGTGACGGAAGCAGCTCGGTCATCAGTTTTGGGGATGACCCGACGGAACGGGAGGCGACGGTGAACTTTGCGGTCGCGGGGTTTTCTTCGCAGTCGGGAAAAATTCAAGTGGGCTCCCCGCCAGTGGTTCAACCGCCGTCCATACTCTCGCACCCCGCAAGTCAATCGGTGAACGCTGGCGGAACGGTGTCGTTCTCGGTGGTGGCGGGTGGAACCCAACCGTTCGAGTATCAATGGCGCAAGAACGGAAGCGCCATTGCGGGAGAGCGCGGGGCTGCTTTGACATTGTCGGGTGTTCAGTTGAGTGATTCGGCGCAGTATTCGGTCTTCGTGAGCAACGCACAGGGTGGCGTGACAAGTGGTGCCGCGGTGTTGACGGTTCTGGTTCCGGACCTCGGCGATCCGCCTTCGATAACGACCCATCCGGCAGGTCAAAACGCTTTGGAAGGGAGTTCCGTGAGCTTTTTGGTTCGGGCAACCGGAACCTTTCCCCTGGGGTTTCAGTGGCAACGGAACGGCTCAATCATTCCGGGGGCTGTGAGTTCGACGTTCGCGATTGCGAGTGTGAAGGCCTCCGATGCGGGGACGTATTCGGTCGTGGTCAGCAATTCACGTGGAAGTGTGACGAGTTTTGGAGCGGTAATGAGTGTCACCGCCTCACCCGCCCCGAGCTTGCCGATCATCGTATCGGCACCCACCAGTCAAACTGTTTCCATGGGAGGGCAGGTGACCCTGCGTGTCAGCGCGGATGGAACTGCACCGTTGAGTTTTCAATGGTTCAGGAATAACCAGGTGCTGCAGGGTGAAACGACGGCGCAGTTGATCCTTCGTGACGTGACGGCGGAACATTCGGGTGAATATTCGGTTCGTGTCAACAATTCCATCGGGACCGTCACGAGCGCGGCAGCTTTCTTGCGTATTACCGTGCCCCTTCCGCCGACGCCTCCCAGCATTGTTATCCCTCCCGTGACGCAGGTTCGTTTGGTCGATCAGTCGGTCCTTTTCACCGTTCTCGCCCAGGGTTCCTCCCCTCTGCGTTACAGGTGGATGAAGGACGGAATCGCCGTGGAAAACGCGACAAATTCATCGCTGTTGCTCGCGAACCTCAAGAAGTCCCAGTCGGGTGGGTATACGGTTGAGATCAGTAATGAGTTCGGCAGAGTGACAAGTTCCACCGCGATGCTGGTCGTCACGGATGAGGAGTTCCGTACGCCCCGGATTCTTGCGCATCCCGCGGATCAGGTGGCTGCCACCGGGGGCACCGCCACTTTCTCTGTGCGGGCGGAGGGCACCGCGCCGCTGGAGTTTCAATGGCGGAAGAATGGGGTGGATCTTGTCGGTGCCACGAAATCGGAATTGAGCCTTGGGAATGTTGCGGATGAAGATGTCGGCGATTATCGGGTGCTTGTTTCCAATTCAATCGGGACGGCCGCGAGCGCGTCCGCTTCGTTGACGGTGCGCACGCCACCCGCGGTTTTGCGGCAATCGGAATCCCAGACACTGACGAGTGGATCCTCTGTCGTCCTGGAAATCGAAGCGTCCGGGAGTCCGCCCCTTCGTTATCAATGGAGAAAGAACGGGATTCCTTTGCAGGGAGCCACGGATCCAAAGCTGGTAATGAATTCTGTGCAGACAAGCCACTCCGGAGTTTACAGCGTGGTTGTTGGGAACAGCGTCGGCGAGATTGTTGGAAGTCCGATTGATTTGACCGTCATGGAACCGAATCGCAAGGTTGTCGGGGATCTTGATGGCGACGGAACTTCAGACATCGTATTTCAGGATTCTGGAGGGGGACTGGCTGCCTGGCTGATGAAGGGCAAGAGGATGGATCGGGCGACGCTGCTTTCCCCGGGAACAGTGGGGGATAAAGACTGGCAGTTGGCGGCACGGGCGGACTTTGATGCCGATGGACAATCGGATCTGCTGTTTCAACATCACGATGGACGCCTGGCAGTCTGGCTGATGAACGGGACGCGACTGGTAAAAGCCAGCCTTCTCGATCCGGAAGGGCCCGGCTCAAGCGATTGGAGGGTTGTCGGTGCAGGTGATTTCAACCGGGACGGGCATCAGGACGTTTTGTTTCAGCAGGCAGGCGGGTTGATGGCGATATGGCATTTGCGGGGCACTCGATTGCTATCGGCAACCCTGACGGATCCATCGAGTCCGGGAGATCCGAACTGGAAGATCGCCGCAACCGGGGAGTTTGACGGGGATGATCAGGTGGATCTGGTTTTTCAACACACGGATGGTTCTCTCGCGATATGGCTGATGAATGGCACCGTGTTGAAGCGGGCCCTCCGCCCGAACCCGGATTCGTCGGGTAGTCCCGATTGGCGCGTGGTTGCCACGGGGGATTACAGTGGTCGGGACCACTCGGACCTGTTGTTCCAAAACAGAGAGTCGTTGGAGATCGCAGTCTGGTTCATGAGCGGGCTGAATCTTTCGGAGGCCTCCCTGGCGTCCCCGTCCAACCCGGGGGGGACCTGGAGGATCGCCCCGGGCCGATAGATGAAAAAGCGGCTCCCGACGGGGTGCAAGGAGTTAACCTGCAGGGATTCGGTTGAGGCGTGGAGATGTCCTTGTGGTGGATTCCTCGCTGCCTGCAGTGGAGCTAGTTGAGATCCTGATGGAAATGGCGTGGTTTTACCTCCGGGAGTGCCAGAGAGATTCGCACGCAAAACCAAAGCGGCGTCGGCTCTGCGCTCTGCCGCCGCACTTCAAAACGCGGTCGTTTTTCCGACGCCGTGGCTGAAAAGTGGGAGCCGACGTAGGAAGGTTCACTTCTTCAACTGCCAAACCGGGCGGTTTCCAGAGCAGTTGGAGCCTCGTCACCTCGGCACCTACCACGGAATGAGAGTTTTCAGACAGGCTTTATGGTTCATGTTTCTCTGCTTGTTTTCACCGACGCCGTCGGGAATCGAAAGTGATTCAAGGGCTGACAGATGGGCGGGATTCGGTCATAACATTCCGACATAGGATCATGAAGCGGGCAAATGAAAAACTGAATTCGACCGATCTCCTGCAACTCCGGCTGTTTCAGGGGGAGAATGCCGAGGCGATTGAATGGGCCTTGGATGGCTGCCAGATCAGGGACTTGGCTTTGGAGGAGATACTTCTCAAACCATCGCAGGAGAACGACTCGCTGTTTGTGGTGTTGGAAGGGGAACTGAAGATTCAGATCGAGGAGGACGGGGTGTCTCCGATCGCGGTGGCGGGGCCGGGAGACTGCGTGGGCGAACTTTCCGTGCTGGAGAACAAACACACCACTGCGTTTGTGATTGCGGCGGTGCCTTCGAGTGTGTTGGTTCTAAACCGGGACGTTCTGTGGCAGTTGATCAATCGATCCCATGCGGTTGCGCGGAACATGCTGTTGATGCTCTCGAGCCGTGTCCGCACGAACAGCCAGACCTTAAACGAGAGTCTGGAGCTGCAAAGGCTCTACAAAAAGAGTTCGAACATCGATGCATTGACCGGGTTGCACAACCGGCGATGGCTGATGAGCAAGCTGAGCGAGATGCTCGAGACCCATCGCTCGAGTCTGAAATTATCCGTGCTCATGATGGATATCGATCATTTCAAACAATACAACGACACCCATGGTCATCTGGCCGGCGATCATGCCATCAATGCCGTGGCCTCCTGTGTCAGTCGGTCCCTGCGTGCGGGTGACGGGGCCGCGCGGTATGGTGGCGAAGAGTTTGTGGGGGTGCTTCCGGAAACCGAACTGGAGAACGCGGAAGTGATCGCCGAGGGCATCCGCAAACTGGTCGAGAGGTTGCCGATTGTGCAGTTGGATGGAGCCGCTCTCCCGAGCGTGACGGTTTCGGTGGGTGTCGGCCAGATGCATTCGGGCGATTCCCCCGCGAGCCTGCTGAAACGTGCCGACGAGGCATTGTACCGTGTGAAACGCTCGGGTCGCAACCGCGTGGGGTGTTGATCCCGGGAGTCGAGACGACTCTGATGCTCCCGGTTTCCATGGGCTGGTTGCTGGTGTGGGGGGTGGGTCGCCTGGTCCATCAGAGCACTGCCAGCGTTTCCTGGAGTCCCTTGGAGACCCATTGGCGATGGCGATTTCGTTCCGTATCGAGAATCGACTGGACCCTCCGCGCTTCATCCTCGTTAAACCGGAGTTCGTTCGGGATGGGTTGGCTGCAGACCCCGCACAACCTGGCCTTGCGGCTGTAGATGATCGACTGGCAATGGGGGCAGCGATTGCCGGCGGTCGGCTTCGTCAGATTGCGAGAAAGATCCCGAGCGACCGGAGGGCTGGCTGGTGTGGCACTCTGGTTCAGAGGGACCCGGGTTTCGTCGGTTTTATCAATCCATTGTATTTCAAGTTTTGCCGCGCTCATAATCTCGTTTTCGTTGAATGACGTTCTGTCGTTCTGAGATATATAACGCGGTGGACGCGGTAAAAGTTTCACGTTTCCCCATTACAATTCTGTAATGGAATTCTCATCGTGCCAGGGATTTTAGAAAGCGGGAGCAGGCCTGCGCCGTGTTCCTCTCGTGCCCGGCCCGGGTTTGGTGAATCAGAACCCCGAACCGGAGTGTCAGCTGACGGCACTGCCGCACCGTTATCCGGCTTTTCGCTCCGCGGGTGAACGCGTTTGGTCCGAACGGATTGGCGACCGGATGTGAATCGTGTGTGAGCACGCATCGTCTGGGTGGGGCGCTGGAAAATTCCCTTGCGCCTGTTTCGAGGATTGCGAAAGGTTGATCGCATGGTTCAGCAGCGAAAGCACCGAACAAAACGATCCCGGCATTCCGCCGGGCAAACGGCGAACACCGGAACCAATGCCGGTGGCGCGAATCGCCGTCCGCCGCCTCCCCGAACCTGGGCGCATGCCCTCGCGCGCTGGATGATTCTCCCCCTGGTCAATACGCCGGTGACTCCGAATCAGATCACCACGGTCAGGTTGATCACGGGTATCGTGGCGGCGGGGATGTTCGCGGTGGGGTCGCAGACCTACACGGTTCTGGGAGGGTGGATGTTCATGTTCTCGGCCTTGATTGACCGAGCTGATGGGGAGTTGGCACGGTTGAGTGGACGCAGCAGTCCGGGGGGGCATGCCTATGATTTTAAGTGTGATGCCGTCTCGAGCAGTCTTGTGTTTCTGGGCATCGGGATTGGTCTGCGATCTGGATCGATCGGCTGGGGATCCGGTCTGCTGGGATTGATCGCTGCCGGCTCGGTCGGCGGGATTTACTGGATTGTCACGAGAATCGAGGGAGCGAAGCGGGATGGCAAACCCGTCTTCACGGGGGTGGGACGGTTCGATCCGGATGATGCCCTGTTCCTCCTGGGACCCATCGCGTGGATGGGGGATCTTGGTCTGTGGCCGCTTCTGATTTCTGCTGCGATTGGCGCGCCGATCTTCGCAGGTTGGGCGGTTTATCGCGACCGTCGCTTTCTGTTTTCCGGGACGCAATGACAACCGCCCGGGCAATCTCGCGCCCGGGGCTCGTGGTTGGGCTTTTTCCCGAGGCCAACACGGACCCGATTTCGTTGCCTTATCCCGCAACGGAAGGGGGGGCCACCGGCAGGGGGGAGTCGGCTTGAAGGTCGCGCTTTTTCTTGGGGCCTGCGCCGGGTTGGCCCTGTTCGCGTTTCTTCTGATGCGTCAGGGATTGGGCGAGATCGCCGGGTTTGTTGCCGCAGCGGGCTGGGGCATGCTTCTGGTGCCGGCGTTTCACCTGGCCCCGATGACGGCGGACACCCTGGGCTGGTGGAAACTGTTTCCTTCCGGAAGGCGTCCGCGGTTTCGGCAGCTGCTCTGGATGCGCTGGCTTGGAGAATCCGTCAACAACCTGCTTCCCGCGGCACAGGTTGGTGGAGACGTGTTGCGGGCGCGCCTGGTGATGCTGGGGGGCGTTTCCGGACCTGTCGCGGGCGCGAGCGTGGTTGCGCAGTTGACCGTAGGTGTGTTCACGCAGGCCGCGTTCACGCTTCTGGGGGTGGGGTTGCTGGCGGCGCGTCGGGGAGGGGAGGGATTGCTCGCTCCGATTGCCGGGAGTCTTGTGATTGCCGTGGTCTTGTTCGGTGGTTTCTATGCGGTCCAGCGGTTCGGCATGTTCCGGCTTTTGGCCAAACTCGCCTCCAGGCTTCGGGAGTCGGACGCATGGAAAAGCATTTTGGAGAATGGCAGCGCTTTTGACACCGAGGTTCGTGCTGTTTATCAGAGGAAGCGGGATTTGGCGATGAGCGGGGCGTGGACGATGCTCGGCTGGGTGGTCGGGGCGGGCGAGATCTGGATTGCGCTCTGGGTGCTGGGTGTTCCGGCAACCTTCGCTGAAGCGGTGATCCTCGAGAGCCTGAGCCAGGCCGTGAAAGGGGTGATGTTTCTGGTGCCGGGAGCACTCGGATTTCAGGAGGGCGGATTTATTGTGATCGGGGCTGCGTTGGGGATTCCGGCACCGATGGCTCTGGCGCTCTCCCTGGTGCGTCGGTTCCGCGACATCGCGATGGGTGTTCCCGGCCTCCTGATCTGGCAGTGGATCGAGGGACGCCGCCTGTGGAATCGACGCGGAGCAACCGCGGAAACTTAAAACTCCGCGGCGATGGACCGGACCCTAATGGGTGCTGAAACGATGGATCGTGGTCTGCCGGTATTCGTGGTCCGGCCTGAGAATGACTGATGGGAAATGGGGCTGATTCACCGAGTCCGGGAAATGTTGGCACTCGAGACAGAGCGCCGAGTTCTTGGGATAGGCGCGTCCACCCTTGCCTTTGAACCGACCGTCGAGATAGTTTGCGGTGTAAAGCTGCACGCCCGGTTCCGTTGTGAGGATTTCCATCGTGCGACCGCTCCTGGGTTCGTGAACCCGCGCGGCCAGGGCGAGTTGACCGGGGAAATCTTTTGCGATCACGAAGTTGTGGTCGTATCCGCCGGGATCCCCCTCAATTTGTTCGAAGTCCGCACCCACTTTCTTTGACCGGGTAAAATCCATGAAGGTTCCGGGAACCGGGAGGATCGCGCCGGTGGGAATGCTCGTTTCGTCGACCGGGGTGAAGAACCGGGCATTGAGCAGGAGTTCATGATCGAGAATCGTTCCTTCGCCGGCACCGGCCAGGTTGAAATAGGAATGGTTGGTGAGATTGATCGGGGTGGCCTGGTCGGTGACCGCCCGGTAATCGATTTTGAGTTCGTTCTCGTCCGTGAGGGTGTAGGTGACCCGGAGATCGAGGTTCCCGGGGTAACCCTCTTCGCCGTCCGGGCTGTGGTATTCGAACACCACGGATTCCCCGTTGGACTCTGCGGAGGTTTTCCAGACGCGTTTGTCGATTCCCTGGGGGCCGCCGTGCAGGTGATTGGGTCCGTTGTTGATTGCCAGGGAATAGGATTTGCCGTCGAGGGAGAATTTGCCTCCGGCAATCCGGTTGGCGAACCGGCCGGTGGTGCAGCCGAAATGGGGATGTCCCTTGAGGTAATCCTCCAAATTGTCGAACCCGAGCACGATGTCCGTGAGCGACCCATTCCGGTCGGGCACCTGGAGTTCGGTCAACAGGGCGCCGTAGGAAGTAATCCTGGCAACCAGACCGTCGGAGTTGGTGAGGGTGAATAAGTCGACGGTCTGGCCGTCGGCCGTTTTTCCAAAAGTCTTTTTTTCCACGGTTTGATCCTGTCGGTTGCGGGTTTCGGCGCGTGTGTGAGATCGGCGTCAGGACCGATCGGACCCGCGTCGTGATGGGGCAAACGGTAAGGTTGGCACTTTCCCAATGTCAACGATGAAGGGGGTGGCGATCCTGGGTGGTCAGGCGGTGGGATAGTGCCAGGGTGCCCGGTAATCGCGCCGGAGCAGGGCGGTGGCTTCCGGATCCCCGATGATTTGTTCGGTGGCACCGTCCCAGTTGAGGCTGCGGCCCAGTTTCAGGGAGAGCATCCCCAGCAGGCTCAGCGTGGTGGCCCGGTGGCCGACTTCGATGTCGGCCATGGGTCGTTTGCGTTTTTCGATGGCGGTCAGGAAATCGTTCCAGAGCAACTGCATGTTGTGGCCGTCGGGTTCCTGGAGTTGGGACGCTTCATGTACCACGGACTCCCGTTCGTTGGAGGGATAAAACGTCCAACCGTCGCGCCAGCCCATGTGGAAGGTGCCCTTGGTGCCGTAAAAATAGCAGCCAATCCGGGTTTTCTCGGCGTTGTTCCCTGCGAAGCGTCGGTGTTCCCAGGTGGCTGTGAAGGACTTGAACCGGTAGACGGCCACCTGCGAGTCCGGAGCATCGGTTGTTTGTTCGCGTTCGTTCAGCACCGGTTCCCCGCGAATCGGTCTGCCGCCTGTCGAGTAAACCCGGTCCGGGTATTTTTCGTCGGTCCAGCAAAGCACCTGATCCAGCCAGTGAACCCCCCAGTCGCCGAGGGTGCCGTTTGCGAAATCCAGGAAGTTGCGCCAGCCGCCCGGGTGGATCCTGGAATTGAAGGGGCGCATCGGTGCCGGTCCGCAATACATGTTCCAGTCCAGACCCTCGGGCACCTCGCTGTTGGGTGCCGGAAGCTCCGCTCCGCCGGAACTGTGCGCAAACATGCGAACCATGCCGATGTCCCCGGCTCGGCCGTCCTTGAGGAACTTCATTCCGGAAACATGATGAGGGCCGATCCGGCGGTGCAACCCCACCTGCACGACGCTTTCGGAGTGGCGGGCGACGGCGTGCATGGCCCTGCTTTCCTCGACGGTGTGGCCGGTCGGTTTCTCGACATAGACATGCGCTCCGGAGCGGATGGCGGCGATGGTGTTCAACGCGTGCCAGTGATCTGGGGTTGCGACGATGACGATTTCGGGTTTTTCCTTTTCGAGCAGTTCCCGGTAGTCGAGGTAGGTTTTCGGCGAGTCGCCGGACAGATCCCGGACCTCATCGGCGGAAGTTTCCAGGATGTCCGCCGACACATCGCAGAGGCCGACCACCCTGGATCTTCGGGCGGCGAGAGCTTCGCGTAGGATGTTCATTCCCCACCATCCGGACCCGATCAGTGCGGTGCGGTATTGGGAGGTGGCGGCGGCGGCACGGAGCGGAAGGCCTGTGAGCGCGAAGCCGGCGGCGGTCGAGGTGGAGAGGAATTGACGTCGGGTGAGTTTCATTTCAGTTGGGGCGATTGGATTAGGGTGTCTGGTCGACCTGGCTGGAGGCAGGCGCGGTGGGCCGCACATCCACGCAGACGAGGTCGCCAACTGCGTTTCGGCAATAGATCCGTCCGTTGGCGAGGGTCGGGGTGGTCCAACATTTTCCCTGGAGCACCCGGGCGCGCGCGAGGGGTAGAAAGTGTTCGCGGGACGCTTCGGCCACGATCAGTTCACCCTGATCGCTCAGTACGATGAGCCTGTTTCCGGCAGCCATGAGACCGCCGGTTGCGATGGATTCATCGGTCCAGAGCACCTCGCCGGTTTTCCAGGAAAGACAGCGGAGCGAGGAGCTTACCCCGGCATCGCCGTCGAACCCAAAGAGGTGGCCATCCAGAAGCACGCAGGAGTTGAGTTGATTGCGCATGTCGCGGTTCTGCCACACGACATTCACCCCGGAGGCGTTCATTTCCAGCAGCGCGGCTCCCTTGCCATAACCCGAGGAGATGAACATTTGGTTGCCTGCGACGATGGGATCCGCGGAGTTGACGCCGTAGCGGGTGAGCCAGCGCTGTTGCCACAGTTCCGTGCCTGTTTCCACATCGACGGCGAGGAACGATTTGCCGGACCCGAGCGCCATGACCCAGCGGTCCTGCAGTTTGAAAGTGACCGGGGTCGAGTAACCGGCATCGCGGTTGGCGGATTTCCACAGGATGGATCCGGTTGCGGGATCGATGGCCATGCCTGATTCTCCGACGTTGAGCAAAAGTTTCTGATCGTGAATCCGGGGCGAACCCGCGAAGCCCCAGCCGGGGATGCGTGTCCCGGTTTCCTGGGCGACATTCGTGGACCAGCGGACCTGGCCGGTGATACGATTGAGCCGGGTGAGGTGACCCCACCGGCTGAGAGTGAACACGGAATCCCCGTGAAGCGTCGGGGTGGAGGTTGGGCCTCCCTCGAAGAATTTATCTCCCAGATCCGCTTCGTAGGAATGACTCCAGAGTGTGGCACCGGTGGTGGCATCGAGGCAGCGCACGGTGTCCTGATTGTCCTCGTTTCCCATCGTGTAGAGCCGGTTGTCGCTGACCACCACGGAAGAGAATCCGATTCCCACCGATGCGCGCCAGGCGATTGGCGGCCCCGCCTCGGGCCACGAAGCATTCCATCCGGTTTCCTGGGAGATTCCGTTGTGCTGCGGGCCTCTCCAGCAGGGCCAGTTTTCCGCCGAAGCCACCGTGGTTCCCAGGAGGATGAGGGCGGACCGGACGAAGTGCATCCAGAAGGCGATGCTCCGAGGCATCGCGAATGTGGGGATCAGGACAGGGCCGATCTTCAGCCTAACATGCATATCAGGCTTGACGTTCGAGTTCAAGCTTTCGAGAGTTGGCGAGCTCTGAGAAACGAGGTGTGCGTTTGAGGGGGCCGGAGTTCGAGTTGAATCATTGTAGGAATGCAAAAGCGATCCATTAAATTCTGTTGGCATGTGTTGGTCTGTGCGTGGCTGGGAGCGGGCGTCGGTCCGGGGCGCAGCGCCTCTCCGGCATCCGGCGTTAAGGTTTTCAACAAACACTGTGCTCCCTGTCATGGCAAGGATGGTCGGGCCAAAACACCGGTGGCCCGTGTCCTGGGGGTCAAGGATTTTTCGCAGAGCACCATTGGTGACGAAGAAATTGCCAGGCAGATCCGGGAGGGGAAGAAGGGGGCGGATGGCCTGCAAAAGATGCCCCCGTTTGCGGACAAAGTCTCTGAGGAAGAAATCAAGGAGCTGATCGAAGTGATTCGAAAGTTTCGGAAGCCGCGTTGATTCCGGATCGGGGCGGGTGACTGGGCCGATGGGAATGGCGTGGGCATCGGCCAGATGTTAAAACTCCGCGTGGCCCGGGGTTCTTGGAAAAGGAATGATGTCCCGGATGTTGGCCACCCCGGTGATGAACATGAGCATTCGCTCAAAGCCGAGCCCGAAGCCGCTGTGCGGCACCGACCCGTACCGGCGGAGATCGAGATACCACCAGTAATTCTCGAGGTTCAGTCCGTGATGTTTCATCGCGCCCTCCAGCAGGTCCAGGCGTTCCTCGCGTTGACTGCCCCCCACGATCTCGCCGATCCGGGGCACGAGTACATCCATGGCGGCGGCGGTTTTGCCGTCGTCATTGGCACGCATGTAGAACGGTTTGATCTCCTTCGGGTAGTCGAAGACGGTGACCGGGCATTTAAAATGTTCCTCCGTGAGAAACCGTTCGTGCTCCGACTGGAGGTTGGCCCCGTGGAGGATGGGGAACTCGAACGTTTTTTTGGATCGCAGAAGGATGTCGACCGCCTCGGCATAGGGAATCCGCTTGAACTCGCGGTTGAGCACAAACTCGAGCCGGGTCTGGAGGTCCTTGTCAACGAACTGGGTGAACAGGCCCAGTTCTTCCTGGCAGACATTGAGGAAATCGCGGATCAGGTATTTGATGAATTCCTCGGCCAGATCCATGTCTCCACCCAGATCGCAGAAGGCCATCTCCGGTTCGATCATCCAAAACTCGCTGGCGTGTCTGGACGTGTTCGAGTTCTCGGCGCGAAAGGTGGGGCCGAAGGTGTAAACGTTGGACAAGGCGCACGCAAAAATCTCCGCCTCAAGCTGTCCGCTTACCGTGAGGAAGGTTGGTTTGCCGAAAAAATCCTGGTTCGGATCGGTCTTGCCCGGGTTTGCAGCGGCGGCCTCGGGTCCGAGCGTGGTGACGCGAAACATCTCGCCCGCACCTTCGCAGTCGCTTGATGTGATGATCGGGGTGTGGATGTAGAAGAACCCCCGTTCCTGGAAGAACGTATGGATAGCGTATGCGAGACGGCTGCGTACACGGAACAGGCAGCCAAAGAGGTTGGACCGTGGCCGCAGGTGGGCGATCTCCCTCAGGTATTCCGGCGAATGCCCTTTTTTCTGGAGCGGGTACGAGTGGTCCGCGATGCCGAGCACATCCAGCCGGGAGGCGAGCAGTTCCCATTTTTGTTCCTTGCCCTGGGATGGGGTGAGGACGCCTTCGATCGAGACTGAAGCTCCTGTGGTGAGCTGCTCGATTTTGGAATAGTCGGGATGGGTGGCGTCAAGGATTACCTGCAGGTTTTTGAGGCAGGAACCGTCGTTGACCGCCAGGAAGGAAAATCCCTTCGAATCGCGGCGTGTCCGGATCCAGCCCTGAACTTGGATGGAAACGCCGGCGGATTCATTCGCAAGCGCTTCCTTGATCCTTGTGCGTGCCATACTGGAAGAGCCTAACCCTGGGGTTCTTTTTTGGGAACCTTCAAATCGATGTGCAGGTCCCTCAGTTGTTTGGGTTCCACCGGCGCGGGTGAGTCGGTCATCAGGTCGGCCCCCTTGGCCGTTTTCGGAAACGCGATCACATCGCGAATGCTGGAGGTGCCGCAGAGCGTGGCCAGCAGGCGATCGAAACCCAGGGCGATCCCGCCGTGAGGCGGGCAGCCGTATCGAAATGCCTCCAGCATGTATCCGAACCGCGCCTGAACCAGGTCGGGCGGTATCTGCAGGACCTGTTCGAACACGGTCTTCTGCACGTCGGGTTGATGGATACGGATGGACCCACCTCCCAGTTCCACGCCGTTGACCACCACATCGTAGTGCTGTCCCCGGACTTTTCGCGGGTCGGTGGTCAGGAGCGGGATGTCCTCCGCCACGGGGGCGGTGAACGGATGATGGCTGGAGTACCACCGGTTCTGTTCCTTGTCGAAACTGAGCAGCGGGAAATCGACCACCCAGAGGAAATCGAAACGGTCCTTCGGGATGACCAGTTTGCCTTGAGCCTGGAGCACATCGGCGCAGTACAGCCGGATCCGACCCAGAATCTCGCAGGCGGCCAGCCATTCGTCCGCCGCAAACAGGATCAGGTCGCCCTCCTGAATATCCAGTTTTTTGGTGAGGGCGGCTTTTTCCTCCTCGGTGAAGAACTTCACGATGGGAGATTTCCACTCGCCGCCTTCGACCTTGATGAACGCGAGTCCCTTGGCCCCGAAACTCTTGGCGCATTCGGTCATGGCCTCGATCTGGCCCTGGGTGGCGTCGGCGAGCCCTCTGGCATTGAGCGCCTTGACGTGGCCGCCATTGGCAACGGCACCGCTGAAGACCTTGAACTTGCTGGCCCTGAATTCCTCGGTGAAATCGACGAGCTCCATGCCCAGCCGGGTGTCCGGTTTGTCGATTCCGAAACGGTTCAGAGCTTCCTCAAAAGAGAGGCGTTGGAACGGGGTGGGCAGGTCGATGTCGAGCGCGGTTTTCCAGATGCGTTTGAGCAGGCCTTCGATCAGGTCGTAGATGTCCTGGCGCTCAATGAACGACATTTCGACGTCTACCTGGGTGAACTCCGGCTGGCGGTCGGCCCGCAGGTCCTCGTCGCGGAAACATTTGGCGAGTTGAAAATAACGTTCGACACCCGCCACCATCAAAATCTGTTTAAACTGCTGGGGCGACTGGGGCAGTGCGTAGAACTGGCCGGGATGCACGCGGCTGGGCACCAGGAATTCACGCGCTCCCTCGGGAGTCGATTTGAACAGCAGGGGAGTCTCGACTTCAAGAAATCCCTGTTCGTCAAAATAGACCCGGGTGGCGGTCGCCACCTTGCTCCGGAGCCGTAGGTTGCGGACCATTTCGGGGCGTCGCAGGTCCAGGTAACGGTGCTGGAGCCGGAGCTCTTCGTTGACCTTCGCGGTGACCTCGGGGTCATCCACGGGGAAGGGGAGCACCTCGGCCTGGTTGAGGACTTCCAGATTGGTCACCATGACCTCGACCTGGCCCGAGGCGATCTTCAAATTGTCGGTGCCATCGGGTCGTTTGCGGACCTTTCCGGACACCGAAACGACCGCTTCGCTTCGAAGGGTGGAGGCTCGCTCGAAGGTTTCGGGGGGAAGATCCGAGGGATCAAACACCGTCTGGGTCCTGCCTTCGCGATCCCGGATGTCGATAAAAATTAAGCCGCCCAAGTCGCGTCGGGAATGGACCCACCCCGATAGGGTGACCGTTTGTCCCGCATGTTCCGTGCGCAACTCGCTGCAATGATGTGTTCGTTTCATTGAATGCCGATTCTGTCGGACTCGTGTTGAATCCAAAAGTGAACGCGGATGGTGAAGGAAACTCCGGGGATTTTAAAGGGTTTTTTTAACAATCGATCTGGCGGCGATTTGCAGTGCGCACGGTGCGCGGTGGAACCTGCGCAAAGCGGCGTCGGCGCTGCGCTCTGGTGCAGTCCAAGATCTGGCGAAGGGATGAATCCCCTCCCTGAATGAAGCTTGTTGGGTGGAGTAGGTGGAGTCGGTCGCGCTGCGACCGACAGTGCCTCGCAGCGCGAGGCACACTACCTCATGAGGTACCCCCCCCCCAATGGGGATGCTCGGGTCTTTGCCAGGTTCGCGATAGCGTCGTGGAGTGCGGCAGTCCTCTGCCGCTTTTGGAC
>JAIPJX010000119.1 GCA_021733945.1 Verrucomicrobiota bacterium | reverse complement strand
GCCGGGGCACTCGACTGGATGGACTCGACCGCAGTGCTCCTCCAACGCCATTCCAGAATGGGAACCAGATCCCCGGTCACCCCCTTGATCCGGAACGACAACGTTCCGATCCCGATGGCCCCCACCGCGCCAAGCAGCAACCCCCATCGCAGCCTGGGCCGTTTCCAGGCCATGCCAACAACCCAAAGGAACCCCACCACCGATCCGATCAACACCGCCTTGGCCGTCTCAATGTTCTGATGCTGTCGCGACAGATCGTCCCGTCCCCACGAAACCAGGATGTATCCCACCGCACCCATCCCGATCAAGAGCAGCGGCCCCCACCTCAGACAGGCACCGATTCGCCTTCGCGTGCCCTCGTTCATTCGAAGATTCCTGCGTTTGGAGTCATGGCGGCAGCCTACCCTCGCCCTCCGAGCCGTTCCAGAACTTAAAACAAACCCGATTCGCGCCCGCATCGCTCCAAGGCACCGGATTGACATCCGGCACGGTCTCCTGCAATCCTCTGCCCCATGCCAAACAGCCCGAGCGACACACTTCCGTCCTCTGATCATGCCGCGGTCGCCCCCAAAGCCGCCGCCTCCCATCCACGCCTGTTGTCACTCGACGCCCTGCGCGGATTCGACATGTTCTGGATCGTTGGTGCGGAAGAAATCGTGCACGCCATGCACAAGGTCAACCATTCGCCGGCCGTCAACCTCCTGACCGATCAACTGACCCACAAGGACTGGATCGGCGTCGGGTTCTACGACCTGATTTTTCCCCTCTTCGTTTTCATCGTTGGGGTGTCCCTGGTATTCTCGCTCACCCGGATCCTCGAGACTCACGGACGTGCCACCGCGTATCGCCGCGTGATCACGCGCGGGATCATCCTGTATTTGATTGGAATCTTCTACTACGGCGGGTTCACCGAAGGTTTTGATCATATTCGCCTGATGGGTGTGCTCCAACGAATAGGACTCTGTTACCTGTTCACCGGCCTGCTCTTTTGCACCTTCCGACTGCGCGGCCTGATCGTGGCATGCGCTTCCCTGCTCATCGGGTATTGCCTCCTGATGACCTTCGTGCCCGTGCCCGGCTACGGTGCCGGCGTCTTCGTCGAAGGCCAGAACCTGGCCAACTACGTCGACAAGGCATACCTCCCGTTCTTCAAATGGGATGGTGACCACGACCCGGAAGGCCTGCTCAGCACCCTGCCCGCGATCGGCACCTGCCTGCTCGGGGTGTTCACCGGGCTGTTCCTGAGAAACTCACCCGCAAGCCAGCAGAAAAAGGCCGTGCTCCTGTTCGGTGCCGGTGTGGGCGGCGTGCTTCTCGGATTCCTCTGGGGCCTTCAGTTCCCGATCATCAAAAAAATCTGGACCTCCTCCTACGTCCTGGTCGCCGGCGGCTTCAGCTGCATGTTCCTGGCAGTGTTCTATCAGGTGATCGAGATCTGGGGCTTCCGCAAATGGGCCACCCCGTTTGTCTGGATCGGGCTCAACCCGCTCACCATTTATCTGATCCACAACATGGTCGACCTGAAAATGCTGGCCAACCGCCTGGTCGGCGGCCCCATCAAGGCCGGGTTCGGCGACTACGCCGACGTCCTCGTCATGACGGTCATCACCGCAATGAGCTTCGCCGTGGTGCATTTTCTCTATCGCCGAAAAATCTTCCTTCGTCTCTGATCCCACCCCCTCATGTCACGCATTCTGATCCTGGCAACCCGCAACCTGCACAAGGTCGGGGAAATCCGTTCAATCCTCGGGGACGGCTTCACCTGCCTGTCCCTTCGGGATTTGCCCTCGCCCCCGGAGGTCATCGAAGACGCCGATTCATTCGCCGGTAATGCGCGAAAAAAAGCGGTGGAACTCGCGCGCTGGATCACGGAGATCGGATGGACACCGCCCCCGGTTTCCAGTCCGCAGGCCTCCGCCCAGGGCGAATCCTCCGGACTGATCCTCGCCGACGATTCGGGCCTGGAAGTGGACGCCTTGAACGGGGCTCCCGGCATTCATTCCGCACGCTTCGCCGCGCTCGACTCGGGCGCCCCGGGAAACTCGTCGGACGAGGAAAACAACGCCAAACTCCTGCGTCTCCTGGAACCGGTGCCGACCGACCGCCGCAGCGCCCGCTTCCGGTGCGTGCTCGCACTGGCAACCATCCCCGGCCCGGGCACCGCGACAGCTCAACCCGAAGCCAGGGTGTTTGACGGAGTCTGCGAAGGAACGATCACCACAACGCCGAGCGGCGGCGGCGGCTTCGGCTACGACCCCCTGTTCACCCCCTCCGGATACGATCGAAGCTTCGCCGAACTGGGCGCTGAAACCAAGAACCAGATCAGCCACCGGTCCGCCGCCCTCGCAAAACTCCGCGGTCACCTGCTGCAGGACGCCGCAACCGCCAAGGCGACTGCAACCTGATCCCCCACCCGTTCGGGCCGCAGCTCAAGCCCGCTGTAACAAGGATGCCCCGGCACTCAGAGCCTGCCTGAAAACTCTATTCCAATCGTAGGCGCCGGGGTAACGAGGCTCCAAATGCTTGGAAATGGCCCGGTTTGGCAGTTGAAGAAATGGACCTTCTTACGTCGGCACCTACTTTTCAGATGCGCACTCAGGCCAGCCCATGGATTTCCCGTAGCAAGCCCCACACGGCGGGGTTCGGGACACGGATGCGGTTGCGTGCCAAAGAGACCCGATCCCGGCGCTGCCAGGAAAAGGTTTGTTCAACATGTCACTTTGCCTTCGGCTTGAAATGGGACACTTTATACTTCTGCCCCAACTTGTCGTAGGTTATCCATTCTCCGACTTGCTCGCCGTTTTCGAGATGTCCCGAACGAAGCTTTGTTCCGTCTTTTCTAAACCACTCCCAGTATCCGGTCAGGATGCCCGTGTCGGTCGTCATCCCTTTCGCCCGCACGCTACCATCTTTGTGGTAGTCGATCCGTTCCTTCAGAGCTTTCTTTGTCGAGGCCATGATCTTTCAGCTTTGAGTTAGGGCTTAGTATGAAAATCACCCAATATCCTTCCACCAACAACAGCGAACGAAGGCACCTGTTTAACCCTGGAGACACGATTGGATGCCCCACTCACTTGAGCGCCTTGACACGAATTTCGCGCAGCAGAAAACCGGGGGCCTCCTCCTGCGTGGAATGCACCGCAAAACCGATGCGTCCCGCGGGGTGCATAACAAAATGTTCCATCGCACCCATGTGTGCCGGATTTGGATCGGACATCTTCACCTCGTTCGCATGGAATCGGTTTACCTGAAATCCGTTGATCCAGACGGTAATTTCCGGATTGGGACCGCTGCATCGAATCCTCACCACATTCCAGAACGCGCTGTCCCATTCAGTCAGAAACTCGCCCAGCTTGCAGCATTGGATCAAATTGTCGCGGGCGATCGCATCGTAGTTGAAGCGGCCTTCATATTGGAGGTGATGGTGGGCCGCCGCCCCAACACCACGTTCCTCGCGGGTTTCATGGAGTTTGAACGGTCGGGAGGCCGCACCGTCTGCTTTTGGAAATCCGATCGTGCCCCCGTCGATGTGATCCATACCCAGGGCGATCCCCTCCCCGTTTTCGTCGGCGCGAAGCAGCAGACTTGCGGAAGTCCGCCAGGAGGAACGGTATTCAAAACTGAGTTCAAAGTCCGTAAACGAAGCCCCGCTGAGCAATAGTCCTGTTCCCCCAACGGGGGCCGCCGAACCCGAAAGAACATTGTCTTTGACCTGCCAGGCCGAAGGGGCACCCGGAGCGGGCATTGGGAGAACCGACCATCCTTCCAGGCTTTTGCCATCGAACAGTGGCACCGGGGTGCCTCGCCCTTGGGACGGAGGGTCGACCTTCTCCACCCGGTCGATCCACATGATCTGACTGCCCCGGAGCGGGGCTTCCTCCAAAAAATTATAGACGTACTGCGCCTTCGAATAGTTGCCGGTGATGCGCAGGAGTTGCTCGCAAGTGATTTTCCCGTCACGCACCACGCCGGCGGCTTCAAGCGCGTTCCGGATGTAATACATGTGGGAAAAGTAGTACAGACGCTGATCCGTTCTGAAGTGAATCAATGCGTCATCATCGACGTAGAGCCTTCCCTCCTCCGAGAATTCGCGCGCCATGACACCGCCACGCAGCACCGGGGGATTTTCATCGGCCGCTGCCACCGCCCCGTATAACATGAACCAGGTCAGCAAACTGGCCGCGCAGTGACGCATCATGCCAGCACCTCGCTGAGCGGGCCTTCCTGAACGCCATAATCCAACCCGGGAACCCTGAACCCGAAATCGTTCACAGGATGTCCCGCCGCATGAAGCAGGGTGTTGTGGATCGCGTTGATCGTACGATGGCCCTTGTTGTCGAAATCGGCGTAGGTGATGCAGCGCCCCCCCAGTTTCAAACGGGGATTTCCCCCGAGCATGACATAGGGCCATTCCAGGCAGCTGGTGTGATGTTCGTTGGCGTTGTCACTCAGATAAACAATGACCGTGTTGTCCAACATCGTCCCGGAACCTTCCGGAATGTTTTGCAGTTTCTCCAATGTCCGGGCAATCTGTTCAAAGTGGAAGGCGCGAATCTTCTGCGAGGCATCCAACGCCACCGATTCGTTGTTGTACAGGGCGTGGCCGATGGCGTGTTTCTCCATCCCGACCCCGAGTTTGTCGAAAACAATCGAAAAATCCTGATGCCCCACACCTGAAGCGATGGTGGCAACGTTGGTGAGGCCCGTGACGAGGGCATTGGTGGCCATTTCGAAATGACACTCCAAACGGTCGACCGGATTGCCGGAAAGGTATTTCTCCGTCATCGGCTTGATCCGATGCCTGACATCGGGATCCAGACCGGCAATGGCCGAGTGGCGCTGACCGATCTGTTCGTAGGCTGACAGGTAGCGGTCCAGCTTCTCCTTCTCCACCGAACCGAGCCGCCTCCGCACCGCGCGGATGTCGTCTTTGACATAATCCAGCAGGTGCGATTGAACCGCGAGACCCTTCCGGTCTCCAATTGCTGCGAACATGCGTTTGTAGGCAACCTGCGGGTTCAGGATGGTTGCAACCGGAGTTTCGGCGGCCGAGGCCGAGCAATTGAAGGTGATGTCGAGATTCGTTCTTTGCGAAATCCCGAGAACGATGTTCTCAAACAACCCCGGACCTCGAATTCCCAGTGCGCAATCGACGGTGGGTCCCGGGATATGCTTGGCGTCCCGTGTGTTGTAACAGCCCAGGGCACCGTAGTAGGTCGAGTGTCCGGCACCGGCGATGCGCCCCGAGATCCCCTGAAGGATCAGCATCCGATCCACATGCTTGGAAACCGGCTGCAAAGCCCGCGGCAGATCTCCCGCTCCAAACCGCTCCTCCACCGTCCGCTCCCGTTTGCCCATGGGCTGAAGGTTCAGGTGGGTGGGATGAATCTGGTTGGGCGGACAGCCGTTCCCTTCGAGAACAAAGAGAAAACGAGCCGGTTGTACATGCCCTTCGACCTCGGCATGCAGCTTCCGCAGCAACGGGCCAATCAAAACCGAACCCGCGACGGACAGGCTGAGGCCCCGCAGGAACTCGCCGCGGCTGTAGAGTCGGGAATCGGGTGTGGCAGACCATTGTCTGGTGCTCTTTTTCATGGACAAGGATCCTGATTCTTCGGGATTGGACGGGAGCGTTGGGTGAAGGAGTCGGAAACAAGCAGTTCCAGAATCGCCGCTTTCAGGCTTCCCTGGTCCTGGTGATAAGCCCGTTCCATGGCACGCAGGCTTCTGGCATCTCCAAGGGTTTCATTGCGCCCGCAAAAAAATCGAAACACGTGCCGCAGGAATACCTGATGCACCCTTTTTGAATCCGCGAGCCGATGCATCATCTCGAACGGATCGGCAACGGCCTGTCCGTCAAACTCGCCGGTCGTGACCACCGGACGTTCCAGCTCCTCGGTTCGATGCCTGCCCCAGAGGTCAAACTGCTCCAAAGGTAGTCCCAGAGGATCCATTCGCCGGTGGCATTTCCAGCATTCCTCCTTGCGCACCACTTTCATTTTTTCCCGCAACGTGAGCGCGGGACCTTCCGGAAATCTTGCATCCACCTCGACCGGGGTGTCGGGGATCACACCACCCAGGAGCTTTGTTTGAATCCATCGTCCCCTCTGGATGGCGTGATTCTTGGTGTTATCCGAAAAGGCAATCAGCCAGGCCGGATGGGTCAGGATTCCGGCGCGTTCCCCTTCGAAGTCATGCCACTCCGGGTCTTTGCCGAGTTCGTCCTGCTCGAGGTTGTAGCATGTGTGATAAAAGCGATGTCCGTTGGATTCATCCTGATGCCATTTCGCGGCGTTCGCATTGTTGAACGCTCCCCTGACACTGAATTCGGTTGAGGTGAGCAGCTCTCTCACGACATTTCGGTCCCGTTCGACTATGCGGGAGACAAACTTGTCCGCGTCTTCAATCAACCATTCAGGTCGATAGCGCCGATGATGAATCTCGTCTTTAAAAACGAAGGCGGCCTGTCCATATTCAAAATACTCGGCCATGAAACGCATGATCCGCTGATGGGCATCCTTGTCGTCCAACCACGGGCGGATCCCCCCCTTCAAATCCTTCCGATCCTTCTTCTCGTATTCCAGGAGAGCTTCCACCCACTGCGGTGCAGGCCCGGTCCGGTTGAGGGCCAACCCCACCGCGTAGGCGTATTCAATGGGCGCGAGGTTCACGTGCCCGCCCCCCGCAGGCACCGCACCTCCGACTTCGAACCGGAACAGGGTTTCGGGACGCAGGTAGGTCGCCGCAATCATCGTTTGATTGGCGGTTTGGATGCCGGCGTCCGCCGCGACTTTCTCCTGCAGCGCGAGCAACTGCCGGAGGTCCGTATCCGTCGGTGTCCGGCTATAGAGTTTCTGAAACTGCTCACCGAGCAGCCCCGTCCATTTGGCATCACCCAGGGGAAGGCTTTGCCAGACCCGAAGCGAACCGGAGGAGAGTTGTGCGGCCGCCAACTCTTCGGCGAGCTTGATGAGAAGTTCGGTTTCCGTCAGGCCAAAGTCATGAATGTTGGAATAATCCTTCAAGGCATGAGCCGGGCCCTTGTACGGAAAGGCCGGGTGCTTCAGGCCGGTCTGAGGGACGGGAAAGGTCGCCACTGGAACAAACTTGATCACCTCATGACCTGCGATCCGATTGACCCGTTCGGAGAAACTTTCCGGACTGTAGCGCCACAGGCGCTGCGGCGGGAGGCTTTCCGGCCCATCGTCCGTGAGTTCGGCTTCGAAGAGGTCTTCGTGATTCACGTAATTGCCGTATCCCGGCAGGGACGCCTTATCAAGGGTCCTGGATCCGCTGGCACTGAGAGCTCCACTCAGGAATGCGATCATCCGTGCGCGATCACTCCTTGAGGGCTGTTCCTCCTCTTCCGGCGGCATTTCCCCCAGCTTCAACTGGTCGTAGGCCGATAGCAGCAGACTCTGTTCAACGGTGTCGTTGCGAAGAAACGGAGTCAGGTTTGTCCTGCCTTTTTGCTTCTTGTCGTTGTGGCATCCGGAGCAGTAAGACTGAACGAACCCACGCGCCGCATCGATTTGCATGGCAGGCTCGCTGCCCCGGGCAAGAGCAAGCCAGGGAAGGAGCAAGAAAACTTTTAACCGGCTACACATGATGCTGAACGGGACCGTAGCGGTCATGGAAAAATCCCTCAAGAGAATTCCAATCCTGCTGTGACGTCGCATCAAATGATTCCATTTGCCCGCAGACCCGCGCGTTGTCCAGGCCGGATGCAAGACCGTCATCGGAGCACTATGCAAACAGACGGGCATGTTCTGGGGAAAACCTGGTGCCGAAAAAGTGCTGGCATTACGCTGTATCCATGTCAGTGCACGCCTCGATCAATTCTGGATGGAGCACCTCAATTCCCACCCTGCCCGCAACGACCGCCTCTCCCTTTCCGGACACTCGTCAGGCACCGCTCCAAATGGAAGGACCGGGCCTCCCGCCCAGAGCGCGAGTCGGTCGACCAACCCCGACCTCGCTCCTTCCATCGCGCAATGAAGCTGGCACCCTCACCCGAAGCCAACAGCTTCCTCCCGAAACTAAAACCTGCATCCGGTTCCGGCTGATGACGACCGAAAGTCACCCCCGCCACCACGACCAAAAGCCTTCCGAGTGACAACCTTTTGTTGCAGGTGCAACAAAAGGTTGTCACTCGGGAATGGGGCAATTCTGACTGGAGGAGCGCTGGGAGCCGGGTGGGCATCGCAAAACCCTGCGTCGATGAGGATGGATGATGGGGATCGTCCCCTGATCGGATGGAGCAGGACTTCGTCCGTTGAATACCGTGTCTCACTCCTGCGACAGCGGGACCACGGGTTTCATTTGCTGGCCTCGCGCGCGGATTTTCGACGACTTTCTCTGCCGCCCACGGACCAGCCCTTCGCACCCAGAAATAAAGGCTTCCCATCATATCGGATGATGGACAGACTCCACATCATCAAAAAGCAGGAAGACAACCAACATCATTTGGACGAGGGCTCAATCCTCATGGCGGAACCGGCGGCGACGGCGAACACGTTGCCCGCAGAAATCCAGGCCGGTCTTGACCGGTTTCGTGACGAAATGGAAACCGCTCTTGGCCCGGAACTGGTGGCGCTGATGGTCTATGGCGATGTCCTCTGTCGAGACGTCAACCGGAGTCGTTTGGATGGGGTGAATGTGATGGTGGTCCTGAGGCAGGTCCGTCTTGCGGACCTCGACAAGATCATGAAACCCGTCAAGGCGGCGGGAAAGAAGATCGGTCTTGTGCCAATGGTGGTGAGTGAGACGGACATCAAGGGTTCTGCGGACGTGTTTCCAATCAAGTTTCTCCAGATCAAGCATCATCACAAATTGCTCTACGGAACGGACCTGTTCCAGGGGATGGAGGTTTCCAAGGCTCATCTTCGTCTGCGCTGCGAACAGGAGTTGAAGAATCTGATGTTGAGAATGCGGTTCTGAGGGCACGCGCCGAGCAGTGGTCCGAAGGCCGACGGGATTACAAACCCGAGGGACAACAATATCTGGGCGGGGACTTTATCCTCAAGCTGACGGTGCACCCGGAACCGGGGTATGCCGTCAAGAAACTCTACTTCACCCGGAAAGAAAACACCCTGCCGACTTTCGATCCAAACGAGCTGGCCCTCACCGACCATGCCGCCCATGTGTTCCGCCTGGAGGGGGCGCTGTAGAGAAGCGAATTGAGAAATGCGCTCTCTGAATCTCGGTTGCCTGGGGACGCTCACCGGGACGGTTCGCGCTACCTTCCCCCCCCGGCGGTAGGGCGAATCGTCTCGCTGAGCCGGTGGTCGGGCCGAAGCCGGATGTCTGAAACCGCTCACCGGGACGGTTCGCGCCACCTTCCCCCGTCCCCCGGGAGGTAGGGCGAAGCGTCCCGCTGAGCCTGGGTGCACCCGCACCCTTCACCGCAGCACCTGATGTTCAAACGCCGAAACCCGGCCCGATCGCCATTCCGGGAGGATCCGATTTACCGGGAGGTTTTTGGCGGAGAAATGGAGCAACCCCCTTCTTGAAAGCGGCATGATAGGTCGAGCTCGCCTTGATTTCCAAAGCCGTCAAATCACTTCCGGATTTGTGCGACAAATCAACCTCATTTCCATGGCTGTCCCGAAAGAAATAAAGGCCCGGGGACAATCCCCGGTGATACCGCGCCTTCATGGCTTCGATGACGACAAGGTTTTCAAAAAGGCTGCCACGAGGGGATCCCGGGTCACCTGCTCCGGCTTTTCAATGTTCAACAAGTAAGAAATGAGCCCCGGTTCCACAAAATAATATTTGGGAGACTTGGTGACGTGTTTTCCAAAGTTCTCGAAAAAGGGCGGCAGCTTAAACACCACAAAGGAAGCTTCGAGAATGGACAACCAATGCGAGGGACGGGGAAACCGCTTCCCGCAGCCGCAACTGATGCGGTCCGGTGAGCACGAATTGCCCATTGGTTCGATCATCATCCACGATCCCCTGGATGTAACTCAACAATTGGGGGGCACCTTGAATCTCATCGAAAATGGCCCGGCGGCGATGACGCTGAAGGAAGCCCTTCGGGTCTTCCAAGCTTACATAATCGTAATCAGGCAGGACCTCCCGAACCAGGGTGGTCTTCCCTGCCTGACGCGGCCCAGCACCGTCACGACCGAAATTTTTTTCAGCTGCGTCACCAACTCCTGTTCCATGGCCCTGGAAATCATCAACAAAAAACCGATTCGGTCAGGATCAACCCCACACCTCGCGGACCCGTTCGAGCTGCTGGTCCATTCGTTTCTCGGAGATCGGTGTTGCCGTTCCAAGTTCCTGGGCGAACAGGGAAACCTTAAACTCCTCAATCATCCACCGGAGCTCCTGCAACCGGTGGCGTCCCTCGAGGGATCCGACCGAGGCACGCTGAAACCCCGCCAGGGCCTGCACGTAGGGCACAACCCGGCGCGCACGTTCCTGATCCTTCGGGGGATTCGAAGCCGCGCGTTCCCCGCGGATCAGCACTCCCTTCAAATACCGGGGAAGGTGCTGCAACTGGCTGTTGGGCGTTTTCAGGAGAAAATCCGGCGGCACCAGGGATTCGAGTTCCGCACGCATCAGCTGGCTGGTCGGAGAGACCTTGACGGGCAACTCCATCGATTGGAGATCGGACAAGCGGAGCGTCCGGCTCGGGACGGGTGTCGCAGGCTTGCCACAGCGCGCCAGAATCTCCTGTCGGGAACGAAAGATCTTTTCCAGACTTGCGACAAACGGCCCACCCAGCCCGAGCATCCGTTGGCGTGATTCCGCGACGGCCTCGTCGAACAGGGCGCGGGTCAATGCCGTCAGGGGTTGCCCCGGCATCACATGCGCCCGCAAATGCGTGTACGCCTGCTCCTCCAACAGGTCCACCGAGGTCCATCCTGAAATCAACGGCGCGAGCTTGGCGATCGCGCCCAGATCCCTGCGCAGCCAGGCGAACTCCTTTCCAAGAGCAATTTCAATCAGGCCCTGCACGCCCTTCAGGCTGGCCATCAGCGACGCTTCGCGGGTCTGAAAAAGCCGGAGGTTCACATGGCGCTCATCCCATTCCAATCCCGGCCATCCGAGCAGCGGCATTCCCTGACGTTCGCTCACCACGATGCGTTCGGGCAGATCCCCAAAACTCCAGCCCTGCAAATCAAATCGCTCGAATCTTCGCGCCGCGTCAGCCCACACATTGGATCGTTCCTCGGCCTGCGCTTTCGCGAAACGGGACCGCAGCTCCTCCAGATCCCGGCCCGCACCCAGCACCTTTCCGTCGGTGCCCTCGATTTCCAATCGACTCTGAAGGTGGGGTGGAAGCACCTGATCCCGCCAATCGCTCTCGGTCACCGTTACTCCGTACCGGGAAGTGATGAACCGGGCGAGATCCGCCAGAAACGAGCGACCGGAAGGTTCAAACTCGCGTACGATCTCATCAATCTTTGCGGGGAATGGCATCAGCTGGCGACGCAGTGTTTTTGGAAGCCCCCGGAGCAATTCAGCGACCTTGTCCGAGCGCAACCCGGGCACCGCCCATTCCACGCTGGATCCTGAGACGACCCGCGCCAGATCGATCGACAATCGCACCGTCACCCCGTCACGCTCCTCCCCCGGAGCATAGGCATACGAAAGGGCCACCGGCTGCCCTCCCAGTTCGGCAGAATCCGGAAATGCCCTCTCGTCGTAATCGATATGCGCACCGCCGGCGAGATCCTGCTCGCTCACGCACAGCGACGCCGCAACCGCCGGATCACGCAACAGACGGTCCAGTTCGTGCACCGAAGAAATGTTCTCAATGCGGCGGGAGTAAAAATCAAACAACGCATCGTCCACATTGGGCAGCTCCCGGGTGCGAATCCGGGTCTGCCAGTTCTCGATCTTCTGGCGAACGTTGTGATTATGCTCCATGAACGAAAAACGTCCCGGGTCCGCCCCGCGACGCTCCGGTCCGTTTCCTTTCAAAGGCTCGTCCCGCCCCGCCAACCGGGGGTCCGGTTGGCGCGCCAGCCTGGAACCGGGCTTTCCGCTTGCCCCCGCAGTCCGGGGTGCCCCCGCCTCGACGTCTTCGTCCGGATCCCCCAGAAGCCGCTCCTCCACCAACGCCGCGCGAATAAACAGGCGGGTCGCTTCGGCGGGATTGATCCGGCCGTAGGCGACCTTTCGACGGAACACTTCCAGGCCGTACAACAACACCTTTTCCTGGGCCATCACCTGACCCGCCCGGGCACTCCAATGCGGCGTTTCGTACGAACGGGTGCAGATGTGGGCAGCCAAATCGACGAGCCAGCGCGGATCGATCACCGCCAGGGTTCGTGCAAACAGCTGCGACGTTTCCACGATCTCCCCCGCCACAATCCAGGGCGGCTGACTGGTCCGAATCTTTTTCGGGTCCCTCGCCTGGTTTTCACCCTTTTTCGGTTTGACCGGTCGCTCGTTCAAGGCCGAGCCTGGAAATACCACCACCCGGCGGTTCCCGATCGCCGTGTAAGTATTCCGCTCCGCCAACGTGGCCACATGCCCGAGCAATCCTGCCAGGATCGACCGATGAATCGCCTCGTAACCCGCACCATCGCGCGAGGCACGGGAGGGCGCGGACGAAGGACGCTCCGGATCGTTCCCGGAAAGGCGCGGATCCTGAAGCGCGCCCGAAAGTTGGGCATGCAGGTCCTGCCATTCGCGCATCCGGCTGTAGGAAAGAAAATTGGTTTTGCAGAACCGGCGCATCTGGTTCTGCGTCTTCAGCTTTTCCCATTGATCATGGAACTCCCTCCAGATATTGAGCAGTGTGAGAAAATCCGACTTCGGATCAACGAACCGGCGGTGCGCCTCGTTGGCGCTTTCTTTCCTGTCCATTGGCCGGTCGCGCGGATCCTGAATGCTCAGACCCGAGGCGATGATCAACAATTCGGCCGTTGCATGTTCGGATTTCGCCTGCAGCAACATGCGTCCCAGCGTGGGATCGATCGGGAGATGCGCCAGATCGGCCCCCAGCCGGGTGAGCATCCCCTCGGCATCAATCGCGCCCAGTTCCCTCAACAGCCGATAGCCGCTCTGAATGGCCGCCGACTCCGGCGGATTGACGAACGGGAACGTTTCAATTTCACCAAGCCGGAACGCCTTCATCCGCAGGATGACATCCGCGAGATTCGAACGTTGGATCTCCGGCTGGGTGAACCGGGGGCGCTCCTCGAAATCCTCCTCCGAATAAAGCCGGATGCAGATGCCCTGCTCGACGCGGCCCGCACGGCCCTTGCGCTGGTTGGCGCTGCTCTGGGCCACCGGTTCAATCGGCAGGCGTTTGGTTCGGGTGCGCGGGTTGTACCGACTGAGCCGAGCCAGTCCGGTATCAATCACCCAGCGGATGCCGGGAATCGTCAGCGAGGTCTCTGCAATGTTCGTGGCCACGACGACCTTGCGCCGGTTCGAAACCTCGAACACACGCTGCTGGTCCGAGGAACTGAGACGACCAAACAACGGCACCACTTCGCACCGCCGTCCCACCCGGCCCTCCAGCAAATCACGGGTTTCACGAATATCACGTTCCGCCGGCATAAACACCAGCACATCACCCGGGGTGTCCTCGTACACGATCGTCTCCACGGCATTCACCGCTGCGTCAATGTAGGTGATCTCCCCCGTTTCTTCCGAATCGCCATCCAGCGGCGAATAAATCACATCCACCGGAAACACACGGCCGGACACCTCGATGACCGGCGCGTTGCCGAACGCGCGCGAGAAGGATTCGGTGTCGATGGTTGCCGAAGTAATGATGAGCTTCAGATCGTTGCGACGCTCAAGCAAACCCTTCAGGTAACCCAGGAGGAAATCGATGTTCAGACTGCGTTCGTGCGCTTCGTCGACAATGATCGCATTGTACTCCGCCAGTTGCGGATCGCCCTGAATCTCCGCCAGCAGGATGCCATCGGTCATCAGTTTGAGATAACTCTCCGGGCTCGACCGATCGTCAAACCGGATTTTGCAGCCAACCTCGCGCCCCCAGGGCACTCCGAGTTCAAAGGCAATTCGTTTCGAGATGGACAGCGCGGCGACCCGCCGGGGCTGGGTGCAGGCAACCTTCGCTTCAATTCCCAGCCCCGCTTCGAGGCACATCTTCGGCAACTGTGTCGTTTTGCCCGAACCGGTCTCTCCCGCCACCACGACGACCGGATGGTCGCGGATGGCATTGATGATATCCTGTCGCCGGCTGGTGATGGGAAGCTCCGGCGGGTAGTGGATTGCCGGAAGCGAATCACGGCGCCTTTCCCGCAGAGCCACCGAGGCGCGGGCCTGTTCGAGCAGACGGTTCAGGAGCGCATCGTGACGCACCGCATGCCGGTCATCCCGAAGCACCCGGAGCAGCCGCGTGCCCAGGCGCACCCAATCGGCCAGCATGCACTGGGGCAGCAACTGCCTGAGGAGTTCTACGCGCGCGTCAGCCATGCCGGGGATCCTGTGGCAGCCATTGGTTCATGTTTCCTGCGAATCGCCCCACGCTCACACTTTGTGATCCTGTTTCGGACCCTCCTCGAACTGACGGAACCGTGCGGTGAAACGGAACATACTTCCCTGACCGATTCCACTCTCCACCCAGATGCGACCATCCATCAAATTGACCAGTTGCCTGCAGATCGCCAGGCCCAGTCCAGTCCCTCCATATTGCCGGGTCGTCGATCCGTCCACCTGGACAAACGGCGCAAAGATCTCTTCAGCCTTATCCGCCGGAATACCGATCCCCGTATCCTTCACCCAAAATTCCAGTTCCACCGCCTCTCCCACATTCGGCAGTCGGCGCACACCCACATCGACCCTGCCACTGGGCGTGAACTTGATGGCGTTGCCGATCAGGTTCACCAGGATCTGCCGCACCCGCGCAGCGTCGCCCTCCAGGATGACCGGCACCTCCGGATGCACCTCACACTGGATCCCCAACCCCCTGCCGGTGGCACGGGGTCGCAGCAGATCCACCACCCCCTCGAGGCACTCCTCAACGGAGAACGGCATGTTCTCCAGGTCCACCTTCTCAGCTTCGATTTTCGAAATATCCAGAATGTCGTTGATGATGCCCATCAGGGACTCAGCCGAGGTTTGCACCAGGGTGAGGTATTCACGCTGCTCAGCCTCCAGAGGGGTTTCCAGGGTCAACTCGGTCATTCCAATAATACCGTTCATTGGCGTCCGGATCTCGTGACTGACATTGGCCAGAAACGAGCTCTTGGCCCGATTGGCAGTCTCGGCTAGTTCCTTGGCGGCCAGCAACTGCCTCTCCGTGAGCAGACGCTCCTCGATTTCCCGCTGCAACTCCTGGTTCGACTCAGCCAACTCCAGCGTACGTTCCTCAACGCGCTCCTCCAGGTGATCCCGGGCGCGACCCAGCGCTTCGTTGCTTTCCCGCAACCGCCGGTCCCGTGCCACCAACTGCCGCACCAGCCAGATGGACAGCAGCGCGAGCGCCCCCAGGGTCGCCACCAGTGCAATCTGACCGTAAGGCGGCTGGATTGAAACAGTCGTCCGCGCCACCTCCGAATAAGCGAGATCCCGGTCGACAGCCTTCACCTCGAACACATACGTGCCCGACGGCAGGTCCGCATACTCCGCCCGGCGCTCGTGGGTGACCTTCCACTTCGGGTCATACCCGGCCAACCGGTAGTAAAAAACCATGCCTTCGGGCCGCGTCTTGAAACAGCGTCCATTAAACTCGAATCCCACCGCCTGCTGACTGGTCGGCAGTTCGATCGGCTCACCGGGCCTGTAATCCCGGTCGGCCAAAACCCGCTCCAGAGTGATGTCCGGAGTGCATTGCTGGATCCGGTACCGCGTGATGCCATCCTCTGCCGTGCCGATCCAAAACTCGCCATTTTCAGCCTGAAGCAGCGTGCGAATCGCGTTGCTGCCGAGCCCGTCCCGTTTCAACAGACTCTGAAAAACCCGTCCGTCGTACCGACTGATCCCTCCATCGGTGCCGATCCACAAATTCCCCAGATCATCCTCCATCAAGGCCCACACATGGTTGTGCACCAGACCCTGCTCAATCCCATAGGGTGCCCCCAAAACTCCGTCCTGATAGCGAAACAGCCCCACATCCGAACCGATCCACAGGCCGCCCGAGCGATCCCTGAGCAGCGCCCGTACCGCCTTGTCGGCTCCACTCGTATGTTCCACCGTGAGACACTGCTTTCCCTCAACCCGGGTTAGTCCCCCATCCGTACCCACCCACAGGGTATGATCCGCATCTTCCAGCAGAGTCCAGATCAGGTTTGCCGGGAGTCCGTTTTCGGTGGTGTATTGGGTCACCATTCCGTCTTCCAACCGAAACAGGCCGCGCCAGGTACCCACCCAGAGCACTCCCGCATGATCGGTCAGAACACACTCCACGGATTCCCCGCGCAGCAGCTCGCTTGCAGGATCAGGCACAAGATCCACTCCGTCAAATCGCAACAAACCATCCCGGGTACCCAACCAGAGATCCCCGCCCTGCGCCGGTCCAAGGGCACCCACCCAGTTTTGGGATAAATTCCCAAAAATCTTGGTACTCTCCAACTTTCCGTTCCTGAACCGCGCCACCCCACCCTGCGTCGCAACCCACACCCCGCCCCCGGCATCCTGAAGCAGCCCGGCCACCTGGTCCGAAGGAAGGCCTTCCTTCGTATTTAAATATTCAAAACTCTCGGCGTCGTACCGGGTGACTCCGCCATTTGTTGCGGTCCACAGATTGCCATCCTCATCCTCAAAAAGCTTCCAGGCGTTGCTGTGGGCCAGGCCGTCCTCCGAAGTGTAATTTCTGAAGACTCGGCCGTCGAACCGACTGATGCCGGCGTCCGTGGAGACCCACACCCGGTCGCCGTTCTTCACCAACACACTCGTGATCCGGTCGTTACCCAACCCATCCGCCGTCGTGTAATTCTGAAACGTCTCTCCGTCGAACCAAGACAACCCTTGATTGGTCCCGACCCACAACCGTCCCCGGTCGTCCGCCGAGAGCGAAGTCACCTCCTCGGCCGGAAGCCCTTCAAGCCTCGAGTAATTGACAAACCCGGTTCCCTCCTGCCGACTCAGCCCCGTTCGCGTCCCAACCCAAAGCACCCCCTCGCCATCAAATGTGATGGCCCGCACCGCGTTGCTGGGCAGGCCGTGCCGACGCGACTGGTTCACAAACGCGACCCCATCAAATCGACTGACTCCACCGTCGGTCCCGATCCACAGCGATCCGGTCGGCCCCACGGCAAGAACCTCGACATTGTCACTCGGCAGGCCGTTCTCCACGGTGTAAACCGTGAACGAGTGCCCGTCGTATTGGGTCAACCCGCTGGCGTTCCCAAACCACAGCGCATTCCTCCACCAAACCATCGCATGCACCTCACCGGGGGGCACTTCGTCCCGGTCGGAATAGTTCACAAAAAATTCACCGTCAAACCGGCTGATTCCACTTCGTGTACCGAACCAAAAACTTCCTTCGGGTTCCTGCGCAACACACTTGATGATCGCGTGTTGCAGTCCGTCCACGGCACTCCAGCTCTGCCAGGCACCCACACGCACGCCCGGCCCCGTGCGACGCCGCACTCCGCCCTTCGCCGGACGGACCTTTCCCGGCAGAATCGGCAGGTCGATCCGCACATCCACAACCCCGTTTGCTCCCAGGTCCACCTCGGGAAACTTGGAGCTCTCCGCTCGGCCGTCTTCGCTCACCTGGTATTTTCCAGCCGGAAGCCGAACCCGAAATCGCCCATCGCGATCGGTCTCTGCGGACACCCAGAAATCTGGAAGCCGGACGCTTTGAATTCGGATCTTCCGCTCGACAGCAGGCTCGCGGCTGTTCGCCCAGCCAACCTGCCCCCCAAACTCAAAAAGCGGTTCCTCCACGGGCAGCAGCACGACATCTCCCAACCGATCCGCGCTCTCGAATTTCCGAGCCCCGGCTCCCCAGGCCACCCAGGAAAACGATGTGTCGGCGTCCCGGTCGATCACACTCACGTCGAATCCGATTCTTCGGGGCCCCGACCCCACCGCATCCAGGTCGGCCGACCGACGCAACCCCGCCAGATCAACCCGCCACTCGTACCGGTGCACCTCGGAATCCCTCCGCACGTGCCACTGAACGAACTGTCGGTTTCCCAACCCGAGATCGTTCCCGTAAAACCCGTATTGAATCACACCCAACTCGTGTATGGAATCGCTCAGGCTGATATAAAGCTCACAGCCGTCGAATTTGTTCCATGCAATCGGGACGGAGCTGTCGCGTTCACCCCCGTCCTCTCCACCTTGAACGGATTGATCCCGCACCTCCACGGCAACGAAAAGAGCGTCCTCCGACGCATTGTATCCCACCCGGAACGTCGCCTTCAGGTCCCGCTCATCCACCGGCCTGGATCCGAACTCGGTCAACCCAATGGTCTGAACCGGAAGATCCGGCGGCCAGTCCGAAAACTCACCGTCGACCACGATCCCGGCAACGGGACGAGCGACCGCCACCGCGCCGTTGTGCGCGCACAAAGGAGCCTGCGACACCATCGCCACCCAGGCACACAGCCATGCAAAACGAAAATCCAAAAAAAAATTCACGCAAAAGAGTCCTCTCACAGCCCCTCCGGACCGCTCGACACCGCCGACACGTCAAGCCCGCCCGCAAAAAACTGCTGACTGCAGCCCCCACCCTATCGACAGGCATCGGCAATCGCAAGACGAGACAAGGCCGCGGGCGAAGCGTCTTGGACTGCGGTAGTCCTCTACCGCTTTTGGGTAGCGCGAACCGTCCCGGCGAGCCGGGTTGCAGGGAAGGGGGATTTAACCACGGATTTCACGGAGGACCACGGATTAAGATGCAGGGGAAGCTCACCGGGACGGTTCGCGCTAC
>JAIPJX010000118.1 GCA_021733945.1 Verrucomicrobiota bacterium | reverse complement strand
AAAGCGGGCATCGGAAAGGAAACCTTCCTCCACTATAGTCTCTACAAACCAACTTCAAAAATGTGAAGTTCCCCAACACCGAAGCGCTGGGGAACTGGGGGAAATCTCTCTCAACTCAACATTTTTGAAGACTCAACATTATTCGACTAATGTGGAGCTCCACATTAGTCGAACTGCGATCAGATTCTGTGATGATCCAGAATTTTGTCCCGGATACGGAGTGATACACCGACAAGAGTCGGGTCCCGTCTAGCAGCGCCAAGTCGTTGGCCTGACGGTCTTCGTCGTAGACATCGCCCCAGTCACCGGACTGATGGCGTCGTAATGCCCTGGTGATGTCGACTGGCGACAGATTCGCCAGGGCGTTTGGGGTCGCGACAATGTGTCCCATGGTGAAGAGGGGAGGTTTGATTTCGAGCATGACATGCCTCCTTTCATCCGAGCACGTTGGTCAGTTCTTCGGCGGTGAGATGTTCCGGTTGCATGTCCGGTTTGTCGAACATGTGCACACGGACATACGCGAACTGCGAGAGACGAGCCGCGATGTCTTGGCGTCCGAACTTTCCAGCTTCATCTTCGTCCAGAATGACGATGATGTGACTGTTCCGGTGGGTGTGTTTCCGAATAAGTTCCTCCTGCGGTGGCGACAGCGTGCTGCCCATGAGGGCGACGACCTTTCGGCAACCGAGCTGATGCAACTTCATCGCATCGAAGAATCCTTCGACGATGACGAACGGTGAATCCGCCGGTTCCTGGATGGCGCGATCGATGTTGAAAAACTCCAGAGCCTTTCGGAAACCCGGCGGAAGTTTGTATTTCGATTTGTCCTCCGGCGGTTCACCCGGTCAACGACCTGCGTAAGCGACGACCCGGCCTTCCGAATCGTTGATCGGAATGGCGATTCGTCCGATCATCATTCCTTTCGAACAATAACCGATTCCAAAATCTTCGATCGTTTCGGAAGTCAATCCACGCTCGAACAGATACGGGTGTTTCCGGTCGAGTTTATCCAACCTGAACTTCAGGGGTGGGTTCGGTCCTTCGGAACCGGATGGCTTCGGACGGTCCTGAACCGAATGGCGAGTCCTGGAAACGTTCACCGTTTCGGTGGAGGGTTTTCCTTCCGAACCAGTGCGATCCTTCCCACAGTCCAGACCGAACCAATCCACCGCTTTCAATGCGGCGGCGTGGATGCTGACCCCGTCCATCTTGGCGATGAAATCGAGGACATTGCCACCGCCGTTGCACTCGCTGAAGCAGTTCCAGAGGTTTTTGGAAGAACTTACCCGGAACTGGGTCGGGTTGCTGCCCTTGTGAATCGGGCACGGACCCGAGAGGCTGTCACCGTTGCGTTTGAGTTTCTCCAACAGACCATAATGCTGAAGCGCTTGATCCATAGACACGGCCGATTTGAACAGGGTCGCGGACGCCGGCGTTCTGCCTGGGCGCGGACAAAATCAGTTCGTGACGGTGGAATCTTCGTCCGACCGTCCTTTGGAGGGACATTTTCTCATTTCTCTTTGATCATCGCCTCGGAACGCGTAATCTCACTGCACGTGCTGAAAATGCGACTTTCCAGTTGCTGTCAGTCGGATGGGGGACCACCGAGAACCGTTGGTTCCGAGGGTTCAAGCCTCGAGGTTCCGCCCATGCGCTCCCGACCTCCGGACCACTGGGAATCGCCATCAGGCTCCCTCTCATGATCGACCTGGCTTGCGCTTTTCTGTCGGGTTGGGCAGGGTTGCATGCGTATGCATCGCCTGACCCTGCTTCTGCTTGTTGTCGCCACTTCCCTGTTTGCCCAGCAGCCGCCGTATGATGTTTTTCCGGAGGCTGAGGCGCCTTATTATCGGGTTCGATACGAGGCTTCGAACCACCCGAACGAACTGGTGTTTCCGGCGAACTTCACGGTCTGGATTCCGCCCGGCTTGAAAACGGTGCGGGGAGTGATCGTTCACCAGCATGGCTGCGGCGAAGGGTCATGCAAGTCGGGTCTGACGGGGGCGTTTGATCTTCACTGGCAGGCATTGGCGAGGAAGCACGACTGTGCCTTGTTGTCTCCGGCCTACGAGCAGCCGGACAAGGCGGATTGCCAGATGTGGTGTGATCCCCGGAACGGGGCGGATGCCGCGTTTCAGAAGGGACTGGCCGATCTGGGTGTGAAGTCGGGCCATCCTGAGTTGGCCAAGGTGCCGTGGGCGCTGTGGGGGCACAGCGGGGGTGGTCATTGGGCCGGTGGAATGGTGTTGCTGCATCCCGAGCGGGTCGCCGCCGCCTGGTTGCGTTCGGGCGTGCCGATTCTGAAGTCCGACCCGGCCCGTGGTGGGACCAAGGCTCACACGTTGCCGGTCTCTGCGCTGCGGGTGCCGATGATGTGCAACCTCGGCACCCGGGAAGGGTTCACGGATCCGACCAGCCGGTTCGCCGGAGTGTGGCCGGCGAACCTGACGTTCTTTACTGAAGTACGTTCGAAGGGGGGGCTCGTCGGCGTTGCGGTCGATCCCTTGACGAGTCATGAGTGTGGCAACCAGCGTTACCTGGCGATCCCTTGGCTCGACGCGTGTCTGAGAGCACGTTTGCCCTTGGAGGTCGGCGGCCCGCTCCGGTCCATGTCGGCCGAGGACAGTCGGATTGCACCGCTTCCGCTGCCGGGTGGCGATCCCGTGGTTCCGGTTTCGTCGGCACAGTTCAAGGGAGCGCAGGAGAATTCCGTGTGGCTTCCCAACAGCGCCATCGCCGTGGCCTGGTTGCAGTATGTCGGAGGCTCGACGGTAAGTGATGTCACGCCGCCTCCCGCCCCGACAAACCTGCGGGTTGCGGGCAACGAACTGACCTGGGATGCGGTGGCGGATCCTGAGAGTGGACTGGCCCACTTCATCATCGAGCGCGATGCCAAGGTTCTCGCGACAGTTCCCGAGAACGGGAAGAACCCGTTTGGGCGCCCGGTCTTCCAGAACCTCCTCTACAGCGACACACCGACCCAACCATTGGTTCGGATGCAGTTCACCGACGCCACCGCGGTCGCGGGTGAGGCACATCAGTACCGGGTCATGGCGGTGAATACTGTGGGGCTCAGATCGGAGTAGCGGGGCGCTGCCGGACCGTGAGCGTGACGGAATCGAAGGATTCGGGGAGCCATTTTCTTGTGTCAACGCCCATGTGATCGCTTCTCTTCAAAGCTGGGGACAGCTTAATCTTTCCCGGGTGCCAAATTGTGGGAGCAAGCCGTGTTCGACTTGCTCTTGTCCAAGGGAAAGATCACCGAGGAGAACTCGAACAAGAGCCGGGGTGTGCGAACCAAACGACAAGCGCGGGCCGCGCCAGTCAGCGCTCAGAACTCGGCGTCGGCTCCCGGCGCCAAGGAACCACGATCCAAGTCCTTCACCCTCAGTCGGAGCAATTCCATCAAGCGCAGTCCCCCTCCAAACATCACTTGAGCCATCAGTCGTGTTTCCTCCGGTAAGGCGTTGAGCAGTCTTTTGATCTCGGGACCCGTCAGCCATACCGGCAGTTTCTTCTTCGCCTTCGCCCGCAAATAGTCGGAAAAATCGCCCAACTCCCGCTCCAAAACCTCCCGATCGCTGAATAACTCCGTTGGCGAAGTAAATGAAAAATAATCCAACCACTGATCAACACTGATAATCGAAAGGATCACAGACCGCGAAATCGGTCAGATGATGAACTATCTGTTGGTCACCGGGCTTCGGCTGGGTTACATCCTAAACTTCAAGGACGCAATGCTGGAATGAAAACGTGTCGGGCAATCAATTTATCAGTGTTCATCAGTGGTTGAAAGGAAAAAGCCAACAAACATTCTTGTCCGCGCGGCAGGGCCAGGAATTTTTATATGGACTTGGACGACGGACTGCGGTTAGATCAGAGCATTCGTTCTGACCGTGTCTCGTTACCTCAAAGCCATTTGCGCCAATAAGAAAGTGCTCCGTTTGATTCGCGGAGTGATTGGCTGCTGCATTGGTCTCTGTTTAAACTATGTCCCTGCTCACCTGGCCACGGAAATACATGTTCACGAGTTGATTGCCGTTGCCTCTGATTCGCATGGGCATAGTCATGGAAGTCATCACGAGCACGAAGAGTCCAGGCCCCGATCGGATCAACATTCGCCTCATCCGGAGTCGGATCATTCGCTCATTCGTTCCGTTCCCACGCAGTTTGCCAGTCAATTGCCAGCCTATCCGGCGGTGATTGTGGATCCAATGACGGTTCGCCCAGACGCGAACCCGACACTCTCAATTTCGGCGATCGAGCGAGTTGAACCCTCAGCCGCATCTCCACCGGGACCACGGCGACCGCGCGCTCCTCCCATCGTTTAATCACACCCCCCGATCGTTCCATCGCTTCCGCACAAGGATGTGATGTTTCCCAATTGTCCGAGTGTCTCGCGGACAGGCGCGGCGAATTGAGTTTTGCCTGCGCACAGGACTTGAGACGCGATTTACCAAGCCCGTTTAGCAACTTGTTGATATGAAAAAACTGCAATCTTCCCTTTTTAGTTTAGTAGTCATCTTGGCCGCCGGATGCGGCCATTCGCACGATGATCACGATCACGATCACTCGAATCAGACCGCAAATCACGCTCCGCCGCATGGCGGGACACCCGTAGTCATAGCGGAGGATAAATTCCACCTGGAGCTCGTCTTGGACAACGAAGCCTCGATGATCCAGGCCTATGTTCTGGATGGTCATCTTGAAGACTATGTTCAAGTGCCGGAAACGGGATTCGAAATGACCGCCGCGAGCGCGGGCGAATCGAAATCCTTGGAATTCAAGCGGGTCGTTGATCCAAGCACCGGGACCGTCGCCGAAAAATCAGCCCTCTTCGAAGCGCGGGGCGAATGGCTCAAATCCACCAAGGAGTTTGAAGGCAACATCGCGACGATCACTCTGGGTGGGAATACATTCACGAACGTCTCGTTTCCGTTTCCGATGGGGACGAAACATGTGCATTAAGAGGAACTCCTCATGGTCAACAAGCTGATCCGAGCGGGTTGCGCATCGATCTTTGGGATCATCCTTGGCTGCAGCCCGCCAGCGGACGATCACGGACACGAACATGAGCCGACCACCGCTCAGATTACGGTGTGGACCGATCGTTACGAAGTGTTTGCCGAACATCTCGCACCGGTTGCGGGGAGACCGACAACCTTCATCACGCACGTCACCGATCTGGTGAGTCTGGCACCACGGCGCCAGGGAATGGTGAAGTTTGTCCTGAAAAAGGGAGCGTCTGTGGTTGAACATCCGCAGGCGGCCCCGGCGCGTGATGGGATTTATCTCCCGGGAATCACCTTTCCTGAGGCTGGAGACTGGCAATTGACCCTGCTGATCCCCACCGACGGAACCAATGCCGCGGTCGAATTGGGAACGGTCACCGTGCATGCGGATGAACATTCCGCGGAACACGCCGAGATTCCGGAAGCACCTGCTGGGGTGATCTTCCTCAAAGAACAACAATGGAATATCTTGAGTCGTGCCGAACCTGTGACTCGCCGTAGTTTGGTGGAACGAATCAGGTTGCCAGCGATCACGCGAGCCAAACCCGGCCATAGCGCGTCGATCGTCGCCCCGGTCGCGGGTCAACTCCTGACCCCGTCTGGGGGCAAATGGCCTTCTCCTGGGGACGAAGTCGAAGCCGGCGAATTGCTGGCCCTGCTTCGTCCGAGCTTCTCCGAAACCGCCGTTCGGTTTGCTGAAAACGAAGGCGAATTTGGCCGTGCCAAAGCCGCGCTCGAAGCAGCAGCCGTGCTGGTCGAGCGAACGAAGATTCTGGCGGACCGCAAGGCCAAGTCCGAACGCGAACTTCAAGAGGCGGAACTTGCCTGGAAGACTGCCAAAGCTGGTTTCGATGCGGCGGCATCCATGCGTGCGATGTATCGACAGAGTCCGGGGCAAACCGGGAGTCCTGGAATTACCGAGATGGGCGGGGTGCCGACTTTGGAATTGAGGGCTCCAATCAGCGGAGTGATCGATCAGTGGAATGCCGGACCGGGTGAGCCGGTTGCGGCCGAGAGCGTTGTGTTCCAAATCCTCGCGTCGGAAGTTGTCTGGATCGAGGCACATGTGCCCGAAGCGATGCTGCGAAGGATCCCAAACGATGCGGACGCAAGTCTGCCGCCGGCCCCAGGGGGGGGATGGAAATCCATTCAAAATTCCTCGGGAAGGCGGGTTTTCACGGGGCTGCGGGTCGATCCGCAAACCCGAACCGTCCCGATCGTCTATGAATTGAGCAACAGCGATGGCAGCATGCTCATCGGACAGGCTCTGACCTTGCATGTCGAAACAAGTCGCATTGAAAACGCGGTGGCAATACCGGACTCGGCAATCGTGGAGGAAGCCGGAAACAAGGTGGCGTTTGTCCAAGTATCCGGGGAAACGTTTGAGAAGCGCGACCTGAGGATCGGGATTCGCGACGGGAACTGGATCGAGGTTCTGAGCGGCGTTGTCGAGGGCGAGCGGGTGGTGACACAGGGTGCCGTGGCGATTCGGTTGGCGTCGGTTTCCGGTGTCATTCCCGCGCATGGTCACGCGCATTAAGGAGTCCCATGATTAACCGCCTTATTCAATGGGCTTTGAGCAACCGGTCGAACGTTCTCGCAACGGCAATCCTGCTTACGATATTTGGGGTTTACACTGCCATCCGCATGCCGGTGGACGTGTTCCCGGATCTGACGGCCCCCACCGTGACCGTGATCACGGAAGCGCACGGAATGTCGCCGACTGAAGTGGAGTTGCAGGTGACATTTCCTATCGAGGCATCCGTAAACGGCGCGTCCGGAGTCCGGCGCGTGCGATCGGCGACGGCGGTTGGCATCTCCGTTGTCTGGGTCGAATTTCAATGGGGAACGGACATCCGGAATGCCCGTCAGATTGTCACGGAAAAGATCAGCGGCGTGACAAGCGGTCTGCCGCCGGAAGTCGAACGACCCGTGCTTGCTCCGCAATCGTCGATCATGGGCGAGATCCTGTTCATCGCGCTGGCATCGGATCAACACACGCCGGTGGAACTGAGAAGCTACGCGGAAACGACCATTCGCCGCAGGCTGCTGGCCGTGCAGGGAGTGTCTCAAGTCACGCCGATCGGCGGGGGCGAGAAGCAGTACCAAGTGGTCCTGCGTCCGGATGCCCTTCAGCAATACAACGTGGCTCTGAACGAAGTCATTCACGCTCTCGAAGAAAGCAATGAAAACGTGTCCGCCGGCGTCATCAACGAGCACGGTTCAGAATGGCTCATTACCGGCGTGGGACGGGTGGAGTCGGCCGAGGACATCGCCGAGACCGTAGTGGCAGTCCGCGACACCCTACCCACACGCATCTCCGACCTTGGAACGGTCGGCATGGGTGAAGCCCTGAAACGAGGCGAAGGTTCGGCGATGGGCAAGCCGGCGGTCATTTTGGGAATCCAGAAACAGCCGGGGGCGAATACTCTGGAACTGACTCAACGACTCGACACGGTGCTCGAAGACATCCTACAGAAGCTGCCGGAGGGTATGCGGCTCAAGACGGATATTTTTCGGCAAGCGGACTTCATCCAGGTGGCCGTCCGCAATGTACAATCCGCGCTGCTCGAGGGCGTGGTGTTGGTCACGCTGGTGGTCCTGTTGTTTCTCGGGAATTTCCGGGCGACCCTGATTACGCTCACAGCGATTCCGCTTTCATTGGTGACGGCCGTGCTGGCGTTGAAATGGTTTGGAGCCACAATCAACACGATGACGCTCGGCGGCATGGCGATTGCCATTGGCGCGCTTGTGGACGATGCGGTCATTGACGTGGAGAATGTTTTTCGAAGATTGCGGGAGAATCATCGCAAACCCGCCGATCGGCGGCGTCCGCTCCTCCAAGTCGTTTTCGATGCAAGTGTTGAAATTCGAACATCCATTGTGTTCGCCACCCTGATCATCGGGCTGGTATTCGTCCCCATTTTCTTCCTTGGCGGAGTCGAAGGTCGGCTGCTGCAGCCGCTGGGCGTCGCCTATCTTGTGGCGCTGGGGGCTTCGCTGGTTGTTGCCGTTACGGTGACACCTGTGCTTTCTTACCTGTTGCTGCCTGCAAGCCGGGCTGTGCAGACAGACCATGAGCCGGGGTTGGTGCGCTGGCTCAAGCGGCGCTACGACCCGATTCTGCGGGGAGCGCTGGCCAATCCCTGGCGATTCACACTTCCCGCCCTCGTGATCCTGGCCACTGCGCTCGCAGCGACAACGCGAATGGGCCGGGCTTTCCTCCCGGAATTCAATGAGGGATCGCTCACGATAAGCGCCGTGACGCTTCCGGGAACCTCTCTTCAGGAATCGGACGCTCTCGGCAGGGTCATTGAGCGGACGCTCATGCGTTTTCCCGAGGTGACATCCGTGGCGCGACGCACGGGCCGTGCCGAACTCGATGAGCACGCGCAAGGCGTCGAAGCGGCCGAATTGGATGTCTCCATTCAATTGATGGACCGGAACAAGGAAACGTTCCTGCAGGCGCTCAGGGATGGGCTGTCGACCGTCCCGGGAATGAACATCACGATCGGCCAGCCGATTTCGCACCGGATTGACCACATGTTGTCGGGAACTCGGGCCAATATCGCCGTTAAGATTTTTGGTCCGGATCTCTACGAATTGCGCACCATTGCCGAACGTTCGCGGCAGGCGATGCAGGGCGTCGCGGGAGTGGTGGATTTGTCCGTGGAAACTCAGACGGATGTTCCTGTGCTTCGGGTGAAGTTCGATCGTTCGGCAATCGCGCGACACGGACTGAGCATTCGGGATGTGGCGCGCACACTCGAAGCGGCATTGCAGGGCGTCCGGGCTTCGCGAGTTTTGGAAGGACAGGCATCCTACGATCTTGTTGTGCGCCTGGATGACGAGAGTGGCAACCCCGATTCGGAAAGTGGGAGTGAAACCCGGAACCCGGCCGGGACCTCATCGTCCCAGGCGACGTGGCGTCTTGATACGCTTGGAAACGTGCTTGTGGACACACCCTCCGGAGCGAAGGTGCCGCTGTATTCTCTCGCGCATATTCAAAGAAATACCGGACCAAACCAAATCCTTCGCGAGCAGGTGGAAAGAAAGATCGTTGTGCAATGCAACGTGGCGGAGCGCGACGTCACGGGTGTTGTCCGGGATATTCAGCAACGAGTGGATCCCATCCTTGATGAGGTTCCGGGGTATCGGGTGGAATACGCCGGACAATTTGAAAGTGCGGCGGAGGCGAGCCAAACTCTCCTGCTTTTGGGTGTCGGCATCGTCGTCGGCATCGGATTTCTGCTTCATCTCGCCTTTCATTCGGCCAGGGATTCGGCGCTTGTCATGCTCAATCTTCCGCTTGCCCTGATCGGAGGCGTGGCGGGGGTGTTTGTTTCGGGCGGCGTTTTGAGCGTGGCGTCCATGATCGGCTTTATCACTGTGTTCGGAATTGCCGCACGAAACGGAATCATGCTCGTTTCACACATCAAGCATCTTCAGGAGCAGGAGCATGTCACGGATTTTGAAGAGGCGGTTCGACGCGGAGCTTTGGAGAGGCTGGTTCCAATTATGATGACCGCCCTTGCGGCGGGTCTTGCCCTGATCCCATTGGCGTTGGGCGGAGGGAGGCCCGGCAACGAAATCCAGACGCCCATGGCCATTGTCATTCTATTCGGCTTATTGACCTCGATGGTGCTGAATATGATCATCGTCCCGGCTTTGTATCTGCGCTTTGGCCGGCCAACACAAATCGAATAGACACTATGAGTTACTACCTTGTGAAAGTGCTGGTGAGCGCGGCGCTCATCGTGGCTGTGTCTGAAGTCTCAAAGGGAAGCACGGCCGGGAATGCAATTCAGCCGGAGCCGTTGACGCTCGAACGGGCTCTCGAGATGGCCGAGCGGCTGCAACCCGAGCTTGCCGAAGCCAGAGCCCTCATCGCCGCCGCGGAAGGCCGCGCGAAACAGGCAGGCGCATTCCCGAATCCCGACGCCACCGTCCGCTCGGAGTCGGTGGGGAGCAGCAGAAACGCCGGTGGCGTGCAAAACCTGGTGGGCGTCTCACAAGCCTTTCCGATCGGAGGACGTCTGCGCAAAGCTCGCGAGGTGGAAGAATTGGAACGGGGACGGCAAATCCTCGATCTCGAAATGCGCCTTCGAGATCTTCAGAGGCGTGTCCACAGCGCCTTCGCTGAAGCGCTGTACCAGGAGAAGGCGCTCGAAACGCGAAATGCCATCGCCAATGGCGCGCTCAGTGTGGTGGATATCACAGCAGCTCGATTGGATGCGGGTGACATTGTTCTCGAGGATTTGGCGCGGGCCGAAATGGAATTGGCCCAAGCGGAAATCGAACTCCGCCGTGCGAAGGCGATGAGGGAGCATTCGTTGGTCGAATTAAGGGCCGCCATCGGCGATCCCTCCTTGATCGTGGGTGGTCTTTCGGGAAGTCTTGACGAAACGTTCGAAATCCCGGCATTGGAAAGCCTCGCCGCCAATCTGTCCTCTCATCCAGGCATCGCGGAGGCGGAAGCTGTCGTTCGGGTTCAGGAGGCTCGCATTGACCTGGCGAAAGTCAGACGAATTCCGGACGTGCGGGTCGAATCCCTCTATCGCCGGTTGCAGGGGCCGCGAGAAGACGCGTTTGACATTGGATTCAGCGTTTCAATTCCGTTGTTTGACCGAAGGCGAGGACGGCTTCAGGAAGTCCGCGCCGAAGCGGTTGCCGCCGAAGCCCGCTATCGTTCGGTTCGAAGCGCCTTGAGCGTCCAGTTGCACGAGGCGCACGCCAAACTCGCCTCGGCTCTTGCCAACAGTCGGGCACTGAAGACGGAAGTGTTGCCGCGCGCGGAAATTGTCATGAATGCCGCGGAATCGCGATTCCAGGCGGGGGACATCAGCCTTGCAAAATTGCTTCCGGTTCGCCGGGAATGGGCGGAAGTGCAATTCTCCTACGTTGAATCTCTTGGCGACGTAATGCAGGCCTGGGCCGATTTGACTCCGTTCGTCGCCAAATCAGTGGCAACGACGCCGTGATCGTAAACCCAGGGAATGACCTCGTGGGTGTTTGGGGTTTCGTTTATCCCGGGGGCCGCGTTCCTCGGCGGGAATGTTCTCCACGAGACTGATCATGGGCTGAGAGAACCCAGACCGGCTTGGTCCTGAGCACCGGCCGGTGGGCTGGCTTCCTCCGCTGGGGGAGTGTCGTCATGTGGGGCTGGCGTTTGGGGCGGAGGCTTGGCGGAGACGGTTGACCACTCTTCCACGATCCGGTAGGCGACCGCGAGCAAGGTGGGGCCGAGAAAGACACCGATCAGGCCGAAGGCCAGGGCACCTCCGATCACGCCGAAAAAGATGATGATGAAAGGCATGCGACTGCCCTGGCTGATAAGCCAGGGCTTGACGATGTTGTCGATGCTGCTCACGCCCACGCCCCATACGAGCATGAAGATCCCCCAACCGGTCGCCCCCTCATGGAACAGCCAGATGACGGCTGGGATCCAGACCAGGGGCGGGCCGACCGGCACCGGGGAGAGGAAAAAGGTCAGGAGCCCCAAGAGCGCAGCCCCCGGGACTCCGGCGATCGCAAAGCCGACGCCGGCCATGCCGCCCTGGACCATGGCAGTCCCAAGGATGCCGTAGACCACGCCCCGGACGGTGTTGCCGGCGACATCCAGCAGGTATTTGCCCCGCGGCCCGGCAATGCGGGCCACGCCGGTCGTCAGGCGCTGGGCCACCGCCGCGCCATCGCGGAGGATGAAGAAAGTCAGGAAAACACTCAGAGCGAGCTCCAGCGCGCCCCGACCGATGGCCAGACCAGCCCGGAGCAGCCAACTTCGGGCGAAATTCAGGAGGTTCCGCAGGGTCTGCACCAGTTTCGAGTCGCTCAGGGAATGAAGCGAGGGCGCGGACGGGGGGGCCTCCGTGAGCACCTGGGTGACGTCGTTGGTCTGGGGGGCGGGAAGCCCTTCGTCGGCTTGTTTCAGTTGATGAATCAGGTCGGCACCTTCCTCGGCGAATTCTTTCCAGATGGCTTTGGCCGAATCGCCCACCAGGGGAATCTTGGTCAGCCACGTCGGGGCAGCGGGCGGGCCAGTTGCGAGCCAGCGTCCGGTGGCCGTGCCCAGGGCGCGGACATCGTCGGCTAGGCTGAACCCGATGACCACGAGCGGGACAACCAGCACCAGGGTGATGGTCAGGGTGCTGAGCAGCGCCGCCAGGGTGCGCCGGTTGCCCAGCCAGGCCGTGAGCCGCCGCTGGACTGGCCAGAGCGAGAAGCCCAGGACCACGGCCCAGAGGCCCGCGGAGAGGAATGGCTTCATCACCGTGAAGCACCCGAGCAACAGGAGCGACAAGGCAACCAGACCGAGAATCTGCTCGGTCCGTGTTCGGCGATGGGTCTCTTTGTCTTTCATCTCGGGCGGAGTCTGCCGACCTCAGTCAGTGTCCTTTACCGCGGACTCTTCTGGCAAGGCCGAACCAGGTTTTTTCGTGAGGATCGTCTGTTATGCAGTGGGAGATCTGGACCTGCGACCTCGCCGATGCGGGACCGGATCCTGCGATCAGCCACCCATGCCTTGTCACACAACCTCGGGAGCGGTATGCTTCGGACGGTCCTTAGAAACTACAATCCAGTCAGCCAAAGTCATTTCAATGAAAACGATTTTCATAAAGCTCTTTTGGTTCGTCGCCGCAGGCATCCTCCCTCAGGCGCTCCTCGCTCAGGGGATTGCGCTGCCTCGAAGCACGCCGGAGGCTCAAGGAGTTTCCTCGGCGGTTATCCGTGGTTTCATTGAAGCCGCGGATCGGACCGTGGATTCGATGCACAGCATCATGCTGGTGCGGCATGGACACGTCGTTGCGGAAGCCTGGTGGGCGCCGGAGTCGCCTGAGAAACCGCACGTGCTTTGGTCTCTGAGCAAGAGCTTCACCTCGACGGCAGTCGGCCTTGCCGCGGCCGAAGGAAAGCTGAGCATCGACGACCGCGTGCTGGAGCATTTCGCCGAGGACGCGCCTGCCGCCCCATCGGCCAATTTGAAAGCGATGCGGATCCGCGATTTGCTGACCATGACCGCTGGTCACCAGGAGGAGGTCAACTTGAGGGCGGCGGAACACTGGGCGAAGGCTTTCCTCGCCCATTCCGTTCCGCACAAGCCCGGCACGCACTTCCGATACAACACTCCGGCGACTTACATGTTGTCCGCGATCGTTCAAAAAGCGACCGGGCGGACGGTTCTGGAATACCTGACGCCCCGGCTCTTTGATCCGCTGGGAATCGCACCTCCCAAATGGGACACCAGCCCGCAGGGCGTTTCGATCGGTGGCTACGGTTTGTACCTTCGGACGGAGGACATCGCCAAGTTCGGACAACTCTATCTGCGGAAGGGCGTGTGGAACGGCGAACAACTTTTGCCCGCCGACTGGGTCGAGCAAGCCACGTCCAAGCAAGTCTCCAACGGAAGCGATCCGGAAAGGGACTGGGATCAAGGATACGGATTCCAGTTTTGGAGATGCCGATACGGAGGTTATCGGGGCGACGGCAAGGACGGCCAGTTCTGCATCGTGCTTCCGGACCAGGATGCCGTGATCGCCATCACGGCCAACACTCGCGACATGGGGGCTGAGCTGAATCTGGTCTGGGACAAGTTGCTCTCCGGTTTCGGGGAAGTCCCGCTCGAAGAGAATCGAGACGAACAGGCCAAACTGAAACTGCTGATCCAGAACCTCAAAGCGTCCAGGTAGCGGAGGCGGATTCTCCCCGGTCCTGGCCGTGGGTTGAGGTGCGACCGAACCCGAAATCCCAGGATGGCGATCTGCCAGGGGGCGTTTTCCGGACGCCGCCCTGCGCTGGGGGATTCAAAGGGAGGCCACGATCCAATTCAGACACGGAACGATGGTAAGCGGTAAGCCGAGCACAATTGCATCCGGGAATAATTACAGGGCACCCTGAAAAACCACCGTTTTTCATGCATTTTTTTGAAAGCTGGTTGCCATTTTGTGGGGTTCGAGACGAAATGACGGCGACCATCCACCTGGACACCTTCCATCGCCACCGCTGGCGCAAAGCCAACCTGAATATCTCCTAAGATGTTTATGGGCAATTTATTGTACATTTTTTCCTGAATCGTTCATTGCTCCCAAATCACCCGGGGAAGTAGGGCACCGCGGAAACCATTGCCGAAGTAGGTCACCGGATTGGGGGTGGTCGATTCGTTGAAAATAAATCATTTTTTCTGTAAGGATTCACGATCCGGGTCGTTTGTACGTTTAGATGAGACATATACTGCAGAAATTCGATGATGAGGATGACCTGGGTAAAGGTTCGACGTCTGACACCGCTACTCGGCAATCCAAGCCCTCCGCTCACATGCCAATGGTTCCCCATTTAAAACTAAGGACGCAATTCATCAAATTACTGAACTGCACAATCCTTCTGATGGTAATTTCCTTGTTTTTGTCCAAAAGTTCGGCAGTTTTCGGGCAAGAACCTGCATTTCTACGGGACGGTTTGGTTGCGTATTACCCATTCAATGGAAACGCAAATGATGAAAGCGGAAACGGTAGGAACGGCACTGTAGAGGGAGCTGTTTTGGAACTTGATCGATTTGGAAAACCGAATTCCTCCTATCGTTTCAACGGACGGAAACCCCAAAGGATCACCACACCACAATCAGGAGACTTTAGCAATGGGATGACGGCTTCTTGCTGGGTGACCGCAGATCCAGATATACCTTCCGAAAGCTATATCTTGGGAAGCGGAGGAAACAGCTCCCGTTGGTTTGGTCTCAGAACCCAATACAATGATCCTGGAACTATTGCTGGAAATCGCTATTTTTTTTGTCATGTCTCCACAGTAGGAGGGGATGTTCTTCTGCCACAGGGAGAGACCAATCCAAACATACTTTCATACAGGCCAGATTTCGACACCTGGTACTTCGTCACGGCTTCTATTGGAAACGGTAAAATAAAGCTATTTGTTAATGGACAATATGCGCGCGAAGCCTCTGTGGGGACCCTTTCGCAGATTGCGACCGGCAAAATTGTGATAGGGGATTTCGAAGATCCGAGAACAGGATTCAGCTGGAAGGGTCGGATCGACGATGTCCGTATTTATAATCGAGCCTTGTCCGAGTCCGATGTCTCGGCGCTATATAAACTCGAATCACAACCACCTCTCTCGCCTCCTACTATTTCCGCCCACCCGCAATCGCAGAGTGGTATTTCCGGTAATGCGGTCACCTTTAGTGTCACTGCCGCCGGATCTTCCTCGTTGTCTTATCAATGGATGAAGAATGGAGTGAATATATCTGGCGCAACCACTTCGAACCACACACTCGACAACATTCAATCCATCGATGCAGGGTCGTATTCTGTAATGGTTACCAACGCGGCCGGAGCAGCTACCAGCAACACCGCGGTATTGACGGTCATATCCCCTCCAGCAATTACGAGTCAGCCAGAGAGCCAAAGCAGCATTGTGGGAAGCACAGTGATCCTCCGTGCAACTGCAACTGGAACATCAACACTGACATACCAATGGCTCAAAGATGGAGAAGCGATTTCTGGAGCAACACTCAATCAATACACGATCAACTCCGTCCAAACATCGGATGCTGGATCGTATGCGGTAAGGGTGCGCAACGCTGCCGGGACCACCGTCAGCAACAGCGCAATAATAACTGCAATTATGCGACCATTGATCACTCTCTCTCCGCAAACTCAGTTCGTTTTTGCAGGGGAAGCAGCTACGTTTTCCGTCGGCGCTACTGGTTCCCCAGAGCTGACTTATCAATGGAAGAAGAATGGATTCGCCATTTCCGGTGCGAGATTATCCACCTTACACATTGACCCCGCTCAGCCCACTGACTCCGCGGCATATTCCGTTGTGGTCACTAACCCTGCAGGATCCGTTATCAGCGATGTCGCCACCCTGACAGTCGGGCCCCTTGCATCTAATAAAATTAAAGAACCAGGTGAATGGCGACGTCTGTCCGCTGGTCAACTTATCTCCTCACCGTCCACGGGAACTGGGCCATCAAACTTCTGGCGCGCAATTCCAAATGCGCTCAGAAACCCGGCTCTTGATTACTACTATCTAACCCAAGATGCCACAAAGGGCTCAGCGCAGGAATACGGCCAGATTGATTTTGAGGTTCTGACTAGTGGTCCAGTATGGATGTTTGTCCTATTTCGAACGGGAAACGACACCGCGTATGCGACTCTTCAGGAAAATGGATGGCACGTTGTATCGCGTGACGTAGAATCAGAATATGGATATGATCCTTACGGAAACAATCAAAGTTTCCAGACTTGGATGCTCTTCGAACGCACTTGTATAACCGGCGAGACTTTTTCCATTCGCACCGAAACATATCAGCCACCAATAATTCTCCGCAACCCGTCTATCGAACCCGACTATTTAAGTTCACTCGTCGCGTATTACCCGTTCAACGGAAATGCGAATGATGAAAGCGGGAACAGCAATAATGGGACAGTATATAATGCCGTTCTTGCGCCTGACCGAAACGGAGTCCTTTCGAGCGCCTATGATTTCAACGGAACGAGCGCCGACATTGTAATTCCTGACAGCCCAAGCCTCGACATAGAATCCGCGCTCACCGTTAGCGCTTGGATCAAAGCAAGAACCTTTGATGATCCACTTCCTGGAAGCCAGAAAGTCGTCATTCTATCAAAGCGACAAAACGACGGGTGGGGACCAGGCTACGAATCCTCTTTCGTCTTTACCGGCCAAGCAGAAGTCAATTGGGATTTTCATCCCAATGGGGTGAATGGAGCCCTGTACGCCCCACCCATTGTAATCAACCGATGGTACCATTACACGTTCACTTTTAGCGGCACGAACTTGAGCATTTACATGGATGGCAAACTTGCTGGAACGACGAATATCACCGGCAATCTTGGAGTGAACGATATACCGGTGGTCATCGGCAGAAGGGCTGGGGAGGGATTTTACAAAAGTTACTTCGATGGGCTAATCGATGATGTTCGAATCTATAACCGGGCATTGTCGCAAAGAGAAGTTTCCGCACTGTACCAATTTGAATCACAACCACCTCTCTCGCCTCCTACTATTTCCGCCCACCCGCAATCGCAGAGTGTCATTTCCGGTAATGTGGTCACCTTTAGTGTCACTGCCGCCGGATCTTCCTCGTTGTCTTATCAATGGATGAAGAATGGAGTGAACATAATCGGGGCCAATTCCAATACGTTGACTATCAACAGTGTCAGATCCAGCGACGGAGGATTGTATGCGGTTGCAGTCGGGAACGCATCTGGCGTGACTATCAGCGCGACCGCCACATTGACGGTCATCAGTCCCCCTGTGATTACCGTATCTCCGAGAAGCGAATCTGTCCTGGAGGGAACTCGGGTCGCAATTTCCGTTGTCGCCACGGGGTCACCACCGCTGAGTTATCAATGGAGGAAAAACGGATCGAATATCCCTGGTGCAACTGCTCCGAACTACACGCTAACAAGCCCCAAAACCACTGACACGGGATCGTATTCAGTCGTCGTTAGCAACGCCGCTGGAACAGTCACGAGCAACACTGCAATATTGACTGTCATATCTCCTCCAACAATCACAAGTCAACCCGAAGATAAAAGCGACATTGTTGGAAGTTCAGTGACCTTTAGCGTCACTGCGACTGGATCCTCTCCGTTATACTACCAATGGAAAAAATCAGGGAGTGACATTCCTGGCGCAACCTTCCCCCAATACACCATCAACGCTGTCCAAACTTCGGATGCCGGTTCCTATTCCGTTGAAGCTCGCAACGCCGGCGGGGCGATCCTCAGCAAAGCCGCAACCCTTGCTGTTCTTGTTCCACCATCAATCACTACTCCCCCCCAAAGCAAGTCAGCCTTAGTTGGCAGTACCGTCACATTCTCTGTCACAGCCGCCGGATCACCAGTTCTGGCGTATCAATGGAAAAGGAACGGATTGAATATTCCAGGAGGTACATCCTCCACCTATCAGATCAGCAATGTTCAATCCACAAACACTGGTTTGTATTCTGTTGCGGTTAGCAATGCAGCCGGTTCAATCGTCAGCAGCGAAGTCACACTGAACGTTCATGTTCCGCCGTCGATCCTGATTCAACCGAAGAGTCAGAGCCATGAAATTGGAGATACCGTCACATTCTCGGTCACTCCCAGCACCGGTTTGGATTCGCTTGTTTTTGAATGGAGGAAGGACGGAGTTAAGATCGAAGGTGCCACATTCAGCAGTTACACGATCAGCAACTTCAAAACTACGGATGTTGGATCTTACTCGGTGGTAGTCAGCAACCCGGCAGGTTCGGTTACGAGTGAGGCAGCGTCCCTGACCTTATCCCCCGCTCGACCGAAGCAAAACACGTTCGAATTATCACGACTGGCGTTTGGCCCCACTCAAGGTATGCGAATTCAGTTCAAACCGGTCGATGGGATGTCCTTCAGAATCGAGTCGTCAATTGATTTAAAGACATGGGTCCCGGTAATTTCGTTTCCTGCAAATACGGGACCCGTTGAGTTTATTGACTCTGCAGCAAGTCAATTGGAGTTCCGATATTACAGGGCCGTACATCCGTGATGAGTTCTGCTTGGAAAACTTCAATTGCACTAAGAACCGACTTCACAAGTGCGATGTTTACCGATCAACCACTGACACATCTTATGCCGGATCTCCAGGGTCAACGGGTGTCGGCTGTGTGTGGGGCGCCGTCTTCGGATGGTTCCGCGGCAGCCAGTTCTCCGGCGCCCCAGCAACGGCGTCTCCATTCGGGGAGGGGTTCTTCCCATGAGGTAGTCGAACAGATTGACCCCGTTGAGCCGGAAGGTGTGGATGAGGCTCATGAACAGATCCCCCGTTCGGGCTCCGTTGAGCGTTTTGTAACTCAGGCTGTTCTTGCGGTGCAGGATGGCTCTCTTGAGACCCTGTTCGCAAATGTTATGCCGACTGCCGGATTATGCCGC
>JAIPJX010000117.1 GCA_021733945.1 Verrucomicrobiota bacterium | reverse complement strand
AGGGGGACCTGTCCTTGGCGGTTTGATCGTCGAAGTTCCAGTAACCGACCAGTCCGGGTTCTTCGCCGGTCAGCTGCATGGACATGCGGGATCGGATCTCCTGCGCGCTGAGGGCGCGGTTCCACACGCGCACCTCGTCGATCAGACCGAGGAAGGCGCGCGGATCTCCGGGAAGGTTCTCCTGGCCGATCGTGAGCGGAAAGCTGCTTGGTCTGAGTCGCATCGCTATTTTCTCAGAGCTTGCAAGGTTTCCGTCGATAAATATGGATGCTGTCTGCCCGTCGTAGGTAGCGGCCAGATGATGCCACCTCCCAGCGACGAGTTGTCCAGCCGTCATCACAAAGTTGACTCCGGTGCCATCGCCGAAATCGTTGTTCATTCCCAAAACGGCATATTGCCCCAAATCTCCAGTTCCAACTCGGAGAGCAAAGCTAGTACCGGCTTCATTTCGTCGCTTGGCGATAATCGCGCTATCTTTACGGAATACCGGCACGTTGACCCACGCCTCCAGGGTGAAAACGTTGATTCGGTGGAGAGAGTCGCTGTCGGGGATGGTGACGTAGTCGGCTGCGCTCTTGATCTCGAGGACACGGTTGGCGGCCTGTGTGACGGGCAGGAGTGCCACCAGGAGGAACAGGGTGGTGAGGGTCGATCGGAGATTCATGGGGAGCTTTCGGTTTTGCGGTGGTGTTCGTTGGTTTGTGCGATCCGGTGCTTAACGCTTGGCACTGGGTGAGAGTGCGCGTTCGGGTGGTTGCTGGCAAGTGAGAATAGGATGGTGCCCGGCTCCGGGCAAGTGGGCGCGGGGGCGATCCGGGGCACGCGCAGGGCTTGCGGTGGAGGTGGGGGAGTGCGATGATTGGGCGTGCCAATGTTCAAGGACAAGCTACCGGACACCGAGCCTAAGGCGCTGATCCGGCGTGATATGCGGGCCAGGAGGCTGGTGCAGGTCGAGAAGATTGCGATGCCTGCGCAGAGTCTGTTGCACCTCAGGGCGGTTCAGGTGGGGCTCGCAAAGGACTTCAAGAGCGCAAGCAGTGTGAGTGAGCGGGTGGCGATCGCCGGTGCGCTGTGCAAGGTGGTGGACGCGCGCAGGGTGATGCTGCGGATTCCGGCTCCGGCCCGCGAGAACACAAAGGTGCGTGAGGGTGCTCTGGTGTCGCTTGAGGCGCATGTTGTTGACGTGGAGCCTGAGATGGAGCGCGACAGCGATTGAGGCGCTTGCAGGGGCTCTGGAGGCCCTTGCAGGGGCTGTGGGGAGCGTGCCAGGTCGGCTCGCTCAGGGACGCTTTGATTGGATGGTGTCCTCATAACGCCCCAACAGACGCCAGAGCTTCGGGCAGATTCTCGACAGTGCACCTCAGTTGCCAACAGGCTAGGTCAACGCAAGCGGCCATCGTTGACTCATGGGGACCAACTCCCTCATTCCAGTAGGCACCTTCGCGGTTGAGGCACCATGCACACAACGGCCCCGTCCCGCCTATCTGTGCAGAGGCGAAATCGACACAACATCTCCCGATAGCCGGATCATCGGCGGGGCTTCTGCGTAGTGGGATGACGCCAGGAACCGCACCCCACCGATGCTCAGAAAGCAGCCGAACGATCATCGGTTTCGATGCCCTCAGCTCCCCGATGATCTCTTCGGAAATTCGATCCGCAGGTTCCACCAAGAGGAAAAGGCCATCGACCCTCATGGTTGCCCCAAGACTTCGCAGATGAGTGAAAAGTGCGGTCGTTTTCATAGTCTCAGGGCCCCCCCCTTTTTTTTCCGTCACAGTGACACAAGCACTGGTACCATTGGTTGAAACAGTGTTTTTGCTTCCGTCACACCCTGGAACATGTGACGGATCCGAAAGTGCAGAATCCTCAATGTTTACAGGGGTTGTGACGGTGTGACGGAAAAAAAGGGGGTCAGGCGGCAAATATGTGGAAAACACCTTAACAAAGTCCGTTCGCATGTAACCTCGGAGGAATGAATCATCAGGCAAACGAAGCGACCGCGTGACAACTTTGAACCTCGCTATTGCCCTCCCCAGTTGATACGGGGTGATCGGTTTTCCGTGCCGGTATTCTGGCCAGGGTCTCTCCAGCATCTCCGCTAGTCGGATGCATATTTCTGCCGACGTTAAGCGGTCCAAGTCGTGCCGGATGAACAGGTCGCGGATGTCAGACAGTAGCAGTATTCCTTCAGATTCTGGCTTTGCGTTGGCTCCAGACAACTTCAGTGATGCGGTCCTGATCGTTTCCGGCCAATGTCCACCAATCACATTGGCGATCTGGAACAGGCACTCCCAGATGTCTTGCGCACGATCGGTCAAAGCACCCGGAAGCTCGACAGCAACATCCTCCACACCGTCAGAATTGTCGTCCGTCCATCGCTGGCACTTGGCCCGGATCTCACGTCCGTCATATTTGCGGAACCGTTCAACGGGGTCCATGGCACCCTTCCGTTGAAGTTGGATCTCGATTGCCCTGTCGGCCACGGTTGGCGGCAGGTCGCCAATGCCAGCGATAGCTTTCGGACCGAATGTGGGGAAATCCTTAACCTGGTGATCATCCCCAACGCAGCGGTGAGCAATCCCGTCGCACCGGAATCCTGAATTTAGAATTCCCCGCACAGCTTCCTTTGCATCATCCGACAAAGCGTCGAACTCATCCACCAGAAGCGTTGGAGACTTGGCATCGATTAGACGGAACAGGACAGGCCCGGTCATTGATGACGACATCACAGGGCTCTTCGTGATTCGAAACAGCAGGTCAAGCAACGTGGTTTTTCCACATCTCGGGGCCACAGATGTGATCCCCAAATATGGCGTGAACCCGAATTTCTTGAACAGGTAGGTGTGTAGCGTCCAAACCGCCAGTGTCTCGGCTGCCATTTCTGGAAGAACAAGGAACCTCCCGAATGTCGCTGCGATCAGGTCCAACAGCTCCGCCCCGTCAACGTGATCCGGCCACACGTCCGGCTTGGCTGCGGCAGTATCTGGAACGGTCGCCTTCCTGATCTTTTCAACCTCGGTTGCGAGTGCCCCCACAGAACACCTCAACTTTTTGGCCTCGTCCTTTTTGGCGATGTCAAACTCGATGGATCGCAACTTCGCCAGTCGAGCAACGGCTTCATCGATAGTCTCCGCCCTGGGTGCTGGCAGAACTGCCAGTTGGGTTCGGACAACCTCAATTCCCTCAGCAGTGTGCAGGTCATTCCAGTCGGTGCCCCTTCCGGTGGTGAACTTCGGAAACAATACCGATGCACCAAACTCAGCGGCGACAACCTCCGCGGTCGTGCGTCCAGGGTTTCCCGCGGTGGCGGTGTCATCGTCTCCAGCGATCAAGATCTTCCGGTCAGGGTCAAGCTCTTTGATCTGCGCAACAATCGCCTTAAGGTTTCCACAAGTCATCGAGCACCAAACCTCGAATCCGGTCGCCTCATGAACAGACAGGCCAGTAGACAACCCCTCGACCGCGGCGATCGGCCCGGCTGGGTCGCCATTGATTCGGAATGATGCCCCAGCAGGTGAGGCACCTTGGAAGAACCTCTTTTGCCCGTCTGGAAAAATGCGCTGCACCGACTGCTCCTCACCATGGCGGTCAACCAGGGGAACCAACAACTCGGAGCCGTCCAGCATCAAACCTGGGACAGCGGCAACACCCTTGGAATCAAGGTAGGGGTGCGACCCACAGGGAACCGCACCTCGCAGTTTTGCCTTGGCTCGTTCAGCTCCGGCGATCAGATCCTTCCGTCGCTGCTCATCAGCTTCACGTTTCGCCTTGGCAAGGCGTTCGTTTATTGACCGGCGCTCTTGATTGCTCAACTGGTTGAGCGCGGTGCTGCACCAGGTCTCATCGACGTTCCGCTTGAAGCAGCCATATCTTCCAGCAGGCACCCCGTCGGTGTGCAGGATGTACCAGGAATTAGGGGCATCATCCCCCTCAGCATTAAAGCGGTGCAAAACACCATCGGCATGAATAGGGCCATCGTAGAGGAGTCCCTCCTCCTTCATTGCCGTGCGAAAGAGTTCGGTGCTCATGAGTGCCTCCCGACTTGTGTGTTCGATCGTTCTGTTTGAGTGGGTGATTTCTCTTCGAATAGGCGCGGAAGTGACCTATGTTCCCGATTTAGTTCGATTTCGCTCGCACAGTCCCAACAAATGTCCAAGAACATTAGCACGATCTCGTTCCGATCCATTCCTAGATCTTCGAGATGTGCTGCATAGAAGAGCAGTCGATCTAAGGCTCCCTCGCGTTGAGCACCAGTGTTTGATAACGAGTGAAGCCACTGCCCTCCGTCCCGTAGGTGGGGAAAGTCTGCTCGACGCAAATCTTGACGAAAGGTAGCCCAGTCGGATGGTTTGCTGTGCTTCTTCATCGTTCCTGCCCTCCAGTCTGGCAGCGCAGCAGGGCCTGCTGAATGCTTTGCCAGTCGTAGAGGCAGCGTCTCCCGATCTTAATGAAAGGGATTAGTTTCCGTCGTTTCCAGTTGACCAGGGTCCGACGCGAGACAGGGATCAGTTTCAGGAGATCCCGTTCGCTTAAAAATCCGCCAGTTGCGGGCGGTGCGCATTGAGAAACATGCGTTTTCATGGCGCACATCGTCGCTGATGCGCGCACAGAGGGGGGGGGGACCAATTTGGGGGAAACTCGAGAATTATAGGGATCGGGTGTAAATGACGCGATCCCCGATCTTTAGGCCGCACAGTAGTTCGTGCTTTTTCCCGGTGGCGTAGGTCAAATCAATACGCCCGTCCTCGCGCTTGAGAACAAATCGAATGAGCGACGGACCTTGAACCAGCTCTAATCGCCGAAGGCGAGTTTTCATTGGGAACTTTGGGTCCGATTCGCTTGAATATTCCTTGATATCGAGAATGTGGAAAAGGTTCGCCAAAGCAGTGCGCGAGAAGAAACAAAGCCCAGGCATTCCGTCTGGTAGTCGGAGCCAGCCAGTGAAAAGGAACCATTCGAAGGAATATTCACTCTGGACCTGCCGGATGTCGGGGGCGGTGACGTTGCTTGCCGTGCCTCCTTTCAATCCTTCTTTCCTGCGGCGCCTCTTCCAGTAAAGCGCGGCCTCCGCTTCGATGGCCCTCTTCATGTGCGGTGGCGCGACGGAAGCGAGGTAGCCTGGTTTTGCGCTTTCCATCCTTTCGAAGATTTTCTGCGAAAGACCAGGAGGCATACTCCGGTCTGCAGAGTGGGCCGCTTTTGTCAACTCCTCGCCCCAGTCAGTCCGCGGCGTTGCACAGTTCCACGCCATGCGTGCCAGTCGTGTGCCGTCTTGGACGCTATTTGCGGCCCTGCAGAAGTTCTGCAACTCCTTTGTTCCGTCGGCAAGGCCGAGAAGGTATTCCCAGGGGTTGGGGCTGTCTGCAGCTGCCGAAAGGATCGCAGGATCGATCTTCCGTAGGATGTCGCCGCAAAGGCCCTTATCGGAAGCGAGGTTTAGAATGTGGTTACACTCTTCGAGCGAAGGGGACGTGGTTTTGCGGTTCTGTCTCATCGATCTGGATTTATGTTGTCGGAGTGCCGCTCCGAAGGAAGAGAGCGGGTGATATGTTTTCAGGTTTTACCGCGAACCACCGTTCCGCCTCCTCTCTCGTCGCGAGCCCCTTGTAGTGCCCGTGGATCATCGCAGGGGAATTGCCAGCTTGCGCGGCGGTGAGTCCTTCGTTCGAGTGCATCGCAAAATGGAAGCTGCAGAAGCTGTGGCGAAGTCCGTTGGCTTTGCGTGTGACGCCCGCTTTTTCCCACAGATGCAAAGACTGTTTTTGGAAAGCGTCTTCGGTTGTATCTGAGAGCTTGCCTCTTTCAAGAGATCGGAAGGGTTCGAGCCACGCGGACAAGGCTGGACACATTTCCACAAGTCGGCGCTGTCGTGTCTTGCTCTTGCCAGAACTGATTTCGATATGACCTGGCACATGCCAAACATCCTCCCAGTCCAAACGGAGCAATTCGGCGGTGCGAAGTCCCGCCAGTCCGCCAATTGCGATAACAGCCCGCATTGAACCTTCGGCGGATTCCAGGAGGGCACGCAATTCGTTCGGTGTGTAGAACAGGATTTCGGCGGTGTTCGCGTGTTCAAGGCGCATGGTATCTGCTTCGCCAAGTCGATGTGTCCTTGGCAAATAGTCTTTCCGCACAGTCCATGAAAGGAATTGCTGAATGGTGGCGCGATAGTGGTTCCGAGTCTTTGCTGAGAATTCCCGAAGCGATTGAATGAACGTATCGACGTGTTCTTTCGATAGATCGCAGACGGATGTATTCGGAAACGTCTCAGCGAACCGGCGAAGCCGTATGTCGCGGGTATAGGTGTATTTGTCCGAGATCTGCGCCCGCTGGCCTTCTTTGGCTCTTGTCCTTGGTTCGTCGGCTTGAATAAATTCCTCGACCGCTTCGGCAATGTCCTTGCGCTTCACGGAGGCCACTGTGGCGAGATACCGCTCGACGGCGTCCCCCAGCGTCTGTCCATCCAGCTTGCGGGCTGCTTCCACGTATTCCGACACTGCCCCGAGAAGGGAGATCCGTTTGCCCGTCGAGCGATGGTAGGATTCAAGCCGTTCCAGAGCAGTCAAGGCGTCGCGGGACTGGCTTGCGCTGAGGGCAGTGGACTGAGATCCGCTGGCGAGTTCTCGGACAATCCGCTCTGCTTCAGTTTTCGCGAGACTGTAGGTGCCAAATGTCTGCATCCGGCGCTTGCCCGCCACTGCGTAGCAGACTCGATAGTATTTGAAGCTTTTCGCGGGGGCGTAAATCTTCGCCTGGCTGGTGCGGTGCCGAATCGTAACTGGGAATTTCACACGCTTGTCAGAAGGTCGGGTCGAAATCCGTGCAAAATCTGTGCAAACTTCCGAAGATTCGTTGTTTTCCTCAGTAAAGATGGTGGAGGCGGCGGGAGTTGAACCCGCGTCCTTGGCAAATCATCCAACCGCGACTACATGCTTAGTCAGAAGAGAGTTGTCTGCAGTGCGATAACGTTCTGACGCGAGCCGCACCACATAGTCCGCATGAAAATATTTCGGTCAACGGCGCGCGGTCCCCGACGTTTCCCTAACCTGCTGTTGCGTTCATCCACTGTAGCAGGTGTCCGGTGGTGAACGTCGCGGCAGCTTTAGGCCGCGAGTGCTAGTTCTTCGTTAGCTTTTTTTTGGTTCGATGATTTACGAGGCCAACGAACCATCCTCGGCATGCCACGTTTGGCGTGCTTCCCAAGTCGAAGCCAGTACGCCCCCATCAGCAATGCCAACTATCGTTCACCGAATCGGTCCGGTCAAGAGGAACCGTGGAAGTTCGGGGCTGCGCGTTCCTGCGGTCACTCCCGGGTGGAATCGGGTTCGACAAAGAATTCGATCGAGGTGCGGGTGTCCAGTTGTTCGTTGCGAATCTCGATTCGGCTGACCTGACCCTCACGGACCGCTTTCACTTCGAAGACCTTGAGACGCCGCCCCTGCGAATCGGATGCCTCCGCGTAGATCACGCCCCCGTGCTCGGAATCGATCCAGGAGAGCACCCTGCCGTAGCCGGTGCTGGTCGGGGCCGGATTCAGGCTTTCCAGAACCTTGCACGGGCGTCCTTTTCGCATGGTGATCTTGAGGTCCGTGACAAGGCGTTGATCGGGCCAATGAAGGAATTCAAGCCCAAGGTCGGTCAGCCAGAAGTCGGTTTTGGCGAAGGGAACAGCGGCGTCCGCTTGGTTGAGTTCGACCGCGTGGGCTCCCAAGGCCGGGTCGTGATGAAGGTATTCGTTGGGTTTGCCGATCCGGTGGATGACCTCCAGCCATTCGGAAGGTTCCGCTCCGGAATGTTCGGTTTTGTAAATGACCCTCCATCCGTCGGGCGAGGGGAGAATGGAATGTTGAAACGGTATTTTGAGGCGTTTTCCGCCCGGGCTGCGGACGGTCATCACACCGTTGACTCGGAGCGCCTCTTGCGGAATCTGGGAGAGGAGTGCGCTCACCAGGGCCTGCGCTTCGGCGTCCGGGGGTGGCGGTGTTTGAACCGGATCGGCGGCGGTGTTCCGGCCGAGTGTGGCGATCAGGAGCGAGACTAGGAAAAGGACCTTCATGATTTGCATGCCGTTTTGGGGTGCAGGGCCACTCGCAGGACGTCGGCGATCTGGTCGACGAAATGCACCTTGATCTTCTGCCTCACTTCGGCCGGGATTTCGGCCCAATCGTTCCGATTGCGTTCGGGCAGAATGATCTTTTTGATTTTTGCGCGGGCGGCGGCCAGCACCTTCTCCTTGACGCCGCCGACGGGCAGGATGCGGCCGCGGAGGCTGATTTCGCCGGTCATGGCGACGTCCGACCGGACGCGGCGCCGCGTGAGGATGGACGCGAGGGAGGTCGCGATGGTGATTCCGGCGCTTGGTCCGTCCTTGGGGACGGCACCGCTTGGCACGTGGATGTGGATATCGATTTTGTCGAACTCGGTCTCGCCGATTTTGAGCCGCCGAACCTGGCTGCGCAGGTAACTCAGAGCGGTCTGGGCGCTCTCTTTCATCACGTCACCCAGGGAGCCGGTGAGGAGCAACTGTCCGGTTCCCGGCATCTGCGATGCTTCGACCAGCAGGACCTCGCCCCCGGCCGGGGTCCATCCCAATCCGATGGCAATGCCCAGATCTGCGATGGACTCAGTGGTTTCGGAGGGGAAACGCTCGGGACCGAGGTGTTGTTTGAGATGATCGGGCTGGACGATCAGGAGGCGTTCGAGGCTGCGCCGGGTGACAATGGCGCGGGCGGATTTGCGGATGACCGTGGCGATTTCCCGGTCGAGCTGACGCACCCCCGGCTCCCGGGTGTAATTCTCAATCAAGTGCCGGAGAGTGGAGTCGGGCAGTCTGAGGACCTTGCGTTTCAGTCCGAGCTCCTCGAGCTGTCTGGGGACCAGGTGCCGTTTGGCGATCTGGAGTTTTTCGGTCGCGGTGTAGCTGGGGATCTCGATCACCTCGAGCCGATCCCGAAGTGCCGGGTGAATTGGATCGAGCCAGTTGGCGGTGGTGATGAAGAGCACGCGCGAGAGATCAAACGGGAGGTCCAGATAATGATCCGTGAAGAAACTGTTCTGCTGCGGATCCAGCACTTCAAGCAGGGCGGCGGCCGGATCACCCCGGAAATCGGAACCCACCTTGTCCAGTTCGTCCAGCAGGATGACGGGGTTGTTGCTTTCGACACGGCGCAGGCTTTGAATGACGCGGCCGGGCATGGCACCAACGTAGGTGCGGCGGTGTCCACGGATTTCGGCCTCGTCGCGAATGCCTCCGAGAGAGATCCGTGCGAAGCGTCGGCCAAGTGCATGGGCAACGCTTTGGCCCAGCGAAGTTTTTCCAACGCCGGGAGGGCCGACGATGCAGAGGATGGGACCCTTGAGTTTTCGTTTGAGTTTGATCAGGGTGAGGAATTCCAGCAATCGGTCCTTTACCTGGGACAACCCGAAATGCTCGCTGTCCAACACCCGCGCCGCATCTTCCAGATCAAGGGAATCCTCGGTGGCGTTCGCCCAGGGAAGGTGGAGGAGCCAGTCGAGGTAGTTCCGGCTGACGGTGTATTCCGCTGAAGCCAGTGGCATGCGGGTCAGCCGTTCCAGTTCCCGCTGCGCCACGGAGCGTGCTTCGATGGAGAGCGGCTTTTTCTCGATCTGCTCCTTGAGAGCATTGAGTTCGACGGCGTTGGGGTCGTTCTCGCCGAGTTCGCGCTGGATGGCGCGGATTTGTTCCCGCAGGAAGAAGTCGCGCTGACTTTTGGACATCGAGGAAACGACTTCCTTTTGGATTTTCGATCCAAGCGTCAGTACCTCCACCTCCTTGCTCAGGAGCGGCAACAGTCGGGTCAGACGTTCCTTGACGCTGTTTTCTTCGAGCAGATGCTGCCGGTCCTCCAGGCTCAGGTTGACATTGGCGGCGATGAGATCGGCCAGTTTGGCGGGTTGTTCGGTGTTCAGGGCGGAAATCTTGACCTGATCCGAGAGTGCTGGAGACAGCTCCATGATTTCCTGGAACTGGGCCCGCGCGTTCCGGACCAGGGCCGTCATCTTGGTCGAACCGTTGCTGAGTTCCTTGAGCAGCTCGATCCGGGCCGAAAGATACGGGGATTCGGAGACAAACTCGCGGATGGCGATCCGTCGCAGCCCCTCCACCAGCACGCGGACCGTGTTGTTGGGGAACTTGAGCATCTTCACCACCCGTGCCGCGCATCCGTGCTCCCAAAGATCCTCGGCTTTCGGGTCGTCCACCTCGGGGCGGCGCTGCAGGACCAGGCCCAGAAACCGGTCGCCCGCCACCACGTCGTCGATCAAGCGGATGCTCTGGGGGGTCTCGACCAACAGGGGCGCCACCATGCCGGGGAAAAGAACGACGTCGGAAAGTCCGAGAATCGGGAGGACCGATGGAATGAGTGTAGCCGAGACGCGCGCCGGAACGCCCTCTCCGGATCCGTCGGAGGAGGACTCGAGAATGTGAATGAATTCCTTGTCTGGCGAGGTCATCTCTAAGGCACTTTAGAGGTTAGATGTCCGCCAGCGCCAAAAAGTTCAGAAAATCTTGCAGATCAAGAGGGACGCGGTCCGCTGGGGCGTCGCCCGGAGCGTTTGACCGGAGGGGTGGCAGGGACGTCGATTCTCAGGAAACCGTTCTGATAGGCTGCTTTGGCGTGGCTGAGGTCGTAGCCTTTGGGGATGTCGATCACGGTTTCGAATGCACCGTAATTGATTTCCATCACCAGAAACTTGCAGCGCGCGCTGCGGCAGCCGTCCGGGCGTTGCCCCGAGATCTTGATCCTCTGGTTTTCGACCGTGAGCTCGAGGTCCTCCCGCCGCATGCCCGCCAGTTCGACCTTGACCACAAGGCCAACATCGCAGGCATAGACGTCGGTGTTGGGCACCCAGTAGGTCTCCCCCGCACTGTCAGGGTCTCGAGCCGGGTGGGATTTGGAGAAATTCAGTGAGGAAGTGACCTTGTACATGACAGGCAATGACGTGGATTCACTCGGGGGCGGAGCCTCTGGAAAACGAGTGCTGTGGCTGTTGTGCCGAAACGTGAACCCGGGGTCGGCTGGTTTCCGCAGGACGCAGGGAAATTGGTGTTTTCACCATGAATGCTTCCATGGTAACCAACATAATCCAATTCATTGCGAGCGCAATCACGATGTTTTCAGGATCATTCGGTGGTTGCCCGACGCTGGCGCAAACGATCCAGGCCGACCGCGAGAATGATCACGATGCCGATGATGATCTCCTGCATGTAGTTCGGCCAGCCCATCTGATTGGAGCCGTTTCGCAGCACGGCCATGATCAGGGCCCCGATCATGGAGCCCAGAATGCTTCCGGTGCCCCCGCTCAGACTGGCACCTCCGATGACGACCGCCGCGATGATGTCGAGCTCCAGACCAATCGCCACGGTTGGGTCGCCCTGGGTCAGGCGCGAGAGTTGCATCAGCCCGGCAAAGCCGAAGAACAAACCGGCAAGCGTGTAGATCAGGACCTTGTGCATGCGCACCCGGATGCCGCACAGTCGGGCCGTGCTTTCGTTGGAGCCGATCGCAAAGACGTAGCGTCCGAACACGGTTTGCTGCAGCACAACGGCCATGCCCGCTGCCAAAAGGACCGCCAGCCACACACCCGGAGGCAGGGGCAGGAACTGCATCGGCTCGTGCATGGCCATCATGCTGTTGACGAAGGACGGCGGGGAGTTCACGGTTTGATTGCCTGCCATCCATTTGGCCAACCCGCGCGCAATCCCCATCATTCCCAGGGTAACGATGAACGGCATCATGCGCAGTCCGGCCACGGTCAGGCCGTTGATCAGACCGATGCCGCCTCCGGCCAGCACGGTCAGCAGGATCACCAGGGCCGGGTGATATTCCTTCACCAGCAGGCTGGCCCCGACCACGCTGGTCAGGGCTACGACGGATCCGACGCTCAGGTCGATTCCACCGCTGACGATGATCATCGTCATGCCGAGTGCGCCGATGGCGACGATGACCGTCTGAATGAAGATGATCTTTGAGTTTGCCCCGGAAAGAAACGCCTTGAGTCCCGGGAACGTGTCCGATTGAGCGTATTCGATGGAACGGGCCGTTTCCATGAAGGCTTTGAATCCGGTTGCTCCGTCGAACTCCATTTCCGAGCGAATGTCCTGGATGTAGAGCAGCATTCCGAAGAGAACCACCACCAGGATCAATCCGAAGAACGGTCCCAGGACATTCATCAGCCGACGGAGTTTGGAGGTTCGGTTCGATGCGGTGGGAGCCATGATGTTCGGTTTTTGTGTCACTCTGTTTGGCCGATGGCGGCGCTGATGATGCTGTGTTCGGTCCAGTCCGCCACGGGGCGGACTTCGGAAAGTGTGCCGCGGCACATGACGCCGATGGTGTCGCACACCCCGAGGAGTTCCGGGAGGTAGGAGCTGACAAAGAGCACGCCCTTGCCCGAGGCGGCCAGCTGGTCCATCAGACGGTAGATCTGAACCTTGCTGCCGACATCGATCCCACGGGTGGGTTCATCCAGCAGGAGCACCTTTGCCTGATGGTGCAGAAGACGCCCGATGGCGATCTTTTGCTGGTTGCCCCCGGAAAGTTCTCCAACGGGTTGATCGGGGCTTTCGGCCCGGACTTCCAGGGAGTCCATGAGCTTTTGCGAGGCTTCCCGCTGCGCTCCGGCCTGTACGATCCCGAAGCGTGAGACCGGATCGTAGCGCGTCACGGTCAGGTTGTCGGCCAGGCTGCGGTTGAGCATCAGACCCTCCTCCTTGCGGTTTTCGCTCAGGAGACCGATCCCGTCGGAGAGCCGTTGGCCGGGTGTGGCTCGTGTGCATTCGCGGGATTCCATCCAGACTTCGCCGGACCGGATTGCGTCGAGTCCGAAACAGGCTCTCAGGGTTTCGGTCCTGCCCGCGCCGATCAGGCCTGCGATTCCGAGAATCTCGCCTTTCCGGAGCGAGAGCGTTGCTGATTTGGGTTTCGCAAAACCGGCCAGGTTGCGGAATTCGAGAAGCGGTTCGCCCATCTCGCGTTCCCCGCGTGGGTAGGTGTCCGCAATCTCGCGTCCGACCATCATCCGGATGATTTGCGGCACGGGTGTTTCGGCCATGGCACCGGTTCCGACACTTTCGCCGTCGCGCAACACGGTCAGCCGGTCGCACACCTCCTGGCATTCCTCGAGAAAGTGGCTGATGTAGATGACGCTCACGCCGCGTTCGCGCAGCCGGTGAATCACCTGAAAGAGGTTTTTGGTGTCCACATCGGTGAGGCTGCTGGTCGGCTCATCCATGATGAGGAGCTTGGGCTGAGTGATCAGCGCTCGCGCGATCTCAACGATCTGTTGTTCGGCGACTGGCCGGCTGGACACCGGGGCGTCGAGGGGGATGCCTTCATGGCGCAGTTCGGCCAGAGCGGCGGCCGCCCTGGCCCGTCTGCGCGACCGATCGATCCATCCCAGGCGGGTGGGTTCCTCGCCCAGCATGATATTCTCCTCGACCGAGAGATGCGGTGCCAGGTTGAGTTCCTGATAGATCATCGACACACCGCTGTGCCGGGCGTGCATCGGGTTGGCCGGGCGAAATGGTTTGCCATCCAGTTCGATGGTGCCCGAGTCGGGCGCGTGCGCCCCACTCAGGATTTTCATCAGGGTGCTCTTGCCGGCCCCGTTTTCACCGATCAGGGCGTGCACTTCACCAGGCCCGACCTCGAGATCGACGCCGCGCAGGGCCCGGGTGGCCCCAAAGCTCTTCTGCAGCGAGCGCATTCGCAGGCGGGCCGTCATAGGGCCGCCCGGGAACGGGAGGAAGGCATGTGGAGTTGCGAAGTCATGCGCTGGCTGCCCGAATCACCGTCTGGAGGTGCGAAACCCCTGGGTGGGGTTTCCGGGTGCCTGGGGTTTCCCTAGTTGAGGTATTTGTCGAGCGGCGGGTTGAGCAGGTCCTTGATTTCGGGTTGCTCCATGTTGTCCCGGGTGACCAGGACCACGCCGGTGTCGATCCGCTTTTCGACGGGCTTGCCGTCGAGCTGGCTGACCAGGGTCATCACGCCCAGGTACCCCATGAGCACCGGGTTCTGGACAATCAAGCCCTGGAGATCTCCGTTCTTAAGATCGATCACCGATTGTGAGCCTGCATCGAAACCGACCATTTTCACCCTGCCTCCGGCGCGGCCGATGTCCCGCAGGGCCTTGGTCATGGCGATTGTGGAGGGTTCGTTGGCGCAGAAGATGCCATCGACTTCGCGACCGAATCGGTTGAGAAGATTCTGTGAGGCCTGGTACGCGGTCTCGCGGGTGGCACCGGCGTATTGATCGGAGGAGATCAGAGTGATGTTGGGGAACTTTGTTTTCAAGGCGTCCAGAAAACCGTTCTCGCGCGCCTCCGTGCTGGCGGATCCGACGGCATAGCGCAGGAGGATGACATTGCCCTTGCCGCCGAGCTGTGTCCCCAGGTATTCCCCGGCCATCTGGCCTCCCTTGTAGTTGTCCGTCGCCACGAAGCTCGAGTGTTTCTCCGATTTGAGGTCCGAATCGATGATGACCACCGGGATCTTGGCTTCGACCGCGTTTTCGACCGGCCGAACGAGTGCCTGGGAGTCCAGGGGGGCCAGGACAATGCCGCTGACACGCCGGGTCATGAAATTTTCAACCACCTGGATCTGCTGATCCCGGTCGTCCTCCTTCAGTGGCCCCTTCCAGATCACGTTCACGCGCACTCCGTCCTTCCTGAGTTCATCCCGTGCCTTGAACGCGCCCGCGTTGATCGATTTCCAGAATTCGTGGGTGGTTCCCTTTGGAATCACGGCAATCGTATAGGATCGGCGGTCCGCACCGTATGCGGAGACCCCGATCGAAACGAGCAAAGCGGCGCAGATAAGATGTGTGAGCGATTTCATGAAGGGAGCCTATAGGAACAGGCCCCCTGTTTTCAATACCGTTTTGTCTCCTTGTGGAACGGCAAATCGGGTTGCGGACAGCCTGCGGCGCAGGAGGCGGCACCCACGGGTGGCTATTGCCGCAAATCCGCCAGTTGCTGGCTCCAGTGTTTGACGCTGTCGGGGGAGGCCTCGAACGGATTGAGCAGATTCAACGAATGCAGGCCTTCGGCATCGATGACCTCCCAGTCCACAAAATATCTGAGGGAGTGGTTCTGGAGCTGATGCATGATGTGGGACCGGATCTGGGCGCGCGTGTTGTTTGGGGCGCGCCTGGTGGCGGTCGAGAAATCCCCGGGAGAGAGATCCCAGGGCGGGGGAGTGTTTGCGATCGCGAGTCCAAGGCTGCGTGCGGGGTCGACATGATGGAATTCCAGATCCATGGCACGCAGCCACGGATCGGTCCACTCGATCTTTTCGCGCTCAACAAACTGTTGGAAGAGCCAGCGCTTGGAAATCCAGTCGACCCGGCCGACGAGTGTCTCGGAGTTGGTTTCCAGAGCTTCCAGGGTCTCTTTCCAAATCTGGAGCAGGACATCGGTTTCGGTGTCCCGACCCGCGAACTCCCGCCGTGCGGCTTCATGAAACTGAAAAAGAAGTTCCACGGCGTTTGCCGTGCGCCCGTCGGCCAGGGGTGCCAGCCACGGTCCATCGGGCTGGTGGGACATGCCCCGGAAGGTGTGCACGGCGTCGTCCAGGACCATGGGCGGCATTCGGTCGGCTTCGAGCAGATCCAGGGCCAGGGAGGTGGTGCCCACCTTGAGCAGGAGCGTTGTTGGAAGCACGCTCGTGTCTCCGTGGAGCAGGTGCAGCCGCCTGTATTTCCTGGCATCCGCGAGGGGTTCGTCGCGGGTGTTGATGATTGCGCGGTTGAACTGCACCCATTCGAACAGATCGTTGTTGATGTAGTCGGCACGCTGACTGATCTGGAAATGTTGGTTGAAACCCGGTTTTTCCAGATCCCCCCGGAGATCCGTTCCCGGGGTGGATCCCACGCGTCCGGCTCCGCAGTAAAGCTGTCGGAGGGTCAGAAAGGCCAGAAGAGAGAGCACGTTGGATTCGGTCAACGGCGCCGATCTCCGAACCAGGTAATTCTCATGGCAACCGAACGTCGCACCGGAATAATGATCGATGTTGTTTCGGATGAATCCGACATGCTCCGAGAGCCCAAGAGAGCGGGTTGCTTCAACCAGGATGGCATCCCCTGCGCGATCGTATCGGAGCACGTCCAACAGGGAGAGGCATTCCGGGGTGCAGATCTCCAGGTGGCCCATGTCCACATAGGCCCTCCCGCCGTTGAACAGGAAGCCGCCGTTTCCCGCGGGTTCGTCCCAGTCGCGTTGATGAATGTCCGGCAACCCGAACCGGGCTCCTTCGAAGATCCAGGTCCGTACGCGGCCGACGGCGCTTGGCGAACCGGACGGATCATCACTCAGGCATCCGTACTCGGTCTCCAATCCGGCAACGCGATTCATAAGTCCAATTGGGAAAGCGTGAGGCTTTCGTAGCGACCGGGTGTTCTGGATGTTCTGGCAAGCCACCCGATCTCGACTGTTTTTCCCTGGATTTGCTCACGCCAGGCGGCCCGGTTTTCAGGGTTTTCGATGGCTTCGTCGAACGGTCGCGTGCCGGTCAGGCAAGCCCAGGCCTGGAGCATGGCTTCGGCGGTCTCGCGTCTTCCGGTTCCCCGGGGCAGAGCCCCAGTCAGCCAACGGAGGGCGGGTTCCTCGGCTTCCCGGCGGCTGGCCAGGGCGGCCACGCCACCGGACTGGAACTCGAAGCCGCCGTCGAAATGCAGTCGTGTGAGCAGATCCCGTTCGGGTGTCGTTCCGACCTCGGCCAGGAGAAGCTCGGCCAGGAACGGTGATCCAAAGATATGTTCGAAACTTGTCTTAAGCTGTGGACCGAGCCCGAAACTCACAAGACGGCGCAGGCTCACATCCTCGGGGGCACGCATGAATGCCTCGAGGTGGACCGTGTCGATTGCCGTTTGGCGGAGGCGCTCGATATCGGCCGGGTGTCCCAGGCCCACGAGCGCGTGCCGGTCAAACACTTCAAACACCTTGGAGGAACCGCTGCCCACACCCAGCAGGAGAATGCCCTCGTCAAGGCAGGCCGCGAATGCCGGAGAGCCTTCCTTGATCTGCTCCCGCACGTATTCCCGGCGGTTCTCGATCGCCTCAAGCCATCGGTAGGGTTCTTCAATCATGAGCCTAGAATCTCCGCCTGTCGGGTTCCATCGATCGGGATGATGCCTTCGGATTCCAGCGCCATGAGGGTTGCGAAGGTGCCAGCCGCCAGATTGATCCCTCCGGTGGCCGAATCGAATTCGGACGCCACCATGAGCAGTCGCAGCGCGAACCGCACGGCTTCATCCCTGGTCATCGTGGACGGGGGAGGGGTTGCGAAGCGTTCCTGAAAGCTCAGGATGCTCCGGATGGCTGGAGCGCCGGAGCCCGAGCCCGCGAATCCGACCGCCTGAAACTGGGCTCCCAGAGGATCGTAAAAAAAGATGCGGGGGGCATGCGGGGTCACGGAGGTGTCCAATCCGGCGAACAGCGGGGCGACGATGCCGATCCCCTGGATGGTCATCGGCAGGTTTTCGCGGAGGAGTCGCGCCAGAGCGCGCACCTTGGCCGCCAGGCTCAGGGGTTGCAGCTGGCTGCGCCGGTAGTGCTCAAAGGAGGTCTGGAGTACCTTGGCCATTTCGAACGCGGTTGCGGGAACCCCGGCAATGGCGAGGAGCGAGCTGGCGTCCAGCTGCAGGATCTTCTCGACCTGATCCGTCACGATCACGCTGCCTGCCGTGGCCCGGCGGTCTCCCGCCATCAACACGCCGTCCCTGTAATGGAACGCAAAGACGGTGGTCGCCTGGGTCTGCACCGGGGCGCGCTCGGAGTTTCCTCCGGAGAACGGGGTCGCGTTGTGGGCCGCCAGGAGGGACAGAAAATCGCCCGCGATCGGAATGGGATGGCTCATTGGCCGGTGCGCTGGCGATAGCGTTTGGCTTGATCCGGGTCGACCTTGCGCATTCGTTTCAACAGTTCGTCCACATTGGGTTTGTCCACCTTGGGACTGCTGGGCCCATCGCCGCCGCCGCTGGGACGCGGCGTCGTGGGGCGCGTTTTCCGGGATTGGTCAGGCATATTGATTTGTCAATTAAGGATGAGCGTCGCACAGACCCCGCAGATCATCCGGTGAGCGGGCTGCGTCGACGGCTTTAGCATACTGCAGAATCACGTTTGGCGCGAACACGTCCATCAGGGAAATCTTAATGGGGCCCTGCGTTCCCTGCAATGTTATGTGATCCCACTGCGCCGAGAGCACGAAGTCAGGAAACTTCTGAACGCATTTGCCACGCACATACGCGCGCGTAGGGGGTGGGTCCTGCAGGGCTGCGGCGACCCGTGTTTCCGATGGCACGCCGCGCATGCAACCGGTGGCTTCGAGTCCGAAATAGAGTCCCTCCCCCAGATCCAGCCGGTGATACTCGAGATCGACGCTTCTGAGCCAGGGGTCGTCATCGTCGAGTGCTTCGCGGGATTGAAACTCCCGGATGAGTGCCAGTTTGGCAACCCAGTCCAGGCGGTCCCGGCAACGGAGGTGATCCGTTTCCAGGTCGTTCAGCACGGTTTCCCAGTCGGCGACCAGTTGCTGGCGCTCCCGGGTTTGCAGGTCACACACCGATCGCACCAGGCTCAGATAGCCGCGCTGCACCGTGAGCGCGGTTGAGACATGTCCCGATTGAAGGCGGACGGGCCACTCGAACGCCGGATCCCGGGAGATCGATTGCAGCGCTTCAATGGGGTCGGCAAGGCGCGGGTGGCGGTGGTTCGGGGATCGGAGGATGGCCTCCAGCACGAGGGCGGTGGTTCCCACCTTGAGCCCGGTGGCGAAGGGCGACATGTTGGCGTCCCCCAGGATCACGTGGAAGCGCCGGAACAGGGCGGGGTTCGCGTGCGGTTCATCGCGGGTGTTGATGATGGGGCGCCGCTGCATGGTGTCCACACTCTGGAGTTCACTGAAAAAATCGCTGCGTTGGGAGATTTGAAATCCGTGCGAAACAAAGCGGTCC
>JAIPJX010000116.1 GCA_021733945.1 Verrucomicrobiota bacterium | reverse complement strand
CGCCGAATCGGGGGTTGTTTCGCTGTATGCGGTTGGTCGGATGGCGGCGGTCACCGCCAAGGGGGCGCGGCAGGCCGGGATGGACCAGGTGTCTGAATTTGAAGGGGTGGAGCAGGCGGGAGATGCGCTGCTCGACCGGGTGGGTTCCGGGGCGATGATCCTGGTGAAGGGCTCCCGTTCCTGCCGACTGGAGCGACTGATCGAGATGCTCGTGGGAGGCGGATCGAGGGTTGTGAAATGACACGGGCGAACAGTCTGCCTGCCGCTTTGCGGTGGCCGCAAAGGCACATGCTTTATTATCTCAGTCAATATATTCAGGAGCGAACGGCCGACTCGGGTCTGGGAGACACGTTCTCGTTTCTCAGGGTGTTTCGGTACATCACCGTGCGCAGTGCGGGCGCGGCGATCACCGCCCTGTTGTTCAGCTGGTGGCTGGGGCCACATGTCATTGCATGGCTCAAGAACCTGAGGTTTGGTCAGGATTACGCGGACAAGGCCGAGGAGGGTGGAGGCATGGGGGCGCGGATCATTGACAAGAAGGGCACCCCCACGATGGGGGGGATTCTTATCATCGCAGCGATGGATTTCTCGGCGCTGCTCTGGGCTCAATGGAACGAACTGGTCTTGCTGACCCTGCTTTCCCTGGTGGTTCTGGCCGGACTCGGATTCTATGATGATTACGCGAAGATAACGCAGCAGAACAACCGGGGAGCCAAGTCGCAGGTGAAGCTGGCGGTCCAATGCGGGCTCGCCCTGTTCATCGGGATTTACCTCTTCCTGTTGCCGTCCACAAGTCAGTTGATCACGGAACTGATGGTGCCCTTCATCAAGGTGCCTGTTCTGACCGGGGTTGCCTGGGTCGGCCTTCTGGTGACGGTGCTGGCAATTGTCGGGAGCTCCAACGCGGTGAATCTCACCGACGGATTGGATGGACTGGCCATTGGATGTGTGTTGATCGTGTCTTCGGTGTTTCTGGTTTTTACTTATATTGCCGGCAATGCCAACTTTGCGGCATACCTTCAGGTGCCCTACGTGGCGGGGGCGGGGGAGCTGACCGTCTTTTGTGCCGCCATGATGGGGGCTGGTCTTGGTTTTTTATGGTTTAACTGTCACCCGGCCCAGGTGTTTATGGGAGATACGGGATCACTTGCATTGGGCGGCGCTTTGGGGATCATGGCGGTGTTGATTCATCAACCCTTTGTATTGTTGATCGCCGGGGGCGTTTTTGTCCTTGAAGCCCTGTCGGTCATTTGTCAGACGAGTTGGTTCAAGTACACCCGAAAACGATACGGTACTGGTCGAAGAATGTTCCTGATGGCACCGTTGCATCATCATTTTGAGAAGAAGGGCTGGTATGAGTCGCAGGTGGTCACCCGGTTCTATATTCTCTGTGTTCTGTGCGCCGTGGTGGCGCTGAGTACACTCAAGCTCAGGTAATCGATACAATGATCAACGAATCCAAAACTTTTCCAGTTCGCCTGGAGTCGGGACGGAAACGAAATTCCCACACGGGCAGATTTTGCTGATGGATAAAATCGCGAACAAGAAGGTTCTCGTGGTCGGGCTCGGTGCCAGTGGTGTGGCGGCCGCCCGCCTTCTGCGGCGTCTGAACGCCTCGGTTTGCGCGATCGACGCCGGACGCTCGGAATCCTTGGAGGCGGTTGCGGAGACCCTGGGTTCCGCTGGTGTCGCCGTGCGCCTGGGGGTGCGTGGCGCGGAGGAGGGGGAGTACGATTTTGTGGTGCTCAGTCCGGGTGTTCCGCTGGCCTCGCCAATGCTGCGGAAGATCCTGCAGCGCAAGACCCGGATCATCTCGGAGTTCGAGTTGGGGTGCCAGTATTCGAGGTGTCCGAGTGTTGCGATCACGGGCACCAACGGGAAGACCACCACGACCGAGCTGGTGGAGCGGATGCTGAACCACGCCGATCGCCCGACGGTGTCAGCCGGAAACATTGGCACGCCGGTGTGTGAAGTGGTGGAGCGGTCCCGGGAACTTGATTTTCTGGCACTGGAGGTCAGTTCCTTTCAGCTGGAGACCATCGAATCGTTTCGTCCCACCGTGGGGGTGCTTCTCAACATCACTCCCGACCACCTGGACCGACACGGATCGATGGATGCGTATGTCCGAGCCAAGGCGTTGTTGTTCAAGAATCAGCAGGTGTTTGACTGGGCGGTGATCCAGGAGGGAGCGCTGGCGCGGTTGCGTGCCCTGGATCTTCCGGTTCCTTCCAAGGTCATCACGTTTGGGGCTGACTCCCCAAAAGCGGACCTCTATTTTGACAGGGGATTGATCATCAGTCGGATACCCGGGTGGACGGGTCCCTTGCTTGATCTGGAGACCTGTGAGTTGCGGGGGGTGCACAACGCTGAAAACCTGATGGCGGCACTGGCGGTGGGGCACATCCTGGGCGTTTCCCTGTCTCTCATGGCGGGAGCGCTTCGGTCGTACCAACCTGCGCCGCATCGTTGTGAACTGGTGGCCGAGATTGACGGCGTGCGGTTCGTGAACGATTCCAAAGCAACGAATATCGATGCGCTGGAGAAGGCGGTGTTGGCGATGCCTGCCGGGGCGATGGGGGAACCGAACATATTCCTGATCGCCGGCGGCAAGGAAAAAGGGCTGCAATATCATGACGCCGGACCGTTGCTTGCGCGGCGGGTGAAGCGGGTTTTTCTGCTCGGCGAAGCGCGTGAAACGATTCGGGCGGCGTGGAGTCTGTTTACTCCTTGCAGTGTTGTGAATTCATTGTTAGAAGCAGTTTCAGAAGCGGTGAGAAGCACGCGAAGTGGCGACGTGGTTCTGCTTTCTCCCGGTTGTTCCAGCTTCGACATGTTTCAAAACTACCGACATCGCGGTGAACTATTTAGGCAGGCGGTTCTTGAAGTCACCGGCGGCAGTCGGAGGCTTTCGTCGGCCACTTGTATTTCCTCCCCGGTAAAGTCTGGCGGACGGTCGCGCAGGACCGCTGGGGCCGCAGTTAAAAAAACATCGTCGAGGGCGCGATCGAGGAGCGGCCTCGCGGGCGCATCTTCCGAATCCTTACCTCAACCAAGCCAATCATTGTCATAAGTCCATGAGCACCCCGAATCCACTCCAACCCCAAGGCTCCATTCAAAACCAGTCCCCCCGAGGGAATTCAACCGTTCGAATCGCTGTGTTCGCCGTTGTCTCACTGCACGCCGTTTTTTTCGCTGGCCTGCTCATGCAGGGCTGTCGTCCCGATGCGGCGAAGTCGGGAACAGGCATCGCCGGGCAATCTGAAACCAACGCACCCAATACCCTGGCGGAACTGGAGACCAACTATTACAAAACGTTCAACGAGCTGCCCCCGGTCACATCCGATTTTCCGCCCGTTGGTGCCTCGAACACTCTGACGTCCACGGAGCCGCCTCCGCCGGTTGTGGATCCCGTTGTGAGTGAACTTCCGGTTGACACGACGGTGCCGGGTATTCCGGTGCCCCCTGCTGAAGTGACACCTCCAACGAACGCCTCGACCGAGTACGTCGTGGTGCGCGGGGATTCGTTCTATAAGATTGCCAAGGCCCACAACGTCACGGTCAAGGCCATTGCCGAGCAGAATCCGAATGTGGACTCCACGCGACTCCAGGTGGGACAGAAGATCCAGGTGCCGGCACCCAAGGCGGCTGCCACGAGCAGCGTGAGCTCATCGGGGACCGCCGCCAGTGGGACGTCTGTTTATGTGGTCAAGGCCGGAGACAACCTGCTCCGGATTGCCACCAAGCAGGGAACCACCGTGGGAGCTCTCAAATCCGCCAACAACCTGAAAACCGATCGGATCCTGGTGGGACAGAAGCTGGTGATCCCCAAACCGGCTTCGGGAACGGGCGGGAACGGTCAGTAGGAACCGTCTCGGGCAAAAAGTTCGCGTGTCCGTCGAAAATTCTGGAAGCAGCGCCTGAAAATGAAAATTGCGGTACCTCTCCTGGTATTCTGTGTCGGCTCCCTGCTGTCCCTGGGATTGGTGATGCTCTACAGCTCGGGGATCCAGCCCGGTGTGGATCACAAGAGTGCCCGGTTTCTGGTCATGCAACTGGTTTGGGGCGGCCTGGGCTTGGTTGCCTGCGTGATGGCATGCGGGATCGATTACCGCTGGCTCAAACGGGGTGCCTGGCTTTTGTTCGGGGGGGTCGTCGTTCTGCTGGTTCTGGTGATGATCCCGGGCATTGGGATGAAGGTGAACGGAGCGCGCCGGTGGCTCCCGCTCGGTATTGGAAATTTCCAACCATCGGAGCTGGCCAAGCTCGCGCTGATCGTCATCCTGGCCTATTACGGAGAGAAGTATAAGAAGGAAATGCCGACTTTTTTCCGTGGGCTCGTCATCCCCGGAACGATCATGGGTCCGGTGCTTTTTTTGGTCTTTATCGAGCCGGACCGCGGTGGTGCCCTCCTGATGGCTTCGGTCTGCGGCGCGATGCTGCTGCTCGCCGGGATGAGTTTCCGATATTTGTTCCTTGGGGCTGGGTTGGCCGTTGCGGGGGTCCTGGTTTCCCTGTGGAATGATTCGATGCGGTTGGGACGCATTGGTGGCTGGCTGAATCTGGAGGAACACAAGCAGGGCGTCAGTTATCAGGCGTGGCAGGCGATGCTCGCTTTCGGTTCGGGCGGGTGGACGGGGCTGGGGTTGGGGAACAGCCGACAGAAGCTGGGGTGGCTTCCGGAGAATCATACCGACTTCATCCTTCCGGTCATTGGCGAGGAGTTGGGCCTGATTGCCACGCTGGCGGTCGTGGTTGCTTTCATTGTGCTTCTGCTCTGCGGAGTTTATATCTCCTGGAACTCGCGTGACACCTTTGGACTGCTTCTGGGATCCGGGATCGTTTTTCTCATTGGGTTGCAGGCCCTTGTCAACATCGGCGTTGTGACCAGCGTTTTCCCCAACAAGGGGTTGCCTCTTCCGTTCGTGAGTTATGGAGGCTCGAACCTGCTTGTGATGCTGACCTGCGTCGGAATTCTGCTCAGCATTGCGCGGCGCGCAGGGAATCCGGGGGGCGAATGGTCGGGCAGTCATCAATCGCGTGATTTGATCGCGCCGGAACGCGCATGACCGCACACTCCGGCCCCAAGTTTTTAATTGCGATCGCGTGCGGCGGCACGGGGGGGCATCTGTTCCCGGGGTTGGCGGTTTCCGATGCCCTCTGGCGTCGGGGTTCGGAAAGCCGCTTGATTGTGTCCCAGAAGGCGGTCGACACACAGGCCATCATGGCGTCGGACGCCTTGGACGTGATCAAGTTGCCGGCCGTGGCGCTGCAGAACCGCAATTGGTTCGGATTCCTGAACGGATTCGTGCGGTCCCTGCGGGTCTGTTTCCGACAGTTCTCGAAGCGGCGGCCCGATGCCGTTGTCGCGTTCGGAGGATTTACGGCCGTTCCTGCGATCCTCGCGGGCAAGGCTTTGGGGGCTCGCACCTTCCTGCACGAATCCAACGCCGTTCCCGGGCGGGCAAATCGCATGCTGGCAACCCTTGTGAACGAGGTGTTCGTGGGGTACGACACCTCCCGCCAGTGGTTCTTCAACCGGGCGACGGTGCAGACCGGGACTCCGGTGCGACCTCAGTTTAAGCCGATCGAGCCCTCCTCCTGCCGGATTTCGATCGGACTGGATGCCAGGCGGCCCGTGCTGCTGGTCATGGGGGGGAGTCAGGGGGCTGCTGCGGTCAATCGCCTCGTCCTCGGATCCCTTCCGCTGCTCAAGGTGCAGTCTCCCAATCTGCAGTACCTTCACCTGACGGGATCGGCGGACAGGGATTCGGTAGCCGCCGTGTATCGGGAGCACGGCCTTCGGGCGGTGGTTCGCCCGTTCCTCACGGAGATGGAACTGGCTCTTGGGGCCGCCACGGTGGCTGTCAGCCGGGCGGGGGCCTCCTCCCTGGCTGAATTTGCCGCCATGCGCCTGCCGTCCATCCTGGTGCCCTATCCCCGGGCAATGGATAATCACCAGTATTACAATGCAAGGGCGTTGATGCGGGCGGGTGCCGCGCGTCAAATGGATCAGGAGAGCGCCACGCACGAAACGCTCGTCCGCAATGTGAGGGAGATCCTGGAACGGGATGGCGTCTGCGAATCGATGCGCCGGGCGGTGGGGCAGTGGCATCGTCCCAATGCGGCCGATGAGATTGCCGAGCGCATGCTCCGGGTTCTGCTCAAAGGCGGACCGGTGCCTCCTCCGCTGGCCGGTCCGGAGGGTGATGAACCCGAGGACGCCTTTTCCGGGACGGAGCAATCCCAACTTTCGAGCCGATCCTGAAACGATGAAACCAGCGGGATTCTGTTCACGATGATTTGGCTGTCTGTCGAGCACCTGAGTTCCTTGTTGGAGTCCGCACCGTCGGGCGCGACGATCTATCTCCTGGGTGCCGGGGGCTGTGGCATGAGCGCGCTGGGGCATTTGTTGATGGATCTCGGATTCCGGATTGCGGGGTCGGACCTTGATCGGAACGAGCTGGTCCAGGGGTTGACGGATCGGGGCGCCGCTATTCAGGCCGGGCATCGGGAGGAACATTTGTCTGGGGCATCGCCGATTCTGGTGATTCAATCCTCGGCGATTCCGGCGGATAATGCCGAAGCGATGGCTGCTCACCGATTGGGGATTCCCTGCGCCCGGCGTGGGGCTGCACTGGCGGCCTTGATCGGTTGGCGCGAGTCGATCTGCATTGCCGGCATGCACGGGAAAACAACCACGGCTTCCCTCATGGCCTTTGCTCTGGAAACGCTGCGGCAGGGGTCGGGTTACGCCGTGGGTTCCCTCGTTCCCCAGCTCAAACCCCACGGCCGGTTCTGCGGGGATTCGGATTCGCTGTTCGTTGCCGAGGTGGATGAGAGCGACGGGACCCTCGCGCAGACCGTCCCGAAACATGCCCTCATCCTGAATGTGGATCACGAGCACCTTGATTATTTTGGAGGGTTCGGGGAGGTGTGCCGCGAGTTTCAGGAATTCGCCGCGAAGGCGCGGGGACATCTGGTTTACTGTGCCGACGATCCCGATCTGGAGCGGCTGTTGCGCCAGAATCCGCGATCGATGTCGTTTGGGTTTTCACCCGCGGCGGATTACCGGGTGGAAGCAGCGGGCGTTGCCGATGAGGGGGAATCGCGCCGGGATGGGTGGCAGGTGACCCGCTTTCGGGTGCATCATGGGGGAGTCCTGCTCGGAGAGTTCACGACCCGGCTGCGGGGGCTGAAGAATGTTTCCAATGCAACCGGTGTGATCGCCATGTTGCACCAACTCGGGTTTGCACCGGATGCGATCGCGACCGCCCTGGACGGTTTCCTGGGAGCATCCCGTCGCCAGGAGGTGTTGTACCGGGATGTTGAGTTTCAGGTGATTGAAGATTACGGACACCATCCGGCCGAGATTCGGGCCACTCTCGCGGCAATGAAGGACCTCAGGCATCGGCGTCTTCTCGTGGCGTTTCAGCCGCATCGGTACACCCGGACACAGGCGCTGTTCGAGCAGTTTGCCGGTTCGTTCGTGGGGGCGGATTTGGTTTGGATCACGGATATCTATGCGGCCAGCGAGCGTGCGATCCCCGGGGTTTCCGCCGGGGCCGTGGCGACGGCGATTCAGGCTCAGGGCGGGCATGCGGAGCATGTTCCGGGGGTGATGGATCTGCCGGCCAGGATGCTGGAAGCATTGCAGCCGGGCGACCTCGTCCTGTTCCTGGGGGCGGGAGACATCCACTGTGCGGCCGCGAGTTTCACGGCGAGCCTTCGCGCCATGAGCCGGGAAACGCAGGGTGACGGGTTCGAGCGTCTGGCCAGGAGGCTTTCTGAAGGTTCGGTTTTCCGTCGGAACGAGCGGCTCGCCAAGAAAACCACGCTGCGGGTCGGGGGCCGAGCCGATTGTTACATCGAGCCGACCTGCGAACAGGACCTTGGCATCATCCTTCGTTTTTGTTCGGACTGGAATGTGCCCCTGACGCTGCTGGGTCGCGGGTCCAATCTCCTGATCCGCGATGGAGGGATCCGGGGCATTGTGGTTTGTCTGTGCCATTCCGGTTTTTCCTCGATCGAGCTATGTGAAGGATCCCTGGTTTGCGGGGCGGGGGCGAGGTTGAAAACGGTTGCTGCAGCCGCAAAACGCGCGGGCCTCGGCGGGTTTGAGTTCCTTGAGGGCATTCCGGGAACGGTGGGAGGTGCTCTCCGGATGAATGCCGGGGCGATGGGGCGGGCCATGTTTGACGCGGTGCGATCGGTTCGTTTCATGGATCGGCAGGGGGTGGTTCATACCCTGCCCAGGGAACAGATGACGGCCGAATATCGCAGTTGTCCCTGGTTCAAGGACCGGATCGCCCTTGGAGCCGTGATGCATGGAATCCCCGCGGACGAGGATCGCATTGAGGAAATCATGCGGGATTACAGCCGCAAACGATGGAGTTCCCAACCCGCTGCGGCCAGCGCCGGGTGTATTTTCAAGAATCCGGATTCGATCCCTGCCGGGAAGCTGGTGGAGGAATTGGGCCTGAAGGGGGCCCGGGTGGGAGGCGCCGTGGTCTCCGAGGTACACGGGAATTTTATTGTCAACGATGGCACGGCCACCGCCCGAGATGTGCTGCGCCTGATCGCGATCATTCAGCGCGCGGCCTCCGAACGAGACATTGAACTGAGAACGGAAGTCCAGATCGTCGGGGATGAAAACGGCGGGAATGGCACGCTTGATGACGGGGTCCGGGAGGCATCGTTGACGCACGAAAGGGTTCCGCTGCATGTCTGAACCCCTTTCCATCACGGTGCTCCTGGGAGGTCCCTCCGCTGAACGCGAGGTTTCGCTTCGGAGCGGCCGGGCGATCGCCGGGGCGCTGCGTTCCCTGGGGCATGTCGTTGCGGAGCTGGACCCGGTGCGGCCTGATTGGAAACTGGAGCCCGGTACGGACCTTGTATTCCTGGCGTTGCACGGCACGTACGGGGAGGATGGAACGGTGCAGAGGCAGTTGGAACAGCTGGGTGTGCCTTTTACGGGGTGCGATTCGGAGTCGAGCCGGATCGCCTTTGACAAGGTGCTCACCAAGGAGCGATGTCTGGACGCAGGAGTGCCGACACCGCGGTTCCTTGTGTTTCGGGAGAGCCAGGGCCACTGGCCGGCCGGTTGGGAGCCGCCGGTCGTTCTGAAGCCGGTTCGACAGGGGTCCAGCGTCGGTCTGAAGTTTGTCAACAGGCCGGAGGAATTCCAGGCCGCACTGGAGGAGGTGTTCCGGTATGATTCCGAGGCGTTGATGGAGGAGCGCATCATCGGGAAGGAAACGACGGTCGGCATCCTTGGGGATCGGGCATTGCCCGTGGTGGAGGTGCGCCCGAGGGTGGGCGAGTATGATTATCAGAACAAATACACGGCGGGTGCGACCCGGTATTATTGTCCGGCACCTCTCGGTGAGGAATTGACGGCACGCGTCCAGGCGGTTGCCATGGCGGCGTTTCGTGCGGTGGGAGGCAGGGATTACGGCCGGGTGGATGTGCTTGTGGGACCGGACTCGGGTCCGCGTGTGCTCGAAGTGAACACGCTGCCGGGAATGACCGAAACGAGCCTGTTTCCGATGTCAGCCCAAGCCGCGGGGCTTGGATTTGAAGCGGTCTGCCAGAGAATGGTTGACCTGGCGCTGGTACGCCGGGGGGCTGGGCCTGAGATGCCACGGGACAAAGGCGCGCCAGCGCAGGGATCTGTTGATTGAATGAAGTTTTTTGGAAAGAATCGCAAGAACCGCCGCAACAAGCGGGAGCATGTGCTTGATGTCAAGGCCGAGTCCCGGCAGGTGCGGGCCGCCCGGATTCGGAAGGTCTCGAAGGCGTTTGCAGTCACTCTGGCAGTCGTCGTGTTGGCGCTTGGCGGGTGGCAGGGGAGCAATCTGGTTTTGGAGCGATGGGTGTTCGCCAACCCGGCTTTTCGAATCCAGTCGATTGACGTTGGCACGGACGGTTTGATCCCGGAGGAGCAGCTGCTGGTCTGGTCCGGGGTGAGCCCGGGCGAGAACCTGCTGGCGCTTGATTTGGCTCAGGTTCAGCGGGATTTGGAACTGCAGCCCTGGATTGATCATGTGGCCGTGGAACGACTGCTTCCGGGCACGCTGCGGATCCGTGTCAGCGAGAGAAAACCCATTGCCCGGATCGTCGGGTTCGAACCTTCGGATGGCTCCGCCGGGTTCCATCTCACCACCTTCTTTTTGGATCGGGAAGGATACGCCATGCTGCCGCCGAAGAATTCCCGGGTTTCGGCACCCGAGGGTGTGCGGCTCGATTTGTTGCCCTATGTCTCCGGAGTCAGCGGCACGGAGATTCGGACCGGTCGGCCCGTCAAGTCCCTTCAGATGGATTCGGCGCTTCGGTTGGTTGAAGAGTTTGGCAGATCCCCGATGTCGGGGCTCGTGGACCTGGACGTGGTGGATCTGTCGTTGCAGGGGGTTTTGGTGGTCAAGACCCGCCAGAAGAACGAAATCACCTTCGCTCTGGATGGGTTTGATCGGCAGATGCGCCACTGGCGGGCGATCCATGACCTTGCGCTGCGAGAGGGACGTCAGGTGGCCACGCTCGATTTGTCTGTTTCCAACAATGTCCCGGCCCGGTGGCAGGAACAGGAACCCGAACGGCCGAGTGCCGCTGTTTCGCGACCGGCCGTTTATTACCGAAGAAAACATGTTTAAATCCCCGTCCGTTATTGTTGGCCTGGAGGTGGGAACTTCCAAGGTGTGCGCCGTTGTCGGTGAAGTCGGCGAGGCCGGCGCTTTGAACATCATTGGCGTGGGGCAGTCCAAATCGCGCGGTGTCCGCAAGGGGGAGATCGTGGATGCCTCGGCCGCCGGTGAGGATATCCGGAATGCGATCGTCGAGGCAGAGCAGATGGCAAACGCCGAGATTCGCAGTGTGTACCTCGGGGTGACCGGCGGGCACATGCGAGGATTCAACAATCGCGGTTTTCACCCGGTTGCATCCCATGACCGCGAGATTTCGCAGGAGGACGTGCAGGATGTTGTGAAGAACGCCAAGGCGATCAATTTGCCCGCCGAAAACCACGTGGTACACGTCATTCGCCAGCATTTCCTGGTCGATGGTCAGGACGGGGTGGTCAACCCGGTCGGCATGCTTGGAGCCCGGGTGGAAGTGGATGTGCACGTGATTCACGGGGTCTACAACCGGCTGCAGAACCCCATCCGGGCGGTCAAGGGACTGCAGATCGAGGTGGAGGGCGTGGTCTTCTCCGGGCTTGCCTCCGCGCTCGCGCTGCTCAGCAATCATCAGAAGGAACTGGGTGCATTGGTGATCGACATCGGCGGGGGGACCACGGAATACGTCGTTTATTCGGGGGGCATCGTCAAACACACCGGTGTGCTGGCGGTGGGCGGGGACCATGTGTCGAACGATCTTGCCTACGGAATGAAGGTGCCGCTGGCCCGGGCCGAGTTGCTGAAGATCGAGCATGGGGCCGCTCTGGTCGATCCGGAGATTCGTGGGCAGACCATCCAGCTGACCAGCGAACACGGGTTGCCGGAGAAATCCATCAACCTGGAGCATCTCCGGCGCATCCTGTCGCTGCGCATGGAGGAGATTTTCGTGCTGATCGCCGGAGAACTGGAGGCGGCCGGTTTGTTGGATTACCTCCGGTGCGGCGTTTTCCTGTGCGGCGGCGCTGCCCGGACCCGTGGTGTGGATAAATTGGCGGCGCGTGTTTTTGGCATGCCCGCGGCGATCGGCACCTCCAGTTCGGTGAGCGGGGTGAAATCGGCGATTGATCAACCCGAGTTTGCAGCCGCCATCGGGATAGCCAAGTTTGGCTCGTTCGAATTCAAGAAACGTCTGCGGGAGCGGCCGTCGCTTTCGCGAGGATTTAAACAGACTCTGGGACAGCTGTTCCGGGGTGCCTGAACCTCCCTGCCACCGTCAACAACGCTTTATCATGTTAAAGGAATTTCAATCGGCTTCGGATGAAAAATCCAGGAATCTTTCGATTCAGGTGATTGGCCTGGGCGGGGCGGGGATCAACGCGGCCAGTCACATGGCCCAGAGCGATCTCCGGGAGCTCAAGTTCCAGGCGCTGCATACCAATGCCCGTTCCCTTGCGCATGTTGGGCTCGAGAACAGGGTGCTCTTCGGTCTGGACATGATGCGCGGACTCGGGACCGGTGGAGATCCGGACCTGGGACGGGCCGCCGCTGAGGAGGAGTTTGAGAAGCTCAAGGAGGTGTGCGCGGGCACCGATCTGCTGTTCATCGTCGCGGGTCTTGGCGGGGGCACTGCCACGGGAGCGGCCCCGGTGCTGGCTCGGGCGGCGCGGGAAACAGGCGCCCTGGTTCTGGCCATCGTGACCCTTCCGTTTGAATTCGAGGGGGCGCGTCGGCAGCGACAGGCACAGGCCGGATTTCAGGAACTGCGTTCGGCGGCGGACGGGGTGATTTGTCTGCCGCATCAAAAAGTCTCCGCGTTGATCGATGAAAACACCAGCCTGCTCGAGACGTTTTCGATCACCCACGAAATGTTGGCTCAGGGGGTGCGCGGAATCTGGCAGATGCTCACTCGGCAGGGATTGATCAATGTCGATTTTTCTGATCTCTGCTCGGTTCTCCGGGGCAGGCAGGCGGAAAGCTGTTTCGTTGCCGCCGAGGCTCGCGGGGAAAACCGGGCCAGGGAAGTGGTCGACAAACTGTTGGCCAGTCCGCTTCTTGATCAGGGACAGGCGTTGGCCGAGGCGGACGCCGTATTGGTCAGTGTGATTGGTGGACCCGACCTCACCATGGCGGAGGTGAATCGCGTGATGGAGCGGATCAATCGCCAGACGGAGAACGCGCAGTTGATCATGGGCGCGGCGATTCTGCCCGAGTCCGAGGGAGCAATTGGGGTGACCCTGGTGGCCTCCCGGCGCGGCAGGCAGGCCGGGGCCGACCTCTCGGTCAATCCGGACAACCGGTTGAGCCAGGGACCGGAGCTCGCTGCGGCGGCGTCCGAAATGGAGAACCCGTTTTTCGGAGCGCCGGCTCAGAGCCGATCTGCGCCCCGGTATGTGGCCCCCCCTCCAAACCTCAGCGCGGAGCGCAAGGAACAGCTCTACGCCAGGCAATCCGGCTCGGGGGGAGGACGTTCCAAATCCGGCTTGCGCTGGCTGCAGGGGCAGCTTCCGCTGGAGATTGTTTCCAAGGGAAGATTCGAAAAAAGCGAACCGACCCTGCATCAGGGAGAGGATCTCGACGTTCCCACCTACATCCGCAGGGGGATCGCGCTGAATTAGCGCGGTGCCAACGAAGCCAGTCTCCAATGCGGGGATCCGACCTTACCTGCCGGGGCGCGACTTCGTTCTGGTTCATAGCCTTTGTCCTGGCGGTTGCCTGGTTCTCAATGGCCGGGGTAAGGGCGCAGACTGGGCTCGTTCGGTACGTGGCGCTGACGGGAGCGGATGGAAATCCAGGCACGGCGCAGTCTCCGTGGCGCACCGTGCAGCATGCCGCGGATCGCGTGACGCCTGGCACGACGGTGCTCGTGCAGCCTGGAACGTACTTCGAGAAGGTCCAGATTCGTGTTTCGGGTTCCGCGGCCGGCGGGTACATCACGTTCCAGGCGGATGGTCCGGTGGTTCTGAGCGGTGCCGGAGTTGCGGGGGCACACATGATCCACCTCGAGAATCGAAGTTATGTGCGGATTGTAGGATTTGATATTCGCGACAATACCAGGGTGGACACGGGCTCCGGGATCTGGATCGACGGCACCGGGGATCACCTGGAGCTTCGCAACAACCGGGTGCATGAAATCCGGGGGGCGGATGCCATGGGCATCGCGGTGTACGGGCGATCGGCCCTTTCTCCCATTTCCGATCTTGTTGTCGAAGGAAACGAAATCTTCGACTGCGATCCAGCCCGGAGCGAGGCTTTGGTACTGAATGGGAATGTGACTCGATTCCGCGTGGCGAACAATCTCGTGCACGATGTGAACAACATCGGGATCGATTTTATTGGAGGCGAAGGGACCTGTCCGGATCCGGAGCAGGATGCTGCCCGGGATGGAGTCTGTGTGGGAAACCGGGTGTGGAGGGCGCGATCGAGCTACGGCGGAGGGTATGGTGCCGGCATCTATGTGGACGGTGGCAGGAACATTGTGATTGAGGGGAACGAAGTGCAGCAATGTGATCTGGGCATTGAAGTGGGTGCCGAAAACCCGGGAAGCATCACCAGCGGGGTGATCGTTCGCGGGAACTTGATTCACAGAAACGATAAGGTGGGACTGATCTTTGGCGGATACGAGGCCGCAGCCGGGCGGGTGGTGGATTGTGAGTTCCTCAACAACACGTGCTACAAAAATGACATCCTCGCGGATGGCAACGGCGAGATCGCGATCCAGTACGCAGAGCGGAATATCATCCGCAACAACATCTTTTTTTGCGGCCTGCAGAATGTGCTCCTGACTTCGTTCACCCCGAGCACTGGAAACGTGCTGGACTACAATCTTTGGTTTGCGGAGGTGGGTGCGGATCGGGCGGTGTTTGTGTGGAGCGGAGTGACGGTTCGTGGGTTGGATCGGTTCCGAGCCCGTTCAGCTCAGGGACAACATTCGATTTTTGCGGATCCCCGATTGGCGGATGCGGATCAGGGCGGGTTTCATCTGCTGCCGGAATCGCCCGCGATCGACGCCGGTTCTCCGGGCAACGCGGCTGTGGCGGGTGCCATGGATTTCGACGGAGAACCCCGCGTTTCCCACGGTCTGATTGACATCGGTGCGGATGAGGTCCTGCCGCTGGAATGCGTCCGGTTCGGTGATCGGCAGGTCCGAATTTCGTGGCCGGTTTCATTTGCCTCGCTTGTTCTGGAGCAGACGCCGTCCCTGAGCCCTTCCCTTTGGACGGAAGTGGCGGGGCAGGAAGTGCTCCGGAGCGGTGCCCGGATGACCCTGCTGCGCTCGGCAGACCCGGGGCCCTTGTTCTATCGCCTTCGGACTCCGGGAGCGCCTCCTTTTTGATGCCGGAACGGATGGGGGAGGATCCCGTCGTTTTTTGTCGGGTATGGGCGAAGCCGCGTCGAGGCTGCGCTCTGCCACCCGGTCTCAGGGAAGTTTCAGGACGGACTCGATGGGGAGTCCGGGGTCGAGAGAATGTTCGTCCAACCAGTCCGGATTAAAAATCTTGGACATGTAGCGTGCGCCGGAATCACAGAGAATCGTGGTGATCACCTGGCCGGGGCCTCCTTCGAGGGCGAGTTGAACAGCGCCGGCGATGTTGATTCCGGAGGAAAGTCCCAGGAAGAGCCCCTCCTCACGAATCAGTTGGTAAACGATGGTCAGTGCGGTCTGGTCATCGATCCGAAATGCGGTGTCGATTTCAATGTCCTCGAGATTGCGGGTCACGCGGCCCTGGCCGATGCCTTCGGCGATCGAATCCCCGTCGTTGGCATCGAGGTTGCCGTTCTTGAACCAGGACCACATGGCTGCCCCGTAGGGATCGGCGCAGGCCACCCGGATCGAGCGGTTCATCTGTTTGAGGAAAAGAGACGTGCCGGCGAGTGTGCCCCCGGTGCCAACCGCCGTGACAAACCCTGTGACCTCCTGAGACGTCTGGTGCCAGATTTCGGGGCCGGTGGTGGTCTGATGGGCCTGGCGATTGGCAGTGTTGTCGAACTGATTGGCCCAGAACCAACCGTTTTTCTCGGCGAGTCGGCGGGCCTGATGATTGTAGTTGTCCGGATCTTTGTAAGGTTTTTCGGGAACCAAGATGACCTCGGCACCCAGGGTCCGGAGCAGGTTTATTTTTTCCTGGGATTGCGTCTCTGGAATCACGATCACCGTACGGTAGCCCCGTGCCGTCCCCACCATCGTGAGGCCGATCCCGGTGTTGCCGGCCGTTCCCTCCACAATGGTGTCCCCTGGGTGGAGCCGGCCTTCCGCTTCCGCCGATGCGATGATGCCCAGAGCCGCACGGTCTTTCACGGAGCCGCCGGGATTCATGAACTCTGCCTTGCCGAGAATCTCGCACCGGGTTAATTCGGACAGGCGCTTCAATCGGATCAGGGGAGTTCTCCCGATGAAACGATCAACGCCATGATGACGCGTTTTATGCATGAAATTGGAAGTCCGATGGGATGAAAGGTTTTCGTCGGCGGTCGGGACGGTATTTGGGGGCAACCGGAGATCAGTTCTTCGACTTGGGAGTTGGCCATTCGGGTGACGGGCGGTGGGCCTGTTCCATCAGCGACGCCATTCGGCTCACGACCTCCGGATGGCGACTGGCGAGATCGGTCTGTTCCCCGGGATCTCCGGCCAGGTCGTAGAGCTCGATGTTGCTGTTCCATTTGGTTCGCACCGCTTTCCAGTCTCCCTGTCGAACCGCGCGTTTGCCGCCCTGCTCGTAGAATTCCCAGTAGAGAAATGCGTGTTTTTTCTGCTCCGCGGTTTTGCCCGTGAGAGTTGGGAGGAAACTAATGCTGTCGATTCCCGGGGGAGGTTCCGCTCCGGAGAGTTCGCACGCGGTTGCCATCAGATCGCCGAAATAACCGACATGATCGCTGGTGGTTCCGGCGGGCACCGTTCCGGGCCACCACGCGAGCGTCGGCACCCGGATGCCGCCCTCGTACAGATCCCGTTTCATGCCGCGCAGGGGTCCGGAGGGATTAAATCGTTTGGGATTGTGCCCGGCTTCGTTGTGCGGGCCGTTGTCCGATGTGAAAATAACCAGCGTATTGTTCGCCAGGGAAAGTTCTCCGAGGAGATCGAGGATGTGCCCGACATCGCGGTCCATGCGGGTGATCATGGCTGCCTGGCCCTTGTCCGGATCGGGCCAGTCGCGGTCCTGGTAAGGGCTGTAATCGGGGACCTCGGCCCCGTTGCCGAACAGGCGGGTTCCCTCGTTGTTGGCATGAGGGATGGTGAGGGACAGGTAGAGGAAGAAGGGAGCGTGCCTGTGGTCACGAATCCACTCAATGGAATCGGAGACAAAGAGGTCGTGGGAATAGTCGATGCGTTTGCTGGCCGCCCCCCCCCGGAATCCGCCGTAATTCTGGGGAGTGAGCCGGACCTGGTTTCGGAGCCCTGCCATTTCTTCATTTCGCCAGAGGAAGGTGGGGTAATAATTGTGGGCGTGCACCTGGTTGAGGTAGCCGTAGAAATAATCAAAACCCTGCCGGGTTGGAATGCCCACATCGGTTCCGGGGCGCATGTCGCCCAGTCCCCATTTGCCGATCAAAGCGGTGGCATATCCGGCTGGTTTTAAGGCCTCCGCGACGGTGATGTCATCGTTCTTCAGGGCTTGTTCCGGTCCCTGACCGTTGCCTCGCACCGTGGCATGGCCCATGTGTTTGCCCGTCATGAGGACACACCGGGAGGGTGCGCAGACGGTGGCCCCGGCGTAGAACTGGGTGAAGCGCATGCCTTCGGCGGCCATCCGGTCGAGCCGGGGTGTCTGGATCAGTTTCTGTCCGAAGCAACCGAGGTCCCCGTAGCCCAGGTCGTCGGCCATGATGAAGATGAGGTTGGGCTGGGAAGCGGCCGGGGTTGACCAGAGGCATGCGGACAACAGGGCGAATCCGGCCAGCAGCATGCGCGCTGCGCCCGGGGGCGAGCGGAACGCGGAACCAACCTGAATGCGTGGGCAGGAAAGGTGTTTTTCCATAATCGAACCGTTGTTCTAGGTCCCATTGAGACTACCGGCCTCGTGGGGAGAGTCGATCTCAGAAACGTGAAAACTCACCACGGGGATCATTGGGTGAGCCTGTCGATCACGTTGCGTGTGATCCGGTCCACGATCGGGTCGGCTCCCTGCAGTCCGTGGGCCCAGTCGGTGGCACCGCTGGTGAACACGGTGCCGCCCTGTGTGTAGACTCCGAGGCAGGCATTGCCCACACGACCCTTTTCCCAGCGTTCATACCACTCGGCGTCGTCCGGGTGCCACCGGGCCGGGCAGGTGGCCAGGACGTTGAAGCTGGAGGGGGTGCCGTCCCGGAGGGTCGGAAAGGGCAGGCCATCCCGCCAGTCCAGTTCGCAGCCGTCGCATTCGTAGCCCACGATGGTGTCCCGGGCACCGAAGGTGTCTCCGCGTTTGATGCCTGTGCCGGCGAAGATCCAGTGATCCGGGCGGTGCACGGTGTATTCGGCGGGATCCTCCATAAACTGTCCGTGGCTTTTTCGGTAACCGCCCCAGAGGAACCCGACGCCGGTCAGCCGGTTTTCCGGGCGCTGGATCAGGTGATGGCTCCAGGCGGTCGAGAGGGTGGCATAATCGCCGGTCTGCCAGACGGGATCCGAGTGATAGTTCTGTTTCCAGCAGGTGAGGGCGCGGCCGTCCTGTTCGCTGCGCACCTGCCAGCAGACGGAGTTGCCGCTGAAGAAAGCCACGTTGCCACCCTGGGCAATGAACGTCTCGAGATGATCCCTCATGGGAGCCGACCAGTATTCGTCGTGCCCGACACTGAGCACCAGCCGATAGTGGGCCAGCAGTTCCGGGCGGAACTCGAGGTCGGAATTGATGGCGTAATCGATCCTGTAACCGGCCCGTTCGGCCCATTGCACGAAGGGCAATTCCCATTTGGAGAACTGGGATCCGCCGGGGCGTTCGAACGAAACGCGGTGGCCCTGGTTTTGTGAAAAACCGTGGTAGGCGTAAAGGCTGAAGCCGCCCCAGTTGTTGTAGGCATTGTAGGTATTGCTGGCGAGCTGCAGAAGAATGCGTGTGTCCCCCCCGGGGTTCGCAGACCGAACGACGAAATACGCCTCGCTCTCGGCGGTGCGTCGTCCGCGCTGGGTCCATTTCCCGCCGTTGTCCTGAACGCGGAACCGGACCCGGTAATAGCCGGAACGCCAGTTCGCCCCTACCGGCACCTGAAAGGTTTCCGGCCAGCGACATCCCTGGGCGGAAGAATCCTCCGGCACCGGGTGTTCCGTGCCCGGCACGCTGTCCTTTGTCCATACAACGTCGGTGGTGGCTCCGAGGCGCGAGATTTCGACGGCAAAGTCCGGCGCGCTGGTCGACACATGGAACGGGACCGTGTCCCCCGGGGAAACGCTCCGTTGTCCGGCGTATCCCTCCACAAAGAGGGAAGGCACGTTTTCCGCCCCGCGAATCGGCGTTGACAGCGTGAGCGTGACGATGAGGAACAGGGAGAGTTGGATCACGGTTTTCATGGTGTGTGGGGCCAAGCGTATCGATTCTGCTCCAAACCGTAAAGAGTCGGGATTGGGGAGGCAGCGGTCGGGGAAAGGGTGCATGACAGAATTCTTCGTCGATGACGAACGAAGTTGAGTGCGCGCCCCCCACCAAGGCGAAGCGTCTTGGACGGCGGTAGTCCTCTACCGCTTTTGGGTAGC
>JAIPJX010000115.1 GCA_021733945.1 Verrucomicrobiota bacterium | reverse complement strand
CCCCCCGAGTTTCTGTCTTGTTTTGCGGGTGAGAGCGCGATAAATTTCGTGAATGACCACGCCTCACAACTCCATCTCCCGCCGCAGTTTTCTTGCTGTTTCAGGATTGATCCCCACACTTTTTCTGACGCAACGATCGGGCGGTCTGGCACCCGCCCTGGCCGCTTCCGTGCCGGGTCGGAAGATTCCCGTTGGCATCGAGCTGTATGCCGTGCGTGGTGAATTGAGCAAGGACCTTCCGAACACCCTGAGCGAAGTTTCAAAAATGGGTTATCAGGTGGTCGAGTTTTATTCGCCCTATTTTGACTGGTCGTTTCAGTACGCCAAAGAGGTGCGCGGAATGATGGACGATCTGGGGTTGCGCTGTTATTCCACGCACAACCACGTGGAATCGTTCAATCCGGGCGACACCCGATCCAAGGCCATCGAGCTGAATCAGATCCTGGGTGCCCGGCAGATCGTGATGGCCAGTGCTCCCGGGAGAACACGGACGATGGAGGACTGGAAAAAGCTGTGCGAGACCCTGACCGCGGCGACGGAGGATTTCGTGGGGCACGGATTGACCGGTGGTTTTCACAATCACGGTGCGGAATGGCGCGCGTTGCCCGGAGGCGATCAGCGAATCATGGACGTGATCGCCAGTCACACGCCCAAGGAATTTGTTCTTCAGTTGGATGTCGGTACGTGTGTGGAGGCCGGTCAGGATCCGGTGGCGTGGATCAAGGCGCATCCGGGCAGGATCAAGAGTGTTCATCTCAAGGACTGGGCCCCGGGCAAACGTGAGGACGAAAAAAGCTACCGGGTTCTGTTCGGTGAAGGAGTCTCGCCGTGGAAGGAGATCGTCGCGGCGCTCGAATCGGTCGGGGGTGTTGAGTTCTACCTGATGGAACAGGAAGGCAGCCGGTTCTCTGAATTTGAGACGGCCCGGCGTTGTCTGGCCAACTGGAAAAAGTTGAGGGAGTGATCGGGTGTTTGATTGCCCCCTTGGTTGGGGGCTTGCCGTTACCAGGGGCGGGCCGGGTTGGGGCGTTTGGGCGCGACGTGGGAGTTTTTTTTCTTGTTGCTGGCGGGCTTCTTTTTCTGGGGAGCAAATCGCTCGGACTTCAGATTGAGGCTTTGCGAAACCGGCGGCAGCGACTCGATTGTCTTTTCGATCATTTCGAGCAACTCCTGCCGGCCCTGTCTGGTATTTGCGGAACAGGTGAAAATCTCCGGAGGTTGCACATACCACTCGGAAATCCGCGCCATGAACGCGTCAATGTTCGCCTGCGCCTTGAGGCCGGGAAGTTTGTCGGTTTTGGTGAAGGCGAGCACAAAGGGGACCGAGTGTCGGGTGAGCCATTCGATGAATTCGAGATCGATCTTTTGTGGCGCGAGACCGGAATCGACGAGGGCGAATACACAGCAGAGGTTCGCCCGATGCTCAAGATATTCGGTGACCGCCTTGTTAAAACGCGCCTTGTCCTCGCGCGCGACGTGGGCGTAGCCGTAACCGGGCAGATCGACCAGGCGCCAGGTGCGGTTCATCGTGAAAATATTGATCAACTTGGTGAAACCCGGCGTCTTCGACACCCTCGCCAGGTTGGGTTCCCCCGACAGCATGTTCAACAGGGAGGACTTGCCGACGTTGGACCTGCCGATGAAGGCGAATTCAGGCAGCGATTCGTCCGGGCAGGAAGCCAGGTCCGGAGCACTGCAATCAAAGATGGCGGATGTAATGTTCACAATCGAAAAAGACGTTCCGAGCTTCGCAGGAAAATCCGCAGCCCGAAACAACGAAATTCATTCGCTTACTTTGCGGGATTGCTGAAAACGCTTGCAATGGGTGTCTTTTTTTAGTATCGATTCAAAGTTCCCCAAAATTGGCAAGTGGTATGGCAATCGTGTCCTGCATTTCATGGCTTGGATGGTTCAACTCCGGAGTGTTTTCGCGTTTCCTGCCCCTCTGCTTGTCGTTCCCAAAACAACCCTCATACCTATGAAAAAAACAGTCTGTTCACCACCATGCCTGGCGGCATTCCAACGGAGGCGGTGGCTTTTCGCTGCCGTGCTGCTGGGCGGTCTCATGTTTGCCGGAAGTCAGGCCCAGGAGGTCCTGTTGAAGGAGGATTTCAACACCGATGGTGCCGGAACCCGATACACCGTTGAAGGTGGAGGAAAGTCGGAACAGGCGGATCACGCCAACAACGGAATCGCAGCGGATCAGACCGGTCCGGTCTACTGGGCGCGCAGCTCGGAGGTTTCGATTGTCGGCGTTCCAGGCCCGACACCGGCCCGCCGAATCATCATGGCCTGGGATCCGGCGATTCCGGCGGATCAGATCAGCCCGGATTTTTTTAAACTGTTCGATTCGGTTGTGAAATGGGCAACCAAGGACAAAGCCAAATTGACGGTGATGCTGTCCCCTGCGGGAGTGGCCCCGTCGTTGGCCGCGCATCTCGAAGCGGCCGGCCATACGATCGTCGATGATGATGCGTCGATTCCCGCCGAAAAGGTCGTTGCCGATCTGATTCTCCGGGGAAATGGTGCCGCCGATTCGAGCCGCCTGGCGAATGCTCCCGTTCCGATGATCGCCTTTTCAGCAACGGATGCGGACGATCTTCTGATCTCCACGATCGGCGCGACGGCGTCCTTTGAGGTCGGCAACGCGAACGTCCTCGTCCCGACCCATCCGGCGGCGGGAGGTCTTACGGGTCCCCTGAAGATCGCAACCGGCACTCATAATTGGGAAATGATCGGTGACTTGTTGCCGATCGGTGCCACAACGTTGGCGACGATGGAACGTGTGCAGGCACCCTCCGCAGCGAGTCTTGCGGATGTGGACGGAATGATCTCAGGCGCGAAGCAAAGCAACAAAGCCTCGGATAGTTCGTTCACGGAACTCGACATTGGCGACGGCGCGCCTGGGGATTTTCCTCTGGACTGGTTTCCTCCCGGCGGTTTGACCGGGGTCTGGGGTTTGCAGGCGACGGGGAAGATCGCGGTGAGCACCACTGGAACCTACAGTTTTGCGGTCAACACCGACGACGGAGCGCGTTTGCGAATTGATGCGGACAACAACGGTTTTTCGGACGTCGACACGGTTGCGGGCGGCGACGGAGTCGCGACCTACTATGGCGACAAGCAGCTGGCCGCAGGAACCTACGACTACCAGGTGGTGGCTTACAACAGTGGCGGCCCAGGTCTGCTGGAAGTATCCGTTTCGCTGAAAGCTGGTGGTGGCGACACCTCGCCGGTGGCGGGCGGGACCTGGGATCTTCTGGGAGCTTCGACGGGCGCGGTGAAACTCAGCGGCCCCATCACCGTTACTTCGTACGAACCCAGCGGACCTCCGGAGACAACGAAAGTTCCCTTCATCGTGTTGATTAACGGCGGGGACGAAGGCGGCAGCGTTTATGGCGGTGGGCCGTTCGGGAATTTCGAAGGAAGCGCGTTTTTCGGCGGTTCAGCGTTGAACAAGTTCACCGGCACGGACGGCGTCGGAACCCCCAAGGTGCTGACGCTGAATCCGGTTGATGTGACGGGCAAGAACAATCTTCACCTGTCGGTTCTGGCGTCGGCGACCTATCTTGATTTTGAAACGTCCGATTACTTGGACTTCAAGGTCGGCGAAGCGGGAGCCGCCCCTTCGACCTTCAAGACGCTGATTCGTTTTACCGCGCCAACCGGATCGGATAAATTCTTCGACAATCGCGGTACTCAGCCGGGGAATGTCACAAAGCTGGGACTGGCGGCGCAGGAGGTCACGGTAGATATCCCAAGCGGCTACAAGAATCTTGTGGTTCGAGTCGAAGCCGCAACGACCTGGTGGAACGAAATTGTGGCGTTTGACAACATTCGGGTTACTTCGGGAGCGATCGCGCCTCCCCCTCCGGCAACCCCCCAGGCGTTGCTGGTGGTTGGCACGGGTAGTGTTCCGAACCTGAACGCATCCGATGCCGGGGTGAAAGCCCTGCTGGAATCCATGGGGTTCATGGTCACCGTGGCCAACGCCCCGAACAGCACCCCCGCCGACGCCGATGGCAAGTCGCTGATTGTGACTTCCTCCACGGTAAATTCCGGTGATGTGGCCGAGAAGTTCCAGATGGCTGCGGTTCCCGTTGTCAACTGGGAGCAGGCGGTTCAGGACAACTACCTGATGACGGGCAACGAAGCCACGGATCACTCGACCATCGCGGATCAGACCACGCTGCAGCTCGTCAATTCCACCCACGCGCTGTCCGCCGGACTGGCCCGTGGCGTGATCAAGGCGGCGACGAGTCCCCAGGCCTGGAGTTGGGGGTTGCCCTCGGCGGGAGCGATCACGGTCGCGCACGTGGCCGGGGATCCGGCGAAGGTCGTGGTTTATGGCTATGAAGCCGGTGCCAAGATGTTTGGCGGTGCGGTGGCGCCCGCACGGCGGGTGATGCTGTTTGGCGGTGACAACACCTACGTGGAGGCAACCGCGGAGGGCAAGGCATTGTACTCGGCCGCGATTCGCTGGGCCGCCGGACTTCCGGCCGCTCCGATCGGCCAGTCAATCAGCCTGGGCCTGAACTTTGGCGCGGATGAACCCGACGGTTCGAACGGGTTCTCCTTGGTGCCCACCGATGAAGCGGGCGCGCCGGGTGTGGTTCAGGCGAACTGGAACAACCTCACGACCCTGACCGGGGCGGTCATGAGCGGCCTCATGGCGAACGTTGCCGGAGCAGCGATCCCGACCGGTGTCAGTGTCGAATGGTCATCCAACAACACCTGGGCGTCCACCGGCAGAGGGGAACCGAACGGGGACAACTTCAAGCCCGGAACGGCGGACGCGAAGCTGATGGGCGGATACCTGGATACGGGAGATCCCACGCTTACAACCGTCAAGATCTCCGGAATTCCCAACGCGCTGGCGAACGCGGGTTACGACGTGATTGTCTATGCCAACGGCGGCGTTGCCAGCGGTCGCTCAGGGGCCTACCGGATCGTCGATGCGGCAACGGGCGCGGCCCTCACCGACTACGTGCGCGCCACCTCGTTCACGAGTCCAACGGATTATGTGCAGGTGCCAACGAACCTGCCGGACGGAGAATACGGCCCCGGCACGCACATTGTATTCGAGGGCATCACCGCCCGGAACATCACCATCGAAGGCTCGACCCAGGCCGGCCTGGGTGCCGGCAGTCCGGCGCGCGCCCCGATCAACGCGGTGCAGTTGGTCGCGCCCGCCGCCAACCCTCCGCCTTCGAAGGGCAGCGTCGTGTTTGTCAGTTTCCATGGCACCGATGCACCGGATGCCACCGCAGCGGGCGTTGGATTGACCGAGGCGTCGGACAAGGCTTACACCGACTTGCTCAAGGCGAACGGATACACTGTTTCGCGGTTCATGACGGTCAATGATGCGGACGTCAGCCCGCTCGGTTCCGCCGATCTGATCATTGTCAGTCGTGCGGCCTCGAGTGGACATTACCAGCAGGCGAACGAGACGACGGCCTGGAACGGTATCAAGAAACCGCTGATGATTCTGGGGGGGTACATCCTGCGGAACAATCGTTTGGGTTTCACCACCGGCGGCACGATGGTTGACACGGTCGGGGACGTGAAACTTGCGGTGAACGAACCGGGCCATCCGATCTTCGCCGGAGTTCCGCTGGATGCGAACAAGACCATGGTCAATGTCTTCGCCGGCATTGAAAGTTTCATGGGACAGGATCCTCCCATCGTGCAGCGTGGTATTTCCGTGAACAACAATCCGGTGGCGGGTGACGGCAAATTGCTCGCGACGATTGCGACGGCAGAGGATCCGACCGTTGGTGGTTTGGTGATCGGTGAATGGCAGGCCGGAGCGGTCATGAGCAACGGATCAGCCGATGTTCTGGGCGGTCCGCGCCTGGTCTTCCTCACGGGCAGCCGCGAAGCCGACGGGTTCACCGGCGGTAACGCAGCTGGTTTCTACGATCTCGAACCGGACGGGGAACGGATGTTCCTGAACGCGGTTGCCTACATGCGCGGGAAAGCGTCGGCGGCGGGACCGTCGATCTCGAGCATTCGATTGTTGGGAGGCAACTTCGCAATCGAATGGGCCGGCGGAGGCACTCTTGAAACGGCGGCCAGCATCGCGGGTCCGTGGGTCGCAGTGCCGGGTGCAACCTCGCCCTACACGGCGCAGGTCAGCGGCCCGGGCGCGTTCTTCCGAGTGCGCCAGTAAGGGGCGGAATCACAAAGGGTGTCCGATCGAAATCGGACACCTTTTTTTTTTTTTGGTGCGCCCGGCAGGGCGCACTGACTGACTGGTCACCGGGACGGTTCGCGCCGGTGCCATTCGTTCAAGGGGCGGAGATGTCTTCGTTGAGGATTCCGAGGTCCCCACGCCCTGCCGTTGAACGGATCGGGATTCTGATTGGGAGTGGGTGGGTTTGACCCTTCGGGCAGGACCAAAGCGGCGTCGACGCTGCGCTCTGCCGCGCGCACTCCAAAACACCGTCGTTCCTCTGACGCCATGCCTCGGAATCCATCCGGACAGCAAACATTCGCTCCAAGCGGGCTGCCCCTGTGAACGATCTCGGCGGAGAGCAGCCGAGCAGGGTGGAGTTTGGGGCAGGGTGGAGTCTGTCGCGCTGCGACAGACCGGTGCCGCGTCCAGCGGTGCAACGAACCCACCCTCAAAACCAAGGGGACACAACCGGAACCGTCCGCTGAGGCGGACGGGTTTGTCGCCGCGCGGCGACCGCTTCCCTTAAACGAATGGCAGTGCGGTTGACACTCCCCTTTCAGCGGTTGACCGAATGGCACGGTGTCCGCCTCTGGTGAGTTGCGCTCCTTCGAAGACGATCGGCCGGGTGCCGGTCATCGGATTTTCTCGTCGGGCAACTCGGATTTGATGCCCTCGTCGAGTGGCATTGGATCCGTCTCCGGAGTGAGCCCGGTCTTCTTCAACGCCTTGACCAGCTCAGCCTGCATCTTTTTGAGAACGTCGGCGTATTTCGGATTGTTCGCCAGGTTGTAGCGTTCGTCCGGATCGAACTCGATGTTGTACAGTTCGGCCATGTGCCGGTCCGGGCTTCCGTCTCCGTGGGGATAATGCATGTATTTCCAGGACTCGGTGCGGACACCCCGCACGTTGGGCGTGTAGGGGAACTGTTTTTCATAATTGTAATGGTAGAGCCAGGACTTGCGCCAGGAACGGTCTCCGTGGCGCACCAGTTTCACCCACGATTTGCCGTGGATGTCTTTGAGGGCTGGCGCACCGCAGAGTTCGAGGATGCTGGGGGGCATGTCGACCGTGAGCACCTGTTGGGAAATCACCTTCGGTTCCGTCGTCGGGGTTAACCCGGGATACCGCACCACGAGGGGCAGACGGATGCTGGCTTCGTGCATCGTGCGTTTGTCCACCATGCCGTGTTCCCCGTTGAGCAGGCCGTTGTCGCCCATATGAACGATGACCGTGTTGTCCAGTTCTCCCCGCTGCTTGAGAAGCTGATAGAGCTGTCCCACGCTGTCGTCGACCGAGAGGATCGTGCCCCAGTAGGCCCGGGTCATGTTGGCAAAATCGACCACGGCTTCGGGTCGGTCGTCCGGGAAGTTCTTGCGCCAGTCGAAGAGCGGGCCGTAGATGCCGTGCCAGGTGTAAAGCCGGTCCTTCATCCAGGCCGGTTTATCCTCCAGGTGGAACGCTGATTCCGGGTAGGGGATCCAGGTGTTCTCAAAGGTTTTGGAATATTTCTCCTCGGGCAAATAGAAGCTGTGCGGCGCTTTGTGCCCCAGCATGAGCATCCACGGTTTGTCGCCGGTGCGACCCTTCAGCCATTGCTCCGCCATGTCCGTGAGTACGGTTGTATAATAGCCCTTTTTGACCTCGCGCCGGGCGCCGTTGAAACTGAATTCGGTGTCCCAGTACTTGCCCTGGCCCTTGTGGGTGACGAACCAATCGAAACCGGGTCTCGGTTCGTCGTTCTGTTCCCCCATGTGCCACTTGCCAATGTAGGCGGTTTCATAACCGTCCTTGTGGAGCGCCATGGGGAAGCTCTGGAGTTGCGCGGGATATTCCGTGAAGTTGTTGACGACACCATGGGAATGCGCGTAAAGGCCGCTGAGAATGCTGGCGCGGCTGGGCGAACAGAGGGAGGTGGTGCAGAAGGTGTATTTGAAATAAACGCCCTCCCTGCCCAGTCGATCGATGTTGGGCGTCTTGAGATGCGGGTTGCCCGCGAGGCTCATCGCGTCCCACCGCTGATCGTCGGTCAGGATGAACAGAACGTTGGGGCGTTTTTGAGCGGCGTCGGTGCGGTTGGGGCATCCGATGAGCGCGCCGGCGAGAAATAGAAGCGTTAGAAACGATCTGGTTTGCATGTTCGGACCATTTCGAATTTGATGGGGTAATTCAAGCCAAACTGTGCAAATTGGGAGGGAAGGGCATGATCGCGTGGGAATCAGGCAAAGAGTGCAGACTTGGCCGCTGCTTGGACACGTGGCGCGCTGTTTTTTTTGCGGCTCTCTCCGGAGGCGATTGCTGTGGTTAGGATGAAGAGGTTGGAGGCGGAGGAGGAATCGGTCGTTGCGGAGGTTGTTGCAGGGGGCGGGAGGGAGGTTGAGCAGGGTGGGAACAAAAGCGCCCCCCCATACAGGCTATTGAAAATGGATCTTCTTCATGCGTAGTCTGGGCCCCGGCAGAGAGTTAGCGTGAATCCGTGCAGGCGTGGGATTGCTGTGACAGAGCCCGGGCGAATAGTCAGGTTGATTTCCGTTCCGGGGCCCCGAACAGAATTTCCGAACTGCTTTGTCACCAAATCGTCACTGGCGCGTATTCCAATTTTGAGCTAGAAGGTAGAGATCAGGCCAAGCCTATGAACAAATTTTTTAATCCAACCATGCAACGCAAACCAAGAGGAACCTCAAGGGCTTCGGGATTCACCCTGATCGAACTGTTGGTGGTTATCGCGATCATCGCGATTCTCGCCGGCATGCTCCTGCCCGCATTGAGCAAGGCCAAGGAAAAGGGAAAACAGGCGGTCTGCATGGGGAATCTCAAGCAGATCGGGTTGGCGGTGGCCATGTACCTGGATGACAACAATGACACCTTCTGGAGCACGGGCGAGAACAGTTATCCCAACCACGGCATGTGGACAATCAACCCGAAGTCCACGGACCGATTGGAGAAGACGCACGGCAATGCCTACTGGGGCATTGGATATCTTGATTATGTTGGCGATGCCGAGGCCATCTATCGCTGTCCCAGCGCCAAGCATGTGGACGAGTGGCGCGAGGATGGGTTGCGGTTTCCCGCCACGTTCTGGCTCAACTCCAGCTACGGCCTCAACGGCAAACTCCCCAGCAAGCTGACGCGGATCAAGAGTCCGCAGACCACCATTTTCACGCAGGACGCGGCCGAGCAGAAGATGGAGGGCGAAAGCGATTCGATCGGCTTGTTCCCGGGCCAGTCTGAGATCCTGACCCAATGGCGTTTCAGCCTCGCCGGGCTTTATCCTGAGCGGCAGATGTGGTTGGAATGGTACCGGCATAATGAGCGCAACAACGCGCTCGCCGTTCCCGGGCATGTTGAAACCTTCCGTTTCAACGGATTCAACCGGGGGGAGGATTACCGCCGGTACACGGGGGAAGACATCTCGCAACCCCGTTCCTAGGCGTCCTGGAATTCTTTCAACTTAAATCCCATGTTATCCAATTTACGTCTCTTTCTGGCAACCCTGCTTCTCTCTCTGGTGGCCGTCGGGTGTGGTGAATCGGGCCCGCCCGAACCGTTGACCGACGCTGAGTTGCCCACGGCCATGAGGGAAGCGTTTGCAGGGGCTTCGGCGTCTGCGAAAGAGCTTGCTGACAAAGCGGTCGCCGCTTACGAAGGCGAAAAGTTTCCGGAAGCGACCCTGGCGCTGGAATCTCTTTTGCGCCAGCCGGACCTGGACGAGAAAGCGCGGACGGTCGCCAGTCAGTGCCTTTTGAGCGCCAACGAGAAACTCCGCATCGCCCAGGAACAGGGCAGTTCCCAGGCGGAGGAATTCCTGAAATACAGGGGCTCGGTCAAGTAACATTGAAGGGCGTATGGCGGCGTAGCGAAGCGAAGCCAGCAACCACGCCCCTGTCACATCCCGGTCCACTGAAACAGCCGCGTGTTCAAGTCGGGGGCTTCCCCCGGCTGGCGTGGTGATCTTTCCGGCCCGCTTTTTTGGAGTCATTCTCAGTACATAGAAAAACAAACAACAAGAGCCAAACATATGAAGAAACGAATCCACTTAACCCTCCTGCTTTCCGCAGTTGCAATGCTGCTGGGGTCGGCAACGGCGACAGCGCAGATCGCTGTGCCCGAGAGTTTCGCGCATCCCATCTCAGCGCTGAATACGAGTAAACCCGGATTCAAGGTCCGGCCGGTCCAGGCCGATTATGCCGGAACGCTTGAGAATACGGTCGCGCGTGCCGAGGCGCAGCTGGCCGGAGTCCTGAAGGATCCCACCACCGATCAGGTGTTCGGAAACGTCGCGGATATATTCGGATTTGACTCTGAGGGGTTCTACAATGAAGAGCTGGTCATCGGGTATGAAGCCAACGGAGGTTCCGAATACGGCCTGTATTTTCCGGGGATTCCGGGCACGACTTTGAACGGAAACAACTATTCCGTGGAAGTGCTCACCTATCTTAATCTGAGTCCGGGCACATACTCCATGACTGTCAACAGCGACGATGGTTTCCGGGTGACGGTGGGACCGGACGCGCGGGACCAGTTTTCCTCCATTGAACTGGCCGTTTATGACGGCGGACGTGGTTCTGCGGATTCGAACTTTAAATTCACGATCGCGAAGGCGGGTGCCTATTCGTTCCGAATCGTGTATTTTCAGGGCGGCGGCGGAGCCAACCTGTACTGGACGAGTGGTGAGGGCGATCAGAAGCAGTATGTCAACGAGACATTGGCTCCCGGTGGGATCAAGGCCTATCGTGAACTGAGCGGTGCGACTTCGCCTTACATCCAGCTTTTGACGCCCGCGGTGAATGCGAAGACAGCACTTCCGAATTCCGCGATCAGCGGCACGATTGTCGACAGCGCCATGGCCCAGGTGCTGCCCGCTTCGGTTTCCCTCACGCTGGACGGTGCCGTCGTGGACGCCAAGGCGCAAAAGACCGGCAACAAAACCACCTACAGCTTTCAGCCCACCAGTCTGCTGAAATCGTTGTCCGTGCATCAGGTCAAACTGGTGTTCTCCGACAGCACCGGCACGGTTCGGACAAGCGAATATTCGTTCACCGTGCGGAATTATTTGGACGTAACACTTCCGGAACCCTTTTACAAGGAGACGTTCGATGCGGTCGCTGAAGGCGAATTGCCGGCCGGTTGGAGTGTTGAAAACCACAGCTCCGGCGCGGGTGCCGGAGAGGACCTGAACAATTCAAATTCCGATTCGTTCCTGGACTGGGTGGTGATCTCGCGGGATCGGGTTCAAGCGATTGGATGGGACTCGGTGCGGCGCCTGAACGTGCAGCCCGGCCAGTTCGTCAACGGGAAGGAAGTGACCAGCCTGGTGAACGGAAACTTCATTTACGCCGAATCCGACACCCGCGGCGGGAGCCAGGTCCAATACCTCTTCACACCGGACATTGACTGCTCCGGAAAGAACAATGTGTTCGTTGTATTCAACAACATCTACGAACAGAACCAGGACAGCATTGGTTCCGCCGAGTATTCGATTGATTCCGGAGCCACGTGGCTTCCGATCCTGTACATGATTGATGGACCGGATATCGTGAAGGCGACGGATGGGAACATCGATGGATACGCCACGCTCAACAACACCAACGGCGACACGGCTCATCTTGAGGATCCAGTCACCTCCGAGGAAATCGGCTTGAAATACGGTGCGTTTATCGGGGTGAAGTCGAACCTTTGGTCGACGCTTTCACCGTTCATCAGCGCCCGCGTCAACGACGATCCGGTTGAATCGAAGCGGGTTGAATTGTTCCGGCTCCCGAAGGCCGACAACCAGGCCAAAGTCCGCTTTCGTTTCGCCCAAGGCGGAACCGGTAGCTGGTATTTTGGCATCGACGATCTGGGGCTGTACGAGATCAACCAGGCGTTGCCTCCCAAAATCACGAAGAACCCCGAGGGGCAGACGGTCTCCGCAGGTGCCCAGATTGTCATGAGTGTCACGGCGACGGGCGAAGAGTTGGCCTACCAGTGGAAGCACGATGGTTCGCCGATTTCCGGTGCGACCGGCAGCACTCTGACGCTCTCCAATGTTCAGGCCGCGGCTGCCGGACAGTATTTGGTGGTGGTCAGCAATCCGGGAGGAGAAGTCACGAGCTCACCCACGACGGTGAAGGTTTTCAGTGGAACCATCACCCAGGATCTGGTGGCCCACCTGACGTTCGACGACAACCTTCAGGATTCCAGCGGTAAGGGAAACAACGGTTCGCCCGTGGGCGCTCCCACCTTTTCGGCCGGAAAAATCGGAAGAGCCGTGCACATCCCCTCGGGTTCCGACTATGTGACCCTTGGAGCTCCCGCGGATCTGAACTTCGGCACCGATACGGACTTCTCGCTCTCCTTCTGGGCGAAGGATGCGGAGTCCTCCGGCGATCCGTCCTTCATTGGCAACAAGGATTGGAACAGTGGCGGCAACGCGGGGTATGTCCTGGCGACCGACGGGGATTTGCGTCTGCAATGGAACCTCGCGGGAGCCCCTGGCAGCCGCAAGGATTACGACGGTCCCGGCGGAACGTTTGCGGACAAAGGATGGCATCATGTGGTCGTCACATTCACCCGGTCCGGAAACGCCGTCAGTTATGTTGATGGAGTTGCGGTGAGCAGCAATTCGCTCACGGCCAATGCAAACAATGTGGACACTCCCAGCGGGTTTGCGACCAACATCGGTCAGGACGGAACCGGTAGCTACGGATCGGCCTTTACCGACTTGGACGTCGATGACCTCGGGATCTGGAGGCGTTCCCTCACCGTGCAGGAAGTTGCGGCGATCTACGCTGCAGGTTCTGCCGGAAAAGACCTGGCAATGGTTACGGTGGGTGGAGGAACCTCTTCCTCCGCGCTCGGAATCGCACGGAGTGGCACCTCAATCTCGATCACCTGGTCGGGAAGCGGTGCGATCCAATCCGCTGACAGCATCACCGGTCCGTGGACCGATGTTCAGAGTGCGAGCAGCCCGCTTCAGGTAAATCCGGCTGGCAGTGCGAAGTTTTACCGCTTGAAGCCGTAAGCTGATCCGTCAACCGGCGTTGACGAGGCTGTCAGGCTTCGCGGCGTTTGTTTGATCTACAGAGCCGGGATACGCAGGTATCCCGGCTTTTTCGTGTCCGGAGCGCTGCAGCAGGATGTCGAATCGATGCTCCTGGTAAGTGAGTTTCAGCGGGGCGTCCCTCCTCGGACGGATTCCCGTCTGAACGGAACCGCAACAATCGGTTGGCGTGGCGATTGAATTATGGAAGAATCAGGGCCGGTCGGATCACCCGGCCTGCCCGGCAGCCTTCACCGATGTCAACGGGAAGGCAATGGAAACGAGGGGCAGGGGGCGGTCAGCGGAATGGCCGGCCGGTCCGGTACACAGAATATGCGAATGTGTTCAGTTAAGCTAAAAAAGCGATGAATAGACTAGTCTCCAAAATTGTGCTCGGGATCATCGTCCTGTTGTTTGTCCTCGTGGCGGTTTTTTTCTTTCGTCCGCCGGAACTGGTTGTCGTGGGGTTTGACTCCGAACTCAACGCCGAGCAAAGGCGCGCGCTGTTCGATAAATTCAGGCACGAAGTCGATTGTCCGGCCGATGCCACCAACCTTTGTTTCCGGCTGGAACCGGCTCTTTACAAGAACGGGGATGTGTATGGGGAGTATGTTCGTTTTGGGGCGGCCAGCAACGTCATTCAGCAGTTTATGAAAGAGCAGTTCCCCGGAAAGGATCCAACGCCCAAGCCGTTGCCTTATTCCCGGTGGCATTTCGGTGTTGGGAATTATCCCTGGTGGAAGCCGATGAGCATTACCAACGCGACCTATTTTGAGGATGGTCGGAAGTTCGCCACGATTGACTGGGAGTCGTCGGTTGTGTTCTACAGTTACGTGCGGTCTTACAGCCAGCTGGGTGCCAAGGGATACGATTGAGCGGGGTCTGATGGGGCCGGATGCGGTCCGGTCCAGGAGGCTCAGCCTCTCAGATGCCGAACCACTGCTTCGGTGCGGGTGCGCACCCGCAGTTTGTCGTAGATGTTCTTCAAATGGCCGTGCACCGTCCATGGGCTGATCCCCAGGCGAACGGCTATTTCCTTGTCGACGAATCCCTTGCTCACGCAGTCGAGGATTTCGTGTTCGCGTGGCGTCAGCAGTTTCTGGTCGGGCGGTTCCTCCCAGCTGGTGGGGGTTCCGAAAAAATTCTGGAAGTAGTGTTGGATCTGCTGTCCCGCCTGTGATTTGGAGTATGGGCGGGTGCCGGAGTCGATCGGTTCGAGCAGTTTGTTTGGGGGGCGCCGACGCATCGCATAGCCGCCAGTCACTCCGCTGAAGGAGTAATACGCCTGGTCGCTGTCTTCGTAGATTCCGTAGGTAAACGCCGGAAGATCCGGGCGGTGCGCCGTGACTTCGGCCAGAATCTCCTGGCCGAGCATGTCCGGCAGCGTTCGATTCACCAGGATCAGTTCAGGCAGAGGATGGTTGCGCAGGTCCTGGAGCGCTTCGGCACCGGTGGTGTATGAGGAGATAGTGCGAAATCCCCGGTGCCGATCAATCCAACCTCGGAGTGTGGATTCCACGGATGGATCCCCCTCAATCAGGGCCACGCGCAATGCGCCCGATTGGTTTCCAGTCTCTGCAGGCGGGACCGCCGGAGGTGCGTGGGGTGAGGAGGTCACCGACGTATAGGTGTATCCCAATGGATTCATGGACCAGAACACGGCCACCGTGATTTCTTTGCGGTAGGCTTGGTTGGCCGCTTTCCAGCCGTCCTTCAAAATGGTCTGGAAGATTTTCAGAGCTGTTCCCGCGGCTTCTCCGGGATCATTGGATCCAAGCGGAAAATAAAATGCCAGACCGTCATGATGAATCCGGGCCGAAAGTTCCGTTGTTTCGGTTCCGTCTTCCCTTCGGAAGTCCGGTCTCCGAACCAGGCGTCCGGCCCAGTATCCCGCATCCGTTTTGGGGAGTATCGCCGGGTCCGAAGCTTCCTCCGGATCCTTGGGAGCCATCCTTGCCTTGTAATTCTCCAGCGTGGCTTTCCATCCGCGGGTGAGGATCGAGATGTAGATTGAAAGTGCTTCGGTCGCGGCCTCCGTGCGGCCTTCGGAATCGAGTGCAAACGTATAGCGCTGGCTTCGGTGCTGGATCTTGACCGACCAGGTGCGAACATGGAAAAGTCTCCCGTGGCGCGTGTAGCTGCTTTGAAAAAGCCGTTCCATCCAATATTCGGCGACCATTTTTCTGCGCTGTGCCAACGGCAACGCATTGAATGGCAGCTCAGGTTCGCTTGGACGCTCCTTGGACATTTGATATGGTTTAGTTCGGCTTCGGCATCAAGTCCAGAGGATTTTGCGCAGCGTTTCCGTCGCACGGTTACAATTGCGCAGGCGTCTCATAATCGGCAGAGTGGTGTGACGCAGGGAAACTGGCAACATGGGTTCAACAATCACCAACGACACACACAGCAAGATGCTTGGTTATCTGCTGTGGTTTTTCGGGTTCACCGGGGCGCATCGGTTTTATTTTGGCAAGCCGATTACCGGCACACTCTGGTTCTTCACGCTGGGGCTGCTCGGCATCGGCTGGCTGGTGGATGTCTTCCTGATTCCGGGCATGGACCGACGGGCGGATCATCGGTATACGGCGGGGCCTGTCGAGTATTCCCTGGCCTGGATTCTCCTGACGTTTCTCGGGTTGTTCGGGGTGCATCGATTCTACATGGGCAAATGGGTGACCGGCCTCCTCTACCTGGTCACCGTGGGGTTGTTTGGGATCGGGTATTTGTACGATTTCTGGACGCTCAACTCGCAGATCAGCGAGGTCAATCGATCGCATGCGTGATGCGGTTGCGACTGCCGTTTGTCTCGCCGTTGAGGGTCGGAATCGAGTGTTGACACAAGGTCTTCCGGCGGTTAGTCAATCTGCGAACCGTCTCTGGATGGTTGCATGATCCAGATGAATCCAGCTTCCAAAACAATCACTTTTTCCCTGGTTGCGATTGGCGTTTTGGTCGCCCTGTTGGTCTGGAAACCGGAGGATCGCGCAGGTTTGAAGGCTGGGGATCCCCTGGTGTTCTATTGTGCGGCTGGCATCAAGCCTCCGGTGGAGGCTCTGGCACGGGATTACGAAAAGCTGTACGGGGTGGAGGTGCAGTTGCAGTACGGCGGGTCCGGAACCCTGTTGAGCAGCCTGCGTGTGGCGGGGCGGGGTGATCTGTTCCTGGCCGCTGATGAAAGCTATCTGCAAACAGCGCGGTCCAATCATGTTGTGGCGGAAATCATCCCGCTGGCGACCATGACGCCGGTGGTGGCTGTGCGTCAGGGCAATCCCAAGGGCATTCACTCCATTGCGGATTTGTTGCGCAGCGATCTGGCGGTGGCCCTGGCGAATCCGGAAGCGGCGGCGATCGGAAAGATTACGCGACGATTACTCACGCGTTCTGGGCACTGGGCGGAGCTTGAGAAACAGGCAAAAGTGTTTAAGCCGACCGTCAACGATGTGGCCAACGACGTGAAACTGGGCACGGTGGACGCGGGTATCATCTGGGATGCGACCGTCAATCAGTATCCCGAGCTCGAGAGTGTTTTCGTTCCGGAACTGGCAGGCGCCGTTCAGCGTGTTTCGATAGGGGTCCTGAAGGCGAGCGCGCAGCCTGCGGAAGCGTTGAGGTTTGCGCGCTTTCTGGCGGCGCGGGACCAGGGGCTCAGGACGTTTGAGAAGCTCGGATACGTGCCGGTGGAGGGGGATGTATGGTCGGAGAAACCGGAGGTCGTGTTGTTCAGCGGTGGGGTCAATCGAATGGCGATCGAAGCGACGCTCAAGGCTTTTGAGGAACGGGAGGGGGTCTCCGTCAATCGTGTCTACAACGGATGCGGTATCCTGGTGTCGCAGATGCGGGCGGGGCAACGGCCGGACGCGTATTTCGCGTGCGATGTCTCGTTTATGCGTTCGGTGTCGGACCTGTTTCTTGATGCGGTGGATTTGTCGCGGACGGACATCGTGCTGCTGGTTCCCAAGGGGAATCCGCTCGGACTGAGCCGACTTGCGGATCTGGCGCGTCCGAATCTGCGGGTCGGCATCGCCAACGAGCAGCAGAGCGCCCTGGGCGCGCTCACGGTGCGAATGCTCAAGGCGGAGGCGATCCACGATCAGGTGATGCCGAATGTAAGGGTCCAGACCCCCACGGCGGACCTTCTGGTGAACCAGATCCGGACCGGGTCCCTCGATGTGGTCGTGGTCTACGAAGCCAATACTTCCCAGGTGCGGGACCAATTGGACGTGGTACCGCTGCACACTCCCGCCGCCATCGCGGTGCAACCGTATGCCGTCGGCAAAAACTCCGGCAACCGGTTGCTCATGGAACGGTTGCTGGAACGGCTTCGGGGTGCCGATTCACGGGCGAAATTCGAATCGGTTGGGTTTCATTGGCAGGAGGGATCTCCCGGGCAATGACGTCAGCTCCTGGTGATTCTCCATCCCCGGGCAGAGGGAGTTCTGACAGAGGGTTCCTGATCTGTCTCGGGTTGCTCGGTTCGATTTATGTGGCTCTGATCGTTGCGCTCCTGCTTGCCGATCTCTCCTTCACGTCGCCCAAACATCTGTGGCAGGCACTTCAGAGCCGCGAAATCCGGTATGCCATCAAGCTGAGTCTGATCTCCTGCACCCTCACCACGATACTGTCCCTTTGGATGGCGGTGCCGATTGGATATTTGCTTTCGCGCTACCGGTTCCGGGGCAAGGCCCTGCTCGACGCGCTGCTCGATATACCGATTGTTCTGCCTCCCCTGGTCATTGGGTTGAGTTTGTTGATTCTTTTCCAGACCCCGATTGGCAGGGCGATTGAATTCTTCATTCCGGTCACCTACGCGATCCCGAGCGTGATCCTGGCGCAGTTGATGGTTGCCTGCGCCTTCGCCGTGCGGACAATGCGCGCGACCTTTGACGAGATCAATCCACGGCGGGAGCAGGTTGCCCTGACCCTGGGGTGCAGCCGAAATCAGGCGTTCTGGCTGGTGGTGCTGCCGGAAGCCAAACGGGGTGTGCTCACCGCCGCCACGCTGGCCTGGGCCCGGTCGCTGGGTGAGTTTGGCCCGATCCTGGTGTTCTCGGGGGCCACGCGCATGAAAACGGAGGTTCTTCCCACCACGGTGTTTCTTGAATTGACAGTGGGCAACATCGAGGCGGCGGTTGCGGTTTCACTCCTCATGGTCATGGCGGCCGTGGCGGCGCTCCTGGTGATTCGGTTCTTCGGTTTGGACGAACATCGGGGGAGGGCGGGGGAACGATGATCGCCGTGCGGAATCTTGCGGTTGGGGTGGGGCATTTCAACCTCGAGCGGATTTCGTTTACGATACCCGCGGGCCGTTACGGGTTTCTCATGGGTAAGACCGGTTGCGGCAAGACAACCCTTCTGGAAGCCGTGTGTGGTCTTCGAGCGGTGCATGCCGGCACAATCGAGCTGATGGGGCGCGATGTCACCCGGTCGCGACCAGCGGACCGGGGCATCGGATTTGTTCCCCAGGAGTCGGCTCTTTTCTCGAACATGACGGTCCGGGAACACCTGGCGTTTGCCCTGACCATCCGGAAATGGGACGCCGCCAGGATCACGAAGAGGGTCGAGGAACTGGCGGATTGGCTGGGGTTGACCCGGTTGCTCGCGCGCCGGCCGCATGGGCTCAGCGGAGGCGAAGCTCAGCGGGTGGCTCTGGGTCGGGCGTTGTCCTACGGCCCTGGGATTCTTTGCATGGACGAACCTTTGAGCGCCCTGGACGATGAAACCCGCACGGAGATGTGTGATGTGCTCCATGCGGTTCGGAGTCACACGGGAGTGACGATTTTGCACGTGAGCCACAACCTGAACGAAGCCCGACGCTTGGCGGATCTGATCTATGTGCTGAAGGACGGGGCGTTGACACTCCTCCCCGGGGACGGGGAGAGCCCGTGAATTCCATCTTCGGCATGAGCCCGCGCCGATTCGTTTGAGAGACAGTCTGGCGATTTCTCCTGCCGACGGTTGGGGCGGCTTAGCGGGACGCTTCGCCCTACCGATATTGGTACTGGAATGGAAGAGGGGGAAAGGTGGCGCGAACCGTCCCGGTGAGCGAAGGGGGGGATTTGGATCTCGGGTGGCCAAGCGG
>JAIPJX010000114.1 GCA_021733945.1 Verrucomicrobiota bacterium | reverse complement strand
CCCGGTGAGCATCCCCCACAACCCACCCCTCGCGACACCCGCGGCTCAGCGGGACGCTTCGCCCCACCAAATAGCGGCAGAGGACTGCCGCAGTCCATGACGCTTCGCGAACGGACAGGGGCTTCGGAATGAACCGCCAATCCGTGTGACGAACGAGCGCTTGGCTTCGTTCCAATAACCCCTACTCTGGCAGGGCATGGCATCTCTCAAAACAATTCTGGCCGCGCTCCAGAACGAACTGGACACCGCGTTCAGTGGCTCTCTGGAACTGCGGGACGGAAACCGGTTGCGGACCGATCGCATCTCACTTTCCCTGGAACTCGACTTCATCAAATCCTCCGACTCGGATGGCAACCTGCGGATCGAATTTCGCGCACCCTCCCCGGATCCCGGCAGGAAAAAAAACCCCGCTTCCGCCGGAGATGCAGCGCGAAGGCACACCCTGACCTTCGAGTTCCGGAGCGACACGGGATCGGCAGCCACAGCGCCTGAGATTCCGCGACCCAAAACCAAAAAATCCAAAACCGAAGCTCCGCTCGTCGGAGCCGCCTATGATCAACTGGTCACGGGACTCTCCCGGGTGTTCGGCCCGCCCGGATTCGACAGTTCGGCCCGGGCAACCGTATTTCGTGAAATCCTGGAGGAACTGTCGAAGGAACACCAGGAGGCTGTTCGCGCGGCTTTGCGATCCGGGACTTTCGAATCCGACGAACGCCTGGTCCATTCGGCATTGCACCGGCTTCGGGGACTTTTCCAATCGGGCCCGGCCACCTCCCCCAAGGTCGGGGCGGAACTTTTTTCGGCGATTGCCGGACAATACTCCATGCCCTCGCTGCTGCAGTTGATTCAGGAAGCCTGGAAGGAACAGTCCAGTTGGATGGGTTAACAACCGGTGAGGGATTGGACCCCGGGGTGTTCGTTCAGTTGCGGTGCACCGAGTTTTCCGGATCGCACAGGATCATACCCGTCGCGATCGTTCCCACCAAAACCACGATCAGGAGGGCTCCCATCCACGTGCTCCCCACCACATCCCGCCCGCGAATGTCCGCAAACACCTCTCCCGGCGACGAGAACACACCGATCAACCGGGCGAACGTGGACAACGGTTCGGAGCTGTTTTCAGGGTCAGCCATAACCAGAGAAGCTCGTTCGATTCCTCATCCGCACCGCAAATCTCGCTCAATCTTGGATCCACGCAACCCCTGAACTTGGTTTGATTCCATCAAACCCTCACTGACTTGCATCAAATCTTGACCCCGCCACCGCAAATGCAGACGCCCGTTCCATTGCGAACGTCGCTTCGGCAATGCTCCATCACTGCTGATGCGCCCGCCGCCGGGATTAGGTTACATTCCTTTCGGGGTCCAACCGTTCCGGTTTCAGACAGGAGGCGATTCCGCAACCACCGCTCCTGGCGGGAGGAGAGACAAAAGACTGGTTATTTCGCGCGAACCGCGATTACGTTTGTTGAAACCAAGCCATGAAACCGACATCCAGATCGACCTTCCACCGGCGCATCGCTCAATTGATCGTTCTGCTCTCAGCCGTCCTGACGCAGGTCGCCAGCCAGACCATTTCGGCTGCGGATCAGAAAGCGGAATCGAAACCCGCCAAACTTGAACCAGCGGACAGGGAATACCTCGAGGCCAACTATACCAAGTTTGAATTCAAGATCCCGATGCGCGACGGCGTTCGTCTGTTCACGGCGGTGTATGCGCCAAAAGACGAGTCCGAATCCTACCCGATCCTGATCCAGCGCACGCCTTACGGGATTCGGCCCTACGGCGTGGACAACTTTCCGGATCCCGGCGGCCAGATGGCGCATTACGGCAGGGAGAAATTCATCTTCACATTTCAGGATGTGCGCGGCCGAAATGGATCCGAGGGCACGTTTGTTCACATGCGCCCCCAACAAACAGCGGGTTCCGAGGGAGTGGACGAGAGCACCGACGCCTATGATACCATCGACTGGCTGGTTCGAAACATCCCGAACAACAACGGCAGGGTCGGGATGATGGGCATTTCCTACCCGGGATTTTACACAGCCGCCGGAATCATCGGATCGCATCCCGCCCTCAAGGCAGCATCGCCCCAGGCACCGATTTCGGACTGGTTCATCGGCGATGATTTCCATCACAACGGCGTCTTTTATCTCGCGCATGCGTTCGGGTTCCTTTCCCGGTTCGGTCAGACCCTGGAGGAACCCACCCGAATGGATCCACAGCCGTTTGACTTCAGGACGCCGGACGGCTACGAGTTTTATCTCAACATCGGTCCCCTGGCGAACGTCGAGAAAAAGTTGTTCAAGGGAAAAATCGCGTTTTGGAAGGAGCTGATGGAGCACTCCGACTACGATGCATTCTGGCAGCAACGCAACCTGCTCCCGCATCTGTCCGGAGTCAAAGCCGCCGTGATGACCGTGGGCGGATGGTTTGATGCCGAAGATCTGTACGGTCCGTTGAAGATCTACAAGACGATCGAACAAAAAAACCCGGACGCGTTCAACGTGCTGGTGATGGGCCCCTGGGCTCACGGGGGTTGGTCCGGGGGCACCGGAGCCAGTCTTGGATCGGTTTCCTTCCGGTCGAACCCATCGGAGTATTACCGGCAGAACATCGAGTTTCCATTCCTGAACCACTTTTTGAAGGACGGCCCCGATCCCAAACTGCCCGAAGCCATGGTTTTCGAAACCGGCACGTTTCAATGGCGTCGGTACGACGCCTGGCCGCCCAGGAACACGGTCGAGAAGAAACTCCACCTCCAAGCCTCAGGCAGGCTCGGATTTGATGCTCCATCCGGTTCCGGAGCCGGATTCGACGAATACGTGAGCGATCCCTCGCGACCCGTGCCGTTTATTCCGAACATTGCGATTGGCATGACACGCGAGCACATGCTGGACGACCAGCGCTTCGCGTCCTCCCGCCCGGACGTCCTGGTTTATCAGACGGAACCGCTGGAGGAGGACCTGACACTGGCCGGCCCCATTGCGGCCAGGCTGCAGGTTTCCACCACCGGCACCGATTCGGACTGGGTCGTCAAATTGATCGACGTTTATCCGGGTGATCATCCGACACCAAAAAATTCGACCACTCCGATGGGCGGCTATCAACAGCTGGTCCGGGGCGAAGCGTTTCGTGGAAAATTCCGGAACAGCTTCGAGCATCCCGAACCATTCGAACCGGGCCGGGTCACGGAGGTGACCTACAGCCTGCCCGATGTCTACCACACGTTCCGTCGGGGACACAAAATCATGGTGCATGTGCAGAGCTCGTGGTTCCCCCTGGTCGACCGGAACCCACAAACCTTTGTCAACATCTACGCCGCCGGTGAAGACGCCTTTCAGAAAGCCACCCAGCGCGTGTACCGAACCCCTGAGGCGGACTCCCATCTCACGTTGCGCATTCTGCAGCCCACTCCATGAGCAAGGCGTTCACGCGCGAATCCGACGAGGACGATCTCCCGCCACCGATCAAACGCACCCCGCTTCCACCCGGGTTGAAGAACTACATGACGGCGGGCGGCGCGGAAAGCCTCCGCAAGAAACTCGCCGAGTGGAATTCGCTCAAGTCCGAGCTGCGTGCCGGGAGCACGACCACCGACCGCCAGACAGCCCGGCTTCAACGGATCGACCAGGAGATCCGCGACATTGCCAACAGCCTGGCTTCAGCTGAAGTCGTGGATCCCTCCAGGCAGGATCATTCCAGGGTGCGATTCGGAGCCTCGGTCACCGTGCGACACACCAACGGGACCGAATCCAGCTACCGGATTGTCGGAGTGGACGAGACCGACATCGACCGGGGCTGGGTCAGCTGGCTTTCCCCTCTTGCCAGAGCGCTCATCAACGCGGAGATCGGCTCCAAAACGACCTTCCGGTTTCCAAGCGGCGAAGAACAGCTGGAGGTCATCCGGATCGCCTACGAATAGCCGAAGGCGCGGTCCCAAATCGACGCGCCCGATGCAGGCTGTCCGGTTCATCGGAACGAATCCCGGCTCCCTGACAAGACGCCCTCGTTGAATCTCGAATAAAATCGGTTTGGACAATCGAGTCCACTTCGGCACACCATCCCCGATACATGCCCATCAGAATCAGACATTCGAAGTTGCGGCGCCTGGTGACCCTTGCCGCGATGTTCCTGCTCGGGGCATCCTTTCCGCACGGGAACGCCGGCACCCCGACCTTGACCCTATCCGAATTCCTTGCGGACAACGAAAACGGGCTGGTCGATTCCTTTGGTGAATCATCGGACTGGATCGAACTCTGGAATCCAGGCTCTCAGCCCGTGAGCACGGAAGCATGGTTCCTCAGCGACGACCCCGGGGAACCAACCCTCTGGGCACTTCCCGCCTTCACCCTTGGTGCGGGTGACTACGCGGTTATCTTCGCATCCGGCAGAGACCTCAACGATCCCACTGGCGAGCTCCATACGAACTTCCGACTCAGCCGCTCGGGAACGAGCAGCCTTTTGCTGTCCCACATCGGGAGCGATTCGAGCGTCACGGTTGTTTCCGCATTCGCGCCGTATCCGGATCAATACAAGGACACGTCCTACGGTCTGACCGGGCAGGCCACTTCGGAAGCCGCCGGCTATTTTTCGCGACCAACCCCGGGCACCGCCAATGCCTCCACCTCCGTTCCTGGCTTCGTGGGCGACACCACGTTCTCCATCGACCGCGGATTCTACGATGCTCCGTTCGAGGTCACCGTCACCACGGTCACTCCCGGGGCAACGTTGATCTACACCACGGACGGCTCCTGGCCTACGGTGTCGCACGGAACCCGCGTCCCCCCGAAAGACGGCTCCACGCCCCCGAGCGCAACGATTCCAGTCAACACAACCACCTGCCTGAGGGCCCTGGCGGTGAAGACCGGATTCGAACCAACCAACGTCGACACCCATACCTATCTCTTTCCAGCGCATGTGCTGAAGCAGAACGGCATCCGCGCTCCCTTCAATCAGGCCGTTTCCTGGGGACACGCCGGTCCCGACTGGGAGATGGATCCGGCGATCGTGAATCATCCCGATCCGGAAGCACGCCCCACCCCCGACGACCTCAAGCGAATCCCAACCGTCTCCATTTCGATGGAATTCGCCGAGATGTTCGGCAGGGGCGGCATCTACATCGCCGGACAGAGTGTTGAGAAAAACGTCTCCATCGAACTCATCAACCCCCTCAACAACATCGCCGCACCCAACGCAGCGAAGGGATTCCAGGTCGACGGCACCGTCCAGATCGTCGGCGGCACGAGCCCGAACCGTTGGAAATCCGACAACCTCTCCATGCGCCTGAAGTTCGATCGCGACCTGCCGTTTCCGGTCTTCGGCAGTGACGCAACCGACCGATTCGACACCCTGGTTCTCGACGCCCATCTTGGCGAGGTGTGGCATTATGGAGGCACCTCGTCCCCCACCGTCCAGCGCGATCGGGCCCAATACGCGCGTGACCAGTTCACTTCGGACCTGCACCTGGCTGTCGGCGGATTGTCGCCGCACGGACGCACGGTCCTCCTCTACATCAACGGCATCTTCTGGGGAATGCACACCCTGCATGAACGGCCGGATGACAACTTTGCCGCCAGCTACCTGGGTGGCGACAACGACGACTACAACGTCGTCAAACACAACATCAACACCGCCGTCAACGGGAACCTCGATTCCTACCGCCAACTGCACACCCTCGCCGACCGTGATCTCTCCGTGCAGGCCAACTTCGACCAGGTTGCAGGGCTCCTCGACATCGACGCCTTCATCGACTACATCATCGTCAACTACTATCTGGGCAACACCGACTGGGGTCATCAAAACTGGTACGCGTCCCGCAATCAGGTCCTACCGGATGGCAAATGGCGGTTCCACAGCTGGGATGCGGAGAACGTCATGAACTTCCTTTCGGACAACGCCGTGTCACGAAACAACGCCGGCGGCCCCACCAACCTTCAATACGATCTCGCCACCAACGCCGGGTATCGGCTGCGTTTCGCCGACCGTGTCCATCAGTATTTTCACAATGGCGGTCCGATGACACCGGAGAACGCCTCCGCGCTCTACCGCAAACGCACCGAGCCGATTGACTACGTCACGCGGCTCGAATCCGCCCGCTGGGGCGACAATCAGCGCGCAGCCCCCTACACCCGGCTCGACTGGGTGGCGAATCGTCAGCGCCTGCTCGGTGAGCGCACCGACGGCGCATTCGGCAATTACTTCAATCTCCGTCCGAACATCGTTCTCAATCAGCTCCGAAGTCGTGGCTGGTATCCCAACACACCCCCTCCCGATTTCGCCCCGCACGGCGGCAGGGTGTCGCGGGGCTTCAAGGTCGTCATCGGGAAATCAACGAGCGGAACCATCTTTTACACAACCGACGGAACGGACCCGCGAACTTCCCAGGGCAGGGGCCCAACCGAACCGGTTCAAATCATCCGCGAGAGCGCCCCAAAGCGCGCCATGATCCCGACAAACGATTCAATTGCCACCACCTGGATGCTGCCCGCTTTCGAAGACAACGGGTGGCCCGTGGGGGGCCGCGGAGCCGGCTACGAAAACAGCGCGACGGGTGCCTATGGCACACTGATCGATCCGGCACTCAACTTCGCGGGACAGGTGGGCAATGCAGCCCTCGAATCCCTTTATTTGCGCGTGGAATTCTCGCTGCAATCCAGACCGGACATCAATGCCCTGCGTCTCGGCGTGCGATACGACGACGGCTTTGTCGCCTACCTCAACGGGGTCGAGATCCATCGCGAGAATGCCCCCGGGACCGAAGGAACCCTCGTCGCCTGGAACGAACAGGCAACCGCGAGCCATGCGGACACGGCGGTCGTTGAATTCGCCGTCTTCGACGTTTCCGAACACCTGGGTTTGCTGACAATCGGGAAGAATGTTCTCGCGATCCACGGCCTCAACCGCGGTGCCACCAGCACCGACTTCCTCGTCTGGCCAACATTGGAAGGCGCATGGATCGCAGGGGGAACCCCGGAAGGCGTCGCGGCAAATGCCACCCCATACACGGGCCCCTTCCCCATCAATCAATCCGCCACGATCCAGGCACGCGTCCTGAACGGATCCGAGTGGTCGCCGGTCACGGTGGCGTCCTTCGTCGTCGGCGCGGTCGCGCCGACTCCCGCGAATCTGGTTGTCTCAAAGATCCACTACCACCCGGGCTCTCCGACGCCCGAAGAAATCGCAGCCGGATTCAAAACAGACGGTGTCTTCGAATACATCGAACTGATGAACATCGGACCCGAACCCGTCGACCTGTCCGGAGTCGCGTTCAACGAGGGAATTGATTTCTCATTCGACAATTCCAACGTGCGAGAGATTGGCTCCGGCCAGCGGATCCTCGCCGTACGCGACAGGGCTGCCTTTGAGTTCCGGTACGGCCCCGGCCTGCCCGTGGCTGGCATCTTCGCCGGAGACACGGCGCTCGCCAACTCGGGTGAGTTCCTCACTCTCGTGGATGACACCGGCTCGGTCATACACCGTTTCCGATACCTTGACACGCCCCCCTGGCCCGTGCTTCCCGATGGAACCGGTCCGGCCCTGGCACTCGTCAATCCAACGTCCGCCCCCGACCCCAGTCTCGGGGCAAGCTGGACATCCAGCACATCTTCAAACGGCAATCCAGGCCGGAACGACAGCTCCAATTCCCTTCAGGCCCTCCTGGCCACCTATTTCAATCCTGTCGAACTGAGGGACGAGCGGATCTCGGGATTCACCGCCGACCCGGACCGTGACGGCAGATCCAACCTCGAAGAATTGTTCTTCGGCACCGATCCCACCGTTGGAAATGCCGGTTCTCCAGTCTTCACAATCACCACCGACACCACGGATACTTTCCGCGTCACACTCATTCGAAGTCACGGTCTGACCGCGATCCGCTGGACAATCGAGGAATCACCGGATCTGAATCGATGGGCCGACGGAACGGGTGCCTTTGCTTCGAAGACCGAAGCCAACACTCCCGACTCCGATCACGACACCATCACGCTGACACCAAACGCCAATACCCGCGCCGCCGCCCTCCCGGCCACCCGCTTCTATCGCATCCGTCTCACCCCCGCAACCGAGTAAACCATCGTCGGCTTCCAATCCCCCCCATCGGTCCCGACGACAATTCCCGTTCCCACCGGCGTTTTGGAGTGCGCGCGGCAGCGCGCAGCGTCGACGCCGCTTTGAATTCGAATTCCAACATCCATCCATGCGCCGTTGTTGGGCGAACAGGAACGACTCAAGCCTTACCCGGACTGAAAACCTCCCCGTCAAACCCGTTTATCCTTCGCGCTTTCGCTTTGCCTTTCGCATCCGTCCGCGTTTAGATTGCGCCATGCCATCATTCGATATTGTGTCCGAAGTCAACTCGATGGAAATCGAGAATGCGGTGAATCAGGCGAAGAAAGAACTCGCCAACCGCTTCGATTTCAAGGGCAGCAAAGCGGAGATTGTGCTCGAAAAACACGAGATCAAGCTCACGGCTGAAGATAAATTCAAAATCACCGCTCTTGAGGAGATGGTTCTCGGGAAACTGGCAAAACGCGATGTCAGCCTGAAAAACATCGAGCGGCTTGATCCGGACATCTCCCCGCTGGGCCATGCCCGGCAAATCATCAAGATCAAGAACGGCATTGAATCGGAGGTAGCCAAGGACATCACGGCGTTTATCCGCGCTTCCAAGATCAAGGTCACCGCACAGATCCAGGGACAGGAGGTCCGGGTGAACGGAAAAAACAGGGACGACCTTCAGGCGGCCATTTCCGCCCTGCGCCGTCACGATTTCCCCGTTGCACTCCAGTTTCAGAATTTCCGGGACTGATCCGGCGCTACTGCATTTTCTTCTCGATGGTATCGAGCCGACGCTCGATCGAATCCAGTTTCTTCTCCAGATTGGAATTATCCTGCCGGTGCTGAACGTTGATCAGGGGTGGCACTGCCACGCATCCGTTCCACAGCACTGCCGAGGTCACAAGAATCAGGAGAGTGCAGAATCGCGCTTTCATATCGTGCTCAGTTAGGTTTTTCGATTGTTCGCTTCGACTCAGGATTGGACGAACGCAAGGTTCCATCCCTTCAGGGATTCGGATCTTTGCGGGTCGTCAAACCTCGTTCAACGGCTGTGTGGCATCCCCAAACTGTTCGGGATGCAGATCCATTTTATCCAGCATTGAAAGAAACAACCGGCACATCTGCCGATCCGGCTTGCCCCGGTAATCCAGCACGCGTCCACCACGGATCCGGCCACCGCCACCTCCCAGCAGGACCACTGGCAACTGGGTCGCATCATGGCTCCCGGTCAACATGCTCGAACAAAACAGCAGCATCGTGTTGTCCAGCAACGTCCGGTCCCCCTCCTGCACGGCATCCAGCCTGCGGGCAATGTAGGCCACCTGTTCCAGGAAGAACCGGTTGACCTTCAGCCAGTCCGCCGTGTCTGAATGGGAGAGGAGATGGTGGATCATGTAATCCACACCCAGATTGGGGAACCGCAGCGAGGAATGGTCGTTGTTCAACTTCAGGCTGCAGACCCGGGTCGTGTCCGTCTGAAAACCCAGCACCAGGATATCGCACATCAACCGCATATGCTCCCCAATGTCCTGCGGAATGCCATCCGCCGGCCGGGGCAGGTTCGGTTCGGTCAGGGTGGGACGCCACCCCTGCAACTGCCCTTTCTTGCCCGCATTGTCGATGCGTTGCTCCACATCCCTCACGGATTCCAAATACTCATCCAGTTTCTGCTGATCCCCCACGCTGATCTGCCGGCGCAGCGCTGCGGCATCGCCCAGAATCGCGTCGAGCACACTCCGATCCCCGCGCTGCACGTTGTCCTTAAACAACCGGTCAAATGCCAGCGCCGGATAAATCTCCAGCGGAGTCGGCGTGGTCGGGGATGTCCAAGAGATGTGCGAGCTGTAGAGCATCGAATAGTTCTTGTGAACGGAAGGATTCGATTTCTCGCACCCGAGCACCAAACTCGGCACCTTGGTGGATCCGCCATATTCCCGGGCCACGAACTGGTCCATACTGGTGCCCGAACGAATCAAACCACCCGATGCCAGGGGCGCGCCGGACAAAAGATTGCCGGTCTGCGAACTGTGAATATTTCCCTTGAGGGCTTCCGCGTTGTAAAGCCCCTGGACAAAAAGCATCTTGCCGCGGAAATCGTTCAACGGCGAGACCACCCCTCCGAGCTCCATTCCGTTCCCCTCGCCACGCGCCCACCATTCCTTGCTGTGAAATCCGTTGCCGGAAAACAGCACGGCCAGCCGCACCGGTGCCTCACTCGAACGCCTGGATGTGTCCTCCCCCCAAACGGGCAGGGATTCCAACCAGGGCAACGCCATCGAAACACCGACGCCCCGCAGAAACGCGCGCCGGGAGAATTTGTGATCAGCCATAAGTCAAAAGATCCTGAAGTTTAGTCATCAAACCGGGCGTCACGCCCCCGAATCTGGCAGAACTGCGGACTTCGAACAATCATTTCCACCACTGTCCGAAACCGATATCCATCGCTCTTCAACCGTTCCTGCATCGATTTCAAGAGCGGTTGATCGGACAACTGCACTCCCCGCCCGAGTGAATACCCCAGCAACTTACGACAGAACTGCCCGACAAACTGCTCCCGTCGCTGTTCCAGCAGGTAGTTCCGCAACCCAGTCACCCCACTGAATTGATATCCGTCAGCACTCCGGGTTTCCGTCTCCACCGGCCGCCCCAGGGCATCCTTGGATCGAACCCCTCCAATCGCGTCGAACCCCTCCAGAGCGAATCCATACGGATCGATTCGTTGATGACAACGCACGCAACTGGGGTCGCTCGTATGCTTCTCAACCAACTGCCGGATCGTCAACCCATCCGCACTCGCCTCGTCGTCCGGCAGCTTGGGCACCCCGGCGGGCGGACGCGGTAGTCGTTCGCCCAGCAACACCTCGTAGACCCAGTTGCCCCGCAGGATGGGACTCGTCCGCGAAGCTCCCGAATGTTTGGCCAATGTCGTGGCCATGCCAAGAACACCACCACGCGAGAACGCCCCAATACCATCCACACGCCGCCACGCTTCCCCTTGAACTCCGGGAATGCCGTAATGCCCTGCCAAACGCTCGTTCAGGAAGGTGTGATCCGCATCCAGAATCTCCAGCACGGAACCATTGTCCTGGAACAATCCGGTGAAGAAACGAATGGTCTCCTCATACATGTCATCGCGCAACCCGGCGAATCCAGGGAAATGCCGTTCGCTTTTCTCATCCAGCTGATCGAACTCGTAGACATGCAACCAGGCACACGCGAATTCCGTGGCCAATCTCCGGACCCGCGAACTCCCGAGCATCCGCGCCACCTGCGCCTGCAGGACCTCGGGATCACGCAACCGGCCCGAAGCCGCCGCTTCCCTCAGCGTTTCATCCGGACACGACGACCATAGAAAATAGCTCAACCGGCTCGCCAACTCCCATTCATCCACGGGCGTCGCCGCCGTGCCTGGACGCGCTTTTTCACCGTGGTATAAAAACACCGGCGAAACCAGAACCCGCGCAATCAGGAGGCGAATCGCCTGTTCATGATTCAATTCCTCTGCTCGCAACCCTTGGTAGAACTCCAGCAAACCCGCCCGTTCGGCAGAACCGAGCGGACGCCGATAGGCGCGACCGGCAAACTCCAGGACCGCATCGATGTGCCGCGGTTCACTCTCAACGAGTTCCTCCCGAAAAGCCCTTGCCGCGTCCAGGATGGGTTGACGCAATGGTTCAAACACCTTGGGATCGGCATCCTGCGTGGCATACTGCCAAAGCTGTTCAAACGCATCCACCAGCGTCAATGCGTCCCGGCTGACATACCGCAACTCGCTCCACAACCGATCCAGCTCGGCTCCCTGCGCGTCCTCCAGCATCAACCGTTTCAGTGGCTCGTCCTCGCGATAATGCAGAGTCAGCGTGACCACTTCGTCGACGGGAACAATCCGGTCGTAACACAGCGCCGCTGGAAACCAGCTTCGAAACCGGTCCAGATCCGATTCCAATCGCGCCCGCGCCTCGCTGCCGACATTGACCAGGATCGGCGCGCTCAACGACACCCGGCGGTTGTCCGACGTCCACGGTCCGTTGGCCCGCGTCTCGGACACGGTCCCTGGCACCGGGCCCGATTGAACATCCGGCTTCTCAAGTCCGACCGACAACTGCACGCTTCCTTCCCGCCCGCTTCGGGGATCAAGCCTGCCGGTCGTCACAAACTCCCACCGAGCCCCCAGATCCGCGGGCAATCGAACCTCGATCACGGACGGTGCCCGCACGCACAAGCTTGTGGGGTCCACCGGCGATCCGTCCGGATGTTTTCCGAACACCTTCGGGTCCAGAGCCCACTCGCCCGACACCGCCTCTCCCAGGGCACCCGCCTGAACACCGCCGGAGCCGGCCAAACCCTTCCCCTCGCCTGCCGCACCAGACAGCAAAGCCCCCCCGAACCTAGCCAGCTGTTGATACAACACGGCGTCGGGATCGGCGGAATCGGAGGGTGGCCCGGCCATCAACATGGTTCGCAGACGCTCGGCAACCAAACTCTTTTCCGACGGATCCTCCGTCGAATACCACCTGGCCAGCGTCGACCCAACCGGCACGTTGGTTCCGTCCGAGGCGACGGAATCGGTCTCGGTGTAAAAATTCCATACCTCGCTGTTCCCGAATCGATCGGCATGCGGATTGCCCGCAAGCACATCCGGAGAAACATCCCCGGCCAGATCCCAGACCCGTTCGTCGGCACCGTTTTTCAGGATGCGCAGGTTCACCTCCGTCAGATCGCACGAATGATTGCCGTCCCGCGCGCCCACGGATAGCGAGAGCAAATCGCCTTTCTGAACCCTGAGCGATTCGATCGGCTCGATCACCGCCTCCTTGCCTCCCTGAGCCAGACCCGCAGCCAGGTGCTGACGCAAGCCGCCCCGGCGCAACTCGAGCGTCCAGGTTACTCCGTTGCCGCACTCCGGATGCGCATGCCGAACCCGCACTTCGACCCGGCTCAGGGAGCTGACAGGGCTGCGCCAACCGACCACCGCGCGCAGCTGCGGCGAAGGATGCACCGCAACACTGTGGGGCCGCATGTCACCCGGAATCCGGACCGAACGATCCGAGGCATTCGCCGTCAGGCTCGGCGTGGACGCACTGCCCCAGCCATTCACGAAGTCATAACCGGCGACCCCGGCAACCGTCTCCTTGAAATAAGAATCGATCTCCACGGAACTCTCGGCATCGACTCCAAGAAACCCGAACCACGCCCGCAACGAATCTTCGTTCACCGAGTATTTCTGAGCCAACACCGCGAGGTCCGCCGTTCCCGCAGCCGCTTCGGCAGCTGCCCTCAGGCAGCCCGCCGTGTCCTCGAACACCCGACGTCGGCGATTTTCGAACCGCGCGAACACCGAGCGGACTTCCCGGAGCGGCAGGTCCGGTTGCCCAGGAAACCGCAACCGGGGTTCCTGCCACAGCACAAGGTCACTTCCATGATCCGGGCCCACGCTGGATGCACCCAGGTAAAGAGTGGCCCCCTCCACGCCAACCGACACCGGCACCCGAAATTCCTGGCTCTCCCGGAGCGGGTTTTGCGCTTCCATCCAGGAACGGGGACCGCCCGCCTTGCCAATGTGTCCCACGCTGTTGAACTTCCAGAGGGCCTGCTGCCATGGCTCAATCAGGGCGGCAACCGCACTCCCCTCTCCCGGCATCGCACGACGCCATCGCGCACGTATCGGGTCGAGCAGCAGGGAGGCATCCTCACCATGGAGCAACTGCCACAAACCGTCGAGGTACTTCCGGCTCAACCCCCGGGTTTCGACCCACTCTGACATGAGTGCCGACCGGGCTTCCGGGGGCGCGTCCCGCAGCTCCAGCGTTGCGTCCAGATACGAAACCAACGGAAGTCGCCCACCGGTGTTGGTCTCAAACTGAATCCCCTGCAGGTTGACACGGTCTCCACCGTCCGAGGCCGTGTACCGGCCATACAACTCCCGGATCCGGGCGAGGATCTCTCCCGTCCAATCGGGGCGGGTCGCCTTCGGGGAGAAACGAATCCCGTCTGGCAGCAAAACGGCATGGTCAGCCACTGCCTTGGCGGCATCGAAAAACTTCTCCACCAGGGACGGAGACATCACGAGCGCATTGCCCGTGTTCATGAATCCTTCCCCCGCGGCACCATCCGCCGGAAACGCACGCGCGGGGTCCAGATCGGGTACCCCGGTCAAATCCCTGACCGTATGGGTATATTCCGCATTGGACAAACGACGAAGCACCACCGGTCCCGGATCCCCCGCCCATTGGGAGGCTATCTCTTGAAGCACACCGTTCACCCAACGAAGCACCTGCTCCCTTTGAGCCAGGGTTGGCTGCGGCTTCCGGTCCGGCGGCATCTCGTTGTTGCCAAGCTGTTGCGCCAGGATCTGCAGAACCTTGGGCTGCCGGCGCAGATCGTTTCCGGTGCCGAACCGTTCAAGATCAAAATCGCCCTTCTTTTGCTCCGTCGAATGACAGTCGAGGCAATATTCCGCCAGGATCGGCCGAATCGCCCCTTCAAAGTCGCCAATCGCTTCGGCACAGAGGACCGGCAGCGCGCTCATTCCAAACAGGAGCAGCGACGAAACCAGCCTGGCATTTCCGAAAACCCTTCGGGTCCCGGCACGATTCTCAGTATTCATGACTTTGTGAACCAGCGGCATCGAACTCGTGGGCCCTCGTCCATCCAACCCAAAGGAGACCGGCCCGCACGAAGGTTCAGGCACCGATTTTCTCGCTCCAGCTTGCGTCCAACTCGGCCAGTTCCGTTCCCAGCTTCTCCCATTGCGCCGAGACTTCCTCGAGCTTGTCCTGCACTTCCATCAGCTCGCGGTTGATCTTGACCGCCTGCCCCGGTTTTTCGTACGTGCCCTGGTCTTCCAGTTCTGAGGTGAGTTCCGCCTGGCGTTTTTCGAACTGCGCGATCTTCGCCTCCAACGCATCGACCGACTGCTGCAGTCCCTTGCGCTGTTTGTACCGAATCTGCCGCTGTTCCGCCTCAAACCGTTTCTGATCCTTCAGCTTGATGCTTGGGCGCCCGGGTTCGGGCTTTGCGGGCGCACGCGCGGCAACCTCGGCCCCGGCAACAGCTGCGCGTGCACCGTCTGCGGCCGATTTCTGCAGGAAATAATCATAACCACCCGGGTAATGGGTCAGCTTCCCGGTATCGACATGCACCACGTGGGTGCCGATGGCCTTGATGAAATAGACATCGTGACTGATGAAGATCAGGGTGCCTTCGTATTGGGAGAGCGCATTCACCAGCGCATCGATGCTCGGCATGTCCAGATGCGTGGTGGGTTCGTCCATCAGCAGCAGGTTCGGAGGATTGAGCAGGATTTTAACCAATGCCAACCGGCTCTTCTCTCCCCCGCTCAAGACGCGGACCTTCTTGAACACATCATCCCCCCGAAACAGGAAGGACCCCAGAATCGTGCGCACGGACTGTTCGGTGACCCGCTGAGGGGTATCGAGCGCCTCCTCGAGCACCGTGGCGTTGGGATCCAGGTCCTCGGTCCGGTGCTGGCTGTAATAGCCCGCCCTGACCTCATGCCCCAATTCATGGGTGCCAGATTGCACCGGAATCACCCCCGCCAGCAGTTTCAGCAGGGTCGATTTGCCCGCACCGTTGGGTCCCACCAGCACAATCCTCTGCCCCCGTTCCGCCTCGAACTCCATTCCCTGATACACCACCGTCTGCCCGTACGCATGATCAACATTGGTCAACCGGATGACCCGACGTCCGCTGCGTGCCGGTTGAGGAAACCGGAAATGAATCGTTTGCTCCGCGTTGAGCGGCGCTTCGATGAGCTCCATCCGCTCGATCTGCTTGAGTTTGCTCTGCGCCTGGGCCGCCTTGGTGTTTTTCGCCCGGAACCGGTCCACAAACGCCATCAACCGCGCAATTTCACGCTGCTGGTTGTCGTAGGCCGCCTGATGTTGCTCCTCCTTGGCCTTGCGCTGCACCAGATAATCTTCGTAGTTGCCCCGGTACCGGATCAGGCTGCCGTGCCGGATTTCCACAACGGTGGCCACCAGCTGATTCAGAAACGAACGATCATGCGAAATCATCAACACCGCCCCTGGATAACGCTTCAAATAATCCTGAAACCAGAGCAGCGCTTCCAGGTCCAGATGATTGGTCGGTTCGTCCAGCATCAGGATCTCCGGCTCCTGCACCAACAACCGCGCCAGATACGCCCGCATCACCCAGCCACCACTCATTTCCTTGAGAGGCCGATCAAAATCCCGTTCCCGGAAACTCAGCCCCGCCAGAATCTGCTTGGCCCGCGCCTCCACTCGAAACCCGCCAAACGCTTCAAAGTCGGCCTTGAGCTTGTCTTCGGATCCCCCCCCCCCGGCGTGGTCACCCTCGGCCTCCAATCGGGCCTGCTCCTTCAGGGCACTCCGGATCCGTGTAAAATCCGGGTGAATCGCCGTGGCAAGTTCGATCACCGTTTCGTCCCCCACAGGCGCGCTCTCCTGCGGCAGATGCCCCACCACCACGTTTCGCTGGAGCGCCACGGTGCCCTTGTCTGGAGCCTCGGCACCGAGAATGAGCGAAAAAAGGGTCGTCTTACCAGCCCCGTTCGGCCCAACCAATCCGATTCGATCTTCGCGATTGATCTGCAACGAAACGTTTTCAAACAACGTCCGTCCACCAAATGCCTTTGTAATTTCAGAAATCGTCAGCATGAATTCGAGACGATTCTGTGTCCAGTTGCCCCAACACGCAAGAACTGTCACGACCCCTTTCAGGGACTGCGGAAGACGACTCCGTCACTCCGTTGGCCTGCTTTTTACCCTGCGGATTACCTGACAGGAGGACCCAACCTGGCCGGAATCATGCAAACCTGTTCTGGACTCACCGCTGAAAGAAGCGCCCCCCTGAGGGGGGGGGACCAGAAAAAGCCAAAAGAATACGGAGGGACGGCACTGTCCGCCCCCGCATCGGCCGTGTGAGCTGTTCCGTGATATTCCTCTGCGGCGCTTTTCTCGTGCCTCACTATTTCGAGATCAATCCTGCGACCGTCTCCCAAAGGCCAGCAATCCGAGGAAGGACAAGGCGAGCACGTGAAACGTGTTCGTTGGGTCCGGGATGTTTGCCAAATCCCACCCAATCACATCATAGGCGCGAACGTCCAGGGCCGAAATGGAAAGCATCTCGCCCTTGCCCAGAGTGGGATCCATGATGCCGAGGGAGAGGTTATCCTTCCAGTGACTGGCTTGCTGGGCGTTCCCGTTGAAATGCCCGGTGGCAAACCCACCCAACCCGGTCAGTCCACCATTGATGGAGAAGTAAGGCGTTCCGCCCACGGCGAAATCCAACACGCCCGGTCCCGCAGCCAAGGCGGAAGCCGAGTAACGGAACAGGTCCAGGACACTAAACACTCGATAAGGATTCAGATCCACTTGTGCGTACGGACCACTTCCACTGGTTAAGTCAACCACATCAACTCCGCTCACGAAACCCAGCGCGTGTCCGATCTCGTGCGTGGCCACCCCCACAAAATCATACGCGGTCGCTGCGATTCCATCCGAAGGATCAAAGTCAAAGTTGAAGCTCTTGTTGAACCTGATTTGAGCATCCGGAAGGCCGTCATCGGCCATCAAACCCAGTGCCTTTGCGTTGGCCCGGTTTACATCCAAGACAAGGTTGTTGGCCGTCTGGTTGGCATCCAGCACCGGAGCTCCGCCGTTTGGAGGAGTCGTCAGAAAACTCAAATAAGGCCCCGCGGGAAGATTCAACACGGCTGTGGAGTCGTCCCCCGAAGTAGCATCCCATCCCAAGGCAGACTTGACTGTCGAGTAGACCGATCCAACGGTGCCTGAGGCTGCCTGTCCCAGGACATTGGACTCCAGCGTTTGAAAAGCGACGTCGATGCGAACGGTGACCAGATCGGAAAACAACCCTGACCAGCGGCTGGCACCCAACTGAAAACCCGCAAGCGCCGCGGGTGCCATTCCGCCGGGCGTGACATCATTGAGCAGAATCGACAACGCCTGGGTGTTGGCAGCCGTGAACACCGGCAGGGTCGCCAGAACCAGCTTCAAACAAAGTTTTTGAATGGGGAGGCAGGTCTTCATGGTCACACAGAATTCGTGCAGGTTCGGAGGTTACAATTTTGTGTTCCACACCAGATTCGGATTCAAACGGTGTACTTTCTATCCAGACAAACTATGGACCACCTGCGCCGCATTCCCGCAACCACCATCAAACCGCCGGCAAGGAGCATCAACGTGGAGGCCATGTCCGGCGTTGGCGTAAGCGTTGAAGTGATCACGAGATTGTCGATCGCTCCAAAATTCCCTGCGGTGTAAACAAATTCAACCCGGGCAAGGTTCGCCCAGTTGAGCGTCAGATTCTGGAAAGATCCGACATTGTTTACCGCCTGAAACAGAATGCCACCATCTGTGAGATGACCGGTGAGAAAAAAACTGGAATCAAAGAGCGCGCCGGAAAACGCCCCCACATCCAGTGAATGGAGTTTGAATGAATCGCCGCTCAAAGCGGACAGCACCACGGGATTGTTCGCGGCATTCATGTTCCATCCATAGTAATCAGAACCTGACGTATTGAACACCTGGTGTCCAACCACCAATGCGTCACTCCAAGCACCTGGGTTAAACAGTTCATATCCATCTTCGGTGTAGGACTGCCCCACTCCAACCCAACCGTTGGGATGGGATACCCCTTCGAAATCCAGTGTGACGGCGTTCGCCGTGTGAATACTCAATAGCACGCCCGCAGTCAAAAAGGCGCAAGTGCCGGTAAATTTTTTCATAGTGCCTGACCTTCCATAAGGATTTGGACTTTCTTTGCCTGTATTGTGAAGCAATGCATGTGCCACCGCTTGCCCATGCGACCCGGCGACGAGCGGGCGAATGGACAATGTGTTGTCCACGGCAAGTTTATGAAACGATCCCTCAGTCAGCGGGAGCGTGCGGATGTTTTGCTCGTCCCGTTCAAACTGTAAACAATTCCGACGGATAAATTGACCAGGAATTTTCGATGAATGGCCCGCTCCATTGCAGATCAACAGATTAGACTGAATCGGGACACCTGTCAGGTGTGTAAAGAATCCTAAACAGACGGACTCTGGTCCGTCTGTGCCTTTGGAAGAGCGCCTCTTCCGGGATTTCCGGGGGATTTTTCATTGAGCGGGATAGAGATCTAGCCCGCCGAGGTGAAACAGGACGTCTGTCTTGAATCGCTCTTTGTTTCGGTAACCGTAGGCTTTCTTGATCAGTCCTTGAATCTT
>JAIPJX010000004.1 GCA_021733945.1 Verrucomicrobiota bacterium | reverse complement strand
TCCGCCGGGCAGACCGCCCGGCGGAAGTTTGCTTTTGCCGCCGCATGCTGCACGATAACTTTGACCTGCTGTGAGTGATTCCACCAATCCAACTACCGCCCGGCGCTGGCTCGTGCCGGGACTGCTCGTGCTCGGTGTGTGGCTGGCGTTGGGCGGTCTCTTCACCGCGCAATACTCGGTTATTGGCGGACTGGAGCTGGGGGAAGCGCTGAAACGTTCCGCGTCTCTTTGGTTGGCGTGGCTTGTCTTCACGCCGTTGTCCGTGTGGCTCGGCCTTGCCTTCCCGCTTGAGCGCGCACGTCTGGCGCGAAATTTGATGATACACCTCATCGCCTGTGCCTCAGTAATCGGGGCGACCCAGGTGCTGGGGCGCCATTGGCAGGGAAGTGCGCACCCTATGGCGATGGGCCAGCGGCCCGTCTGGGTCACGCAAGCAACCGGAGAGGGCAACGGTGACGGCGGAACAGCGTTTCGCGGCAGGCCGCCGTGGGTGGGCGGACTGGGCGGGCCACTTTTCGCGCGCCTCGCGCTGAACGCACTCATTTACGGGATTCTAGTCAGTGTTTGTCAGGCCGTACTGTGGTCCCGACGCGCCGGGGAGCGTGAGCATCGCGCGCTGGCGGCCGAGGCCCGATTCGCCCAGGCCAGGCTCGCCGCGCTGCAGATGCAGATCAACCCCCACTTCCTCTTCAACGCACTCAACGGCCTCTCGACGCTCATCCATACCGACGCGCGCGCCGCCGACGCGATGCTTGGCGAGTTGAGCGAACTTCTCCGCGTCGCGCTCGACACTTCTCGTGAGCCGGAGATTCCGCTGCGCCGCGAGCTGGAGTTTCTCCGGCGTTACCTCGCCGTCGAGCAGGTGCGCTTCGGTGAACGGTTGCGCGTGGAGGAATCCATCGACCCGGCGGCGCTCGGTTCGTTCGTGCCTACATTCATCCTTCAGCCGTTGGTCGAAAACGCCGTCAAGCACGGCATCGAGTCGCAACGTGCGACGGGCATCATCCGCATCCAGGCCACCAGGGAGGGCACCCGATTGCAGTTGACCGTTAGCGACACGGGGCCAGGGTTGAAAAAACTTCTGCTTGGTATGGATCGTCCCGGCATTGGCCTTGCGAATGCGCGCGCTCGACTCGGGGAGCTTTACCCGGACGCGCACCGGTTCACTATCGCCAACGGCGACGCGGGAGGCTGCGTCGTCTCGATCGAACTGCCCTTTCGCACTGAACCGCAACCCGCCACCCAGCAACCCGCATGAAAATCCGCACCCTTATCGTGGACGACGAACCGCTGGCGCGGCAAGGCCTCCGTCTGCTGGCGAGCGATGAGCCGGATCTCGACATCATCGGCGAATGTGAGAGTGGTGCGGACGCGCTCGTTGCCATAGATCGCGAGCCGCCCGCGCTGGTCTTCCTCGATGTGCAAATGCCCGAAATGGACGGCTTCGACATGCTGGCGAAGCTGCCGCGCGACCGTCTGCCGCTCGTCATTTTCACTACGGCATACGACCATCACGCGGTTCGTGCTTTCGAGGCGCACGCCCTCGATTACCTCCTCAAACCCATCAGGTCCGCCCGCTTCCGAGAGTCCGTCGCCCGCGCCCGTGTTCATCTGGGAAGTCAGGAGGCAAGCGCCGCCGCGCGCGGGTTGATCGACCTGCTGGCAGCACAGCAGAGCGCGCTGAACGCCTGCCCCGCCGAGCCTTTCCTCACGCGCCTCACGATCAAAAGCAATGACAAGGTCGTGGTGGTGAAGACCGTTGACATTGACTCCATCGAATCCGCCGGAAACTACGTTGCCGTCAACGTCGGCAAGGACAGCCACATCCTGCGGGAGACGTTGAACGGGCTCGAATCACAACTTGACCCGGAGACGTTCTTTCGCATCAGCCGCAGCGCGATTGTGAACCTGGACCGCGTGAAAGAATTGCAGCCGATGTTCAAGGGTGAGCATGTCATTGTGCTGCACAACGGGAAGCGCCTCGCCATGACCCGTGGCCTGCGCGATGTCGAGCGGGCGTTGAGGTTTGGATGAGAATCTATCGAAGGAGCTCTACGGCTGGATGGTGGGAGCGGTCTGGCACCTGGTTCATCGAATTCGAAGTCGTCCCGACAGGAGCAAATGAGGTTGTTGGACCGCAGGAACCTCTCGATCGCGCGGTTGCGCCAGCTCTGTTTCGGTGCCACCACCGCACGCGCCCGCAACGTGTGCGGTGCCAAACCGGGCGGCGCCCCCAAGAACCATAGCGTGAAGAGCTTCCACGCCGAGCGCCGCCGTCCTTCACCGCGGCTGGGAAGAGTTCGGGCAGTTTTGCGAGGTTTTCCGAGATGGGATCGGAGATTTGTCGTGGGACGTGCATGGGGAAAATGATGAAGGTTGAATCATGAGTTATCAAATTTTCAGAACGGTGGTCTGAGGCAGGTGGGAGGCGGTTCTCTCGAAAGTGAGGAGGGGAAGGCGGGCGGTGATGGCCTCCGCGTGGATGAGGCGATCGAGAAAACCGGGCTTGGCAGATTCCAGCCCTGGCATGGAAAGGATCTCGATGAGCAGCGGATGCACGACGAAGGTGGTGAGGGAGACTAATTTCGCCAAGCCATCCAAGACGGCCTGTTTTGGCATTCCGTAGTGGTGCTGGCAGGCGTAGTATGCCTCCATGACAACGAGGTTGGAGACGAAGACTTTGGCTCCTGCGCGTTCGGTCTCTGCCATGTAGTGACGAGCAAGGGTGGCGAGATCGAGCGGTTGTCCGGTGAGTAGGCGCATGACGACGGAGGTATCGAGCGCGGCGCGGATTTCAGGCGGGTTCATTCCAATGGCTGTCGATGGATTTTTGCATGGCTTCCGTGCTGTGATCAGTCATTTCAGTGGGAACGAGATGGGATAAGGGAGCCCGAAAATTTTCCCAATCGATGGATGAAGCATGCGGAAGTGGTTGTTTTTTCTGACGAAGCCATTGCTCGAAGAGACTGATGGCGACCTCACGCACGGTGAGGCCATCTCTGGCGGTTTCCGCTTTTACCTCGCGGTAGAGATCATCGGGGATTTGGAACGTTGCTTTCATAAAGCCAGTTTGCTGTATTGCTGGCCAAAAGCAACTGATAGGAATTTGCTTTTTCAACGGTGGCCTCGACGGTATCGATCCGTGGGGATTAACCACAAGAAAAAAGCTCCTCCCCTGTGTGACTGAGGAGATTCTCCCCTTGGGCCGCCTCCGAGGCGGCCCAAGGGGAGAATCTTGCCCGACAATTCCCTGAGAAGCGTGATGGGGAGCAGAATTCGCGGCTCCCGCAGACAGAACGCGGGGATCAAGCCGTCCACAACATTTCGCCTTAGCCGTTGCGCGCGCCCCGATTCTGACCTCTTGAGACCTCCTCCAAGGCCGGTTCATCCCACGACTGGCTCAGGGACTGGAGGAGGGTCCCGGGAGGGCGCCTCCTCCCACAATCCGCAATGCCGCAGAATTGGCTTTCCAAGCCCTGCGAACTGGAAAACGCTCCGAACCACTCCTCATGCAGCCCGGTATGACTCGGAACAGCTGTCCGAATTCGATCGGAACGGGTGTTCGACTAAGCCCGGAATACGCAATTGATCGCCCCCAGGGATGTCGCGCGGTTTCAGATCTGAAAATCACCGGTTCCGGGGACCCGGCTGCGTTTGTCCATGACCTTGACCTTGACGTCTTCGGAGAGCACGAGGGAATGAGGCGGCACACTCTGCATGAGGAAGACATTCGCGCCGATGGTGCTGCCTTGGCCCACGACGGTTTCTCCGCCCACGATCGTGGCCCCTGAATAGATGGTCACCCGATCCTGGAGGGTTGGGTGCCGTTTCTGCCCGCGGAGTTTCTGTCCGCCCGCGAGAGAGCGGGCGACAAGACCGACTCCCTGATACAGCTTCACGTGATCTCCAATTTCGGCGGTTTCCCCGATGACCGTGCCGGTGCCGTGATCGATGAAGAAATAGGAACCGATTTTCGCTCCCGGATGCAGGTCCATGCCGGTGCGGCTGTGGGCCCATTCGGTCATGAGTCGGGGGAGCAGGGCGATCTCCTTGAGATACAGTTCGTGGGCCATTCGTTGGACCGCCACGGCTTCCATGCACGGGTAGGCGAGGATGACTTCGTCCTTGCTCAACGCGGCGGGATCGCCGTTGAACGCGGCTTCGGCATCGGTTTGCAGCAGCTCGCGAATGGTGGGCAGCCTGCTCAGAAACCCGCACGTCAGGTCATTGGCCAGCCCTCGGAGATCGGTTTCCCGGGATTCCTGCCGGCAGTTGTATTGCAGACTTTTGTAGATTTCGTCCTCGAGCCGGCCCTGAAGGGAGTCCATCAGATTGGCGGTCACCATCTTGATCTCTGCCGAATGAATGGTTCGTTCGTCGAAGAATCCCGGAAACAAGAGCCGCAGAAGATCCACGGTGATGCACGCAACGGCACTCTTGGCGGGCAGGTTGACTCCGTCCAGGTGGTTGATGCCTCCCGCGCGGGCGTATGACGCGACCAATTGATCGGTCAACTCGGTGACAGTGGTCTTCACGTGTGCATCATGCCGATCGCCGGGCAATTGGCAAGGAGTGCTGTGAAGTGTGCGGCGACTCTCCTTTTTGCAACGCCTTGGATTGCCGGTTCGCTCGCGTTTCAACCGGTCATTCCATCCATGCCGGCGGAAGCCGGGACTTCGACCAGGGACCAATGCCGGGGCGGCCATGGTGGAGGCCGGAATCGCAGCCTTGGCTGGACATCGGGAGGCGAATGCCATTGAATCCGGGCAGTGGCGCGGCTCTGGAACCGGAGGCGCAAACGGTCATCGCCTGTGAACGAGCAATCATCCAGAAACTCTGAATCCGAAGCCGCGGTTTCGCATGACGCATCCACAGTCGATCAGAGCTATCATTCGTGGATTGCTTCGATCGATTCGGCCTTGGCCGCGGGGGCGTTGCCGGATGCGGAACATCAGCTCCGCCGCCTCGTCGCCGAATACCCCGATCGCGCCGGGGGACATCTGAAGCTGGGTGAAGTGCTTGAAGCGTCGGGGCAACTGGAGGCGGCCAGGAAATGTGCCGAACGCGCCATCGCGCTCAAGCCCGATGGGTTCGAGGGGTATTTCCTGAAAGGATCGGTGCTGATTCGGGAGAACCGATTTCCGGAGGCGGTTTTGTGTTTTAATCACGGGGTGCAGCTGAATCCACTGCTGGCTGGATGCATCACCGACATGCTGCAGGGTTTTCGTGAAGAGACGGTGAGGGGCTGTGAAGCGGTTCTGGCTCGGGACCCTGGCGATTTCAACGCGCTGCTTGTCCTGGGAAGGTTTCGATATTTGGAGGGCCGCGCCGAAGAATCGGCAGGGCTTCTTGCCAGAGCGCTTGCGCTGCGTCCCTCCGATGCGAATGCGGCCTACTGCCTTTCCTTTGCCGAACTGGCCCTCGGGCGTTTTCATGAGGGGTGGGGGCACTACGAAGCGCGGTTTGGAACGGGGCAGACCAGTTTTCCGGTCCGTGGTTTTCGGGAACCTCGGTGGGATGGGTCGGATCTCGTGGGCAGGACGATCCTGCTGCACGCCGAGCAGGGGATCGGGGACACGCTTCAGTTCATCCGGTACGCCTCCCTGGTCCGGGCGCGGGGTGGCCGGGTGGTGGTGGAGTGCCAGCGTCCGGTCCTTCCGCTGGTGCAGGCACATGCATCCTTGGCTCAAGTCGTGGCGCAGGGCGGATCTTTGCCGCGGTTCGATGTGCACGTCCCGCTGATGAGTCTGCCCGCGCTGTTTCGCACGACCCTCGGGACGATTCCCGGCGCAACGCCCTACCTGTCCGTTCCGGAGGGGATGCCTGTGACCCTGGCGTCGCGACGTCCGGGGTGCCGGCGGATCGGATTGGTCTGGGCCGGGAATCCCGGTCTTGAGACCGACCTGAGCCGGTCCATTCCGCTGGACCAATTGGATCCGGTGCTCCAGCTTGATGGGATTGATTTTTACAGCCTGCAGGTTGGACCTGCGGCCTGCCAGATCGACTTGTTCGGGTATCGAGATCGGATCATTGATCTGAAATCCCAGCTGAGTGATTTTGCACGAACCGCTGCGGCTGTGGCCGAGATGGATCTGGTGCTGAGTGTGGACACGGCCGTGGCGCATCTCGCCGGAGCTTTGGGTGCGAAGGTTTGGTTGCTCCTGCCGTATGCCTCGGAATGGCGTTGGTTGCGCGATCGGCGGGATTGCCCCTGGTACCCGGGCATGACTCTTTTTAGGCAACCGAAGCCCGATCATTGGGCTGCAGTCGTGACGGAGGTTCGGGATGCGTTGATCCGGACAAGCGGTGGTTGAGCGGTGAGGATTGTTTCGCCGCCGAAAACTCCATGCCCGCGCCTGCTTGCGTCCCGGGTTCAGATGCGTCGGGATCCCGGGATATCGACGATCCTGCTTTGCAGGAGCGTTGCCGGGCCAGGGGGAGGGGGCGTGGGGGCATTCGGCTCGGACGGAGGAAGGTCGAGTTCGCCGCCCAAGGCCAGCCATTTTTTCCAGAAATGGATCCGGTTCCTGGAGAGGATTTCCTGAGCGCCTGCTTTTTCTCCCTTGAGATATTGGATGACGCGATTGGGCTGAGCTGAAATTCCCCATTCGTGCCGGTAGTCCGTGATGGGAATCACGTAGCAGGAGTAGCCGGCCTGTTTGGCTTGAAGCCCCAGGTCCCATTCTTCCGTGAAGCACGGGGTGAACTGATCTTCGAACTGAAGCACGCGTCGCAGGAAGAGATCCCGTTTCACGGCGAAAAAGAAACCCGATACCGCATCCACAGGCAGCGGAGTGGACGGTTGGTTGTTGCGGTTGAACCAGATGATGTCCTCATAGGGGTGGACCGCGAAGAAGGAGCCTTCAGGCCCCACGACTGCGGCCGCAGGCAGTTCCCAGAGGCCACGTTCGAGAGCCTCCACTCCAGCGAGACGGATGCGCAGATCCGCGTTGAGAATAAAGAGCGTCGGTTGCGAGGCGAGGTGAACTCCGATGTTCCACGCTCGGGCCACGCCGCAGTTGACGTTCAGGCTGGCGGAGATGTCGATTCGAGGATGGTCCCGAAACGCCTGTGCGGCTTCGGGAGAATTGAAAACAACGATGACCTCGCCGTCGATCGATTTGAGGTCGTCCAGGAGGCTTCCGAATTCGCGTCTCCCCTTTTCCGAGCCGTCAATCACCGGGATGATGAACGAGCGCCCCTTCGGGCGGGAGGGCTTGGTGGGGTGCCATTTGCCCGTTGGCTCCATTCCGACCAGCGACCGTTCCCGCCATTCTCCGGCCGTTGGGGTGTGCTTCCTGCCGTGCAGGCAAACCTGGAGGACTTCTGCGGCGCGATGGGCGTAGGTGTGGGCGTTGTGGGCCAGTTGTTGGCCGCGCCGGGCGATATGCTCCCGGTGCTCCTCATGGATCAGGTGGTGCCGGACCCGATCGGTCAGGTTGGAATCCTCGTAAATCCCGAGATCCTCGCCCGGGGTGAAGAGTTCGTCCTGGCCGCAGTTGGGCGGGCGATCGGTCAACAGGAAAGTCCCGATGGAAAGGACCTCGAACACACGCATGTTCAGATCGTTTCGGATGGCGTTGTTGAAGCCGATCCGGGATTCGGAAATCACCTGGGCCATGTCGGTCCAGAAGCATCGTTCGGTGTACATGTGGTACCGCTTTTTTGCGATGCGCGTGAGAAGTCCGGTGCGGCGAGTTTTTTCGAAGATGCTTCCGACGAAACCGACATCGTATATTTTGCGGGGCGATCTTTTGGAGTGGATCTCGGTGTCGCAACCCAGGGGAAGCCAGTGCACGTTCTTGCAGCCATTCGTGCGGAATTCATCCAGATACTCCCGCTGGGCAATAAACACATGATCGAAATTCCGGGCCCATTCCAGGTGCCAACCCAGGCTCAGATGCGAATCGATCAAAATGCAGGCTTTGGGGCAGCGGATCGACTCCAGATTTTTTGGGAAATAGCCGTGCACCGATTCGATCCAGATGTACAGATCGGGTTCCGGGAACCGTTCCCGGGCCATTGCGGAGACCTCCCCCATATCGGGAACGACTTCGAGCGGGAGGTCGTGATCGGTCACGGGCACGCGCATGGCCTCGAGTTTCCAGTCCTTCATGATTTCGGGACTGATCCTGGGGCCCATGGTCACGACCCGGCAGGTGCGGCGCAGGGCCCGCTCGTAGTAGGCCGCGGTTGTCACCGGATAGGAGACATACGCGAGCCAGATCACAGGAGGGTTCGAGTTTTCCATAGTCTGATTCACTCTGAGTCCATGTGGACGGCCCGTGTGATTTCGCGTTGCTGCACTGTGGAGTCATCCGCTGCATGACCGATTGTGGGCATGCAGCGGTTTCCTGATTTTAAGCGAGCGCTGCGATTTCCGCCTCGATGAGTTCGCGTCCGCGGGTCTTGAGGTCGGACAGCGGGATTTCTCCTGCATCGACCTTTTTCAGAAGCGCGCGCTGGGCCAGATAGTCCTTGTTGACCACCCCGGCCCGGCTCTGGAGCATGCGCCAGGCTTTGCGACGTTCGACTGCGAACAGAACCATCTGGCGTGAGACCGAATAATGCCGCAACACACCGTCCACTTCGGCTTTAAAGTAAACGCCGAAGTCGGGCATAAACGACCGGTGAGCCGGGTCGAAAAACCGGCGCTGCACCACGTCGTCCTGAGTGATGGACAGCAGTGCGTCGTCCAGGTGAATCATGCCGGCCACCTTGTCTTCCTTGATGGATTTGATGTGTTTCCGGAAGCGGCCTTCAGTCAGGGCCCAGTGAGCGACCGTGAAGTTGTATTTTTCGCCGGAGCTCTTGTATTTGGTTTCCCACCAATCGCGATTGGGGGTGGGGTTGCCCTTGAGGTCGAAGCCTTCCTGGATGGTTTCCCCGAAGGTGGGGTTAAACACAAACTCGGGCATGCCCCGGGAGTCGCGGATGAGTTTGGCCTGTTCGGCAGACATGTCATCGGCCACACCGTGTTCGGGTTGGCAGGTGGTGTAGCACTGGAAGAACGCGGTGCCGCGGTATTCGAGCCCGTCGAGCATCGCCTTGTACATCCGGGCTGCATTGGCCATGCTGACCTGGGCGACAAAGGGGGATCCATGTCCCGAGGTAAAGGTCTCGGCCACGCTTTTCTTTTCGATCAGCTTGCCCTGGGACACCACGCCGAACTGGTTCATGTCGTAGCCGCCGAGCATGGTGGAGGAATCGGAGTTCTGGCCCCCGGTGTTCGAATACACCTGGGTGTCCAGCATGAGGATCTTGACGTTCGGCCGGTTCTGGAGAACGACCTTCGATACGTTCTGGAAACCGATGTCCCCCAGAGCGCCGTCGCCGCCGATGACCCAGGTCTTGGGCAGTTCGCGGATTTCCTGGTCGCTCATGAGTGCGTCGTCAAAGTGGGTGAACCGGAAATAATCCGCCTGCGAGATGATCGCTTCCTCGGCCGTGAGGAGTGCGTCGGTCAGGCGTTCTGGTACGACGGATCGGCGTGCGTGCTGCATGATGAGCGATTCGCCCAGGAGCCATCCGACCGTGGAACCGTCCTGGAACAGGGAGTTCATCCAGGGATACGGATGCGGATTGGACGGTGGAGTCGAGCCGTAAACGGTGTTGCACCCGGTGCTGGCCCCCATGAACATGACCGACATGCCATTGGCCATGCGGCCGTCGATCGCCTGAAGATCGCGGTGATTGAAGGCGTCCTGTCTGAGCACGGCGCATAGTGCCCCGATCAATTCCTCGTCGCTGACCGGACCATGCGCAGCGATCCGGAGGGTGGTGTCTTCTTCGGTCTCACCGCCCAGTCCGAGAATCACGTGTGCGATCGTCCGGCGGAACAGATTGTATTGGGTTTCGTCCCTGGCACGCAGGGCTGCCAGCCGGGCGATGCCTTGGGATTCCACTTTGTCCGCCTTGGTGCGGAGTCGTTCGGCTTTCGCATGGTAGAGCGGGCGCATGTAGGCCTCGGTCACGGAGGCGCAGGCGCGGAGCACGCTCTTTTCGCCGCAGCCGGCGCAGGCACCGTCTCCCGACACCAGGGCTTCGTAGTTTCGTCGCACCATCAGATGGTTGCGCAGGGCCGCTTCCCGCGAGGTCTGGGGGGTGTCGTCGTTGTACAGACCCAGGAATTTTTGTTTCGTGTCCGGAAGCAACCGGGAAAAGATCTGCGCCGTCGCGAGGCTGGCGTTCAGATCCTCTGTCTCAACCGTCATCCGGAGGGCATCGTGGTCGCCGCAGACCTCCACGCATTCGCCGCAGCCTTTGCAGAGGTCGGATACGAAGATCGAGAACAGACCTCCCTGACCGGGAGATTTCTTTTCGATGCTCCGGAAGATCGCCGGCACGCTGTTGTAGGCCATCGGGAGCTTGTCGATGATTGCCGTGAACTCGTTGCGGGCGGATTCAGCGACCTGCGTCAGGAGCGAGATTTCCTCCCGGATGATGTCCTGGAAGGGAGTCTTTTCCTTCTTCTCAATCGCTGCCACCATTCGGGCGCGCGCCCGGTCCTCGACGCCTTTGAGTTCGTTGAGCAGTTTCTGTCGTTCCTGCGGGTCGGTGACATAGCTGCGTGCCGCCGTGGTGAGCACGGTTGAAATGTCCTGGGCGGTGTTGGGCAGGGCGGTGTCCGGGCACGCCGTGATGCATTCCATGCACTGGGTGCAGTTTTCGGCGATGTAGACGGGGGTTTCCCGTCGTGCGACATATTTGGACTGGGTGGCCCCGGAGCCGGCTGCCATGACCCCAACGGAAGCCAGCGCACTGGATGGCTGATGATAACCCAGACCGCAACGGTATTCGCTGTCGAACTTCGCAGTGGTCTGCAGCAGCGCCCTGGGGGTCTGTGCCTCCGGGAACGGGATTCCGTTGGCAAGGCCCGTGCCGCATCCGGCTGTCGGAATCATGGATTCCATCGAAACCGGTTTGACCGGCTGGTTGCGCATTGAGGACCGATCCGCCGCGTCGAGCTCCCCGTATTGAATCTCCTGCACGCGCGAATAGCCCTCGGTCATGACCGTCATGTTCGAGGCCACCACCGCTTCGCCGAACCGGCCGAATTTCTTCTGATACTGTTTTTTGACCGTGCTGTGAAAGGTTTCCTCCGAGATCCCGTTGTCCTTCAAGAACGGAGAGACTCTGAAGAAAGCGCCAAGGAAGGAGTTTCCCTGCATGCGCAGCTGCAGATCGCCGCGGTCCGTTGCTTTTCTGGCGACATCGAAACCGGGCAGGATGTAGATCCGGATGTTGTTATCGCGTGCGATTTTCCGGTGCTGGGCCGGGATGCGTTGCCAGGCGGTCTCGGGGGATTCGCTGGATTCCCAGACCAAACAGCCGCCCTTCTTGAGTCCTTCCAGGGGATTGGTGTGGGTGAACGCCTTGGGATCGCAGCACAGCACCACGTCCACGTGATTGAGCTCGCAATTCACACGGAGCCGCTCGGGCGCGACGACGAGGTAATAATTGGTGGGGGCACCCTTCTTCTCCGAACCGTATTTCGGGTTGGCCATCACGTACAGCTTGGGAGGCGGGTTGCTGTCTTCGGCATTGGCAGGATCCAGTTCCGCCAGGACCTGGCCGAATTCGCCGATGATGGAGCCGAGGTTCTTTCCGGTGGTGATCATTCCCCAACCGCCGATGGAATGAAACCGGACAGCGATTGCCTTTTCCGGAAGGAGCGAGGGACGATCCTTGGAGATGACGGCGTAGGGATGGTCCACACCGAGCACGAAATAAGTCTCACCGTCGGCCTCGCTTTTTCCGTCCTGGCGCCTGGTCTGGCCTGTGGCGTACTCATACGCGCCCAGGGTGTGTTCGGGACGGAAATCCCTGGAACCGATCCCATACGCACCGCGGAACAGCCGGGGCATTTCGTCGGGACTCAGGGCCGGCAGGGAACCGCCGTGCCGGTGCGATTCGAGGGCTTTGCCCAGGGCGGTGCGAATGTCGCGCGCCAGCGGATTGTCTCCCGCCATGCCTTCGTCCGTTCGCTCCAGGATGATGACGTTGCGTTTGCCCCGGAGTGCCTCGATGATGGCTGCTTCGGGAAACGGACGGATGACATTGACGTGGATCGACCCGACCTTGGCGTTGCGTTGATCGCGAAGATAGTCGGCAGCCGCGTCGATGTTTTCTGCAGCGCATCCGAGAGAAACGAATACGGTCTCGGCATCTTCGGATCGGTATTTGGACAAGAAGCCGTAGTTCCGGCCTGTGAGCTGGGCGAATTCGGCGTATGCGGCTTCGAGAAAACCCAGAATGGGTTCGTTGAAATTATTTCGGCGTGCCACCACCCCGTTCATGTGGTGCTCCTGATTCTGGACCGGACCCAGAAGAATAGGATTCTTCAGGTCCATCATTTCCGGAACGCGGCGACGTTTGGTGCCGAAGAGCCCGCGTTGAGCGATGGTCGGGCAGTCGATCAGATCATCCGGGGCACCCAGAAACTCGCGCAGGAGTTCCGCTTCCGGGACCAGATAGGTTCGCTCGGAATGGGTGGTGAGCATGCCGTCCTGGATATTCATGCCCGGGTTCAGGGATAACTCGCAGACCTTCCGTAGAATAATTGCCTGATCGGCCGCCTGCTGGGCGTCCTTGGCGACGAGCATGGTCCATCCGGCATCCAGCGCTCCGTAAAAATCGTCGTGGCCGCAGTGTACATTCAGGGCGTGTTTGGTCAGGGCCCGCGCGCCGACTTCGAGAACCATCGTCGAGAGTTTGCCGGGTGCATGGTAATACTGCTCCATGGCATAGGCCAGGCCCTGTCCGGAGGTGAAATTCACCGTGCGTCGGCCAGTCACCGAAAACGCCGTGGCTCCGCCCTGGGCCGCATGTTCCCCTTCGCACTCGATCGCGATCTTGGCTTGGCCGAAAACGTTCAGTTCTCCATGGGCGAAGGATTGCTGGTAGATCTCTCCACCTTCGGTGGACGGGGTGATCGGGTAGAAGACCCCTCCGTCCGTCACCCGGGTTTCGACGTGCTGCGCGACGAGCTGATTGCCGTTGCAGGTAACGGGTATTCCGGGGTATTTGGGACGGCCACCGTGCTGCCCCCCGGTTCCCTGTGATGGAGTCTGTTCCAAAGTCTCATTCGGCTTCGCCATGAATCTGCCTTTCTGTGCGTCTCGTTCGTGATTTGATCGATAACCGGGTGAAGATAGTCGCTTATTGAAGACGAGAAAACACTTTTTATTCTGGGCGGGAGAACGCCGAAAAGCGCGCCTCCCGGCAGGCCGCTGGGCCGGATTCCTGGGTTGGAGGAAACGAATTCCTGGGCCTTATCGTTCCGCCCGCGTCGTGGTCGACGAACTTGCGGAGAGCGTTGGAAGGTGGTTGGAGTGCCTGTCCGAACTCAGCCCGCGCTTTCCAGGTCCGATGTCGTTACTGCCGGACTGGGGCGGCAGAGATAGACAAAGGCGGCGAGGCCGGCGAGAAGCGAAATTCCGGCGCAGACAAAATAGGGGAGCTCATGATGCCCCGCATAAAGAGGGCTGGCGAACATCGGACCCAGAATGCGGGCCAGACTGGCGGCACCCTGGGCAACTCCCATGGTGGCACCCTGCTCGTCCGCCGAGGCGCTCAGCGAAATCAGACCCAGGGCGGGGGGGCGGTTCATTCCCCAGCCGATCGCGAGGAGCCCGACGCTCAGCATGAGAGTGGCAAGACTCGCGGAAAGCGCGATGAAAAGGAAGCTGGCCGCAACGATGATCAGACTCGAAGTGATGAGCCGACGTTCACCAAGCAGTTTGTTCAGGCGGCGGATCGGTCCCGCCTGGATGAAGGCGGCCAGGACGCCGCAATAGGCGAAAAGATAACCGGCGTGATCCGGTGTGTAATGAAAGACCTCCTCCACCAGCAGGCTGAACGTGCTCTCGAAACAGGCGAAACAGAACGTTCCCAGGAAATAGATGACGACCACGAAGCCGACGGTGGGTTGCCGGAGGGTGTAGGCCCATTGCGACAAGGTTGGTCTCGGACGCGCCGTTTCTCCCGTCGGTTTCCGGCTTTCCACGAGGGCGATCAAGCCGAACAGGAAATTGAACCCGCAGAAGCTGGCCGCCACCCAACCCGGTCCGGCCAGTCCAAACATCTTGTAGCTGAAAGCCCCCAGTGCTGGCCCAAAGACGAATCCAAGCCCGAACGCCATGCCGATCAACCCCATTCGTTGCGTCCGTTTCTCGGGGGGCGAGATATCCGCGATGAACGCACTGGCCACCGAAATGTTCGCCCCGCAGATTCCCGCGAAAATTCGGGAGGCAAGCAGGAGCCAGAATCCGGTGGACCCGCTGTATGTCGAGGCCATCGCAAATGCGGCATAGGAGAGGGTGGACCCCGCATTGCTGATCAGGATGACTGGACGCCGCCCGATGCGGTCCGACAACCGTCCCCAGGCCGGTGCAAACAGAAACTGCATCGCCGAGAAGGAGGCGATGATGAGGCCGATTTCAAAGCCATTTGCCCCGAACGTCTTGCCGTAGATCGGGAGGAGCGGCATGACAATGCCGAACCCGATCAGATCGATAAACACGCTTAGGATGATGACCAGCAGGGAAGGTCTATTCATTTCAATTTGAGTGGCGAACGTACAGGAAGAAAACTGGAAATAAAGAGGATTGTTTTATTTCGAAAATACTTGCTTCCAGGAAGGGACTGGGGCATACCTAGATTCAATGAATTCAGTTACAGCGGCTAATTCAGGCATTTCTCATCACATCCAGAATCCCTTGTTGGGTTCCAAACCGGGTGAACAGTCTGGCGGTCAGGCTGCCCGGGTCGAATCGGCACAGGAAGAATTCGTGGCGCGACGCACCGATCCCGAACAGGGCGAGGCGCTGTCGAAGGTCGGAATTCTTCACCGGGCCTTGAAGGCGGCGTTGGACACGAATAACTCGCTTGCGAGGTTGTTCGAGCCCATCTCCTAGTCTTTCGGGAGATTTTTGGTGTGATCCCGGTCTTGTGCCGGGCAGAAAAAGAGGCTTAAGCCTGCCAAATAATGGCAGGCCTTTTGTGTTTTCGGATTTCTTCGCTCGGATCCGGCTGTGGATCCGGACTGGTTTCGACGCCGTCCTGCCACGGAAGGGGCTATGAAAGGGAGTTTATTTCGGGAACCCACTCCGGCGGAGGCGCGGTGAATTCCATTTCCAGGCCGCTCAGCGGGTGGTCAAATACGATTTTCCAGGCGTGCAGACAGAGAGGCGGTGCCGTGATGTCCAGAGTCTGGGTATCCCCGAGCTGGTCTCCGGGCAGATAGACCGGGTCTCCGACAATCGGGCAGCCCCTGTGCCAGAGATGGACCCGGATCTGGTTGGTTCGTCCGGTCAAGGGGCGGGCTTCCAGCAGTGTGTTGCCTGCGGCGGTTCTTGCCAGCACCCGGAATTCGGTGCGGGCCTCCTGTCCGTTCTCAAAATCCACCTGGCGCGTTCCGGCCCTGCCTGCGGTCGTGCTGATCGGAGCGTTGCAATGGAATTCGGTCTCGTGCAGGACACCAGGCACGAGGGCAAGGTAACGCTTGATGACCCGTCCAGCGGCGAACTGAGGTTGCAGGCGTTTGGCGAAGTGTCGTGTTCGAGTCAGGAGCACCAACCCGGTGGTGTTGGCGTCGAGTCTGTGTGCAGGGTGCGGTTTGTGGGGGTGATAGGCCCGGTTGAGAATAAATTGCAGTGAATTTCGGTTGAACCGGCCTCCGGCGTGCATCGGCAGAGGTGCCGGTTTGTTCAGCACGATCAAGGCTTCGTCCTCGTGAAGGATCTGCACCCGGCCATTGACGGCGGGTTCGGTCACGTTCGGAAATTTGTGCAGGTACCGTTCGCGAGCCCGAACGGTGTGATCGGCGCGGGCCGGCGTATAATCGCTCGTGAGCACCAGATCCTTTGCACACTCCTCGCGCCAGGTTTCTGCCGGAATATGCACAACCACACGGCACAGGGCCTCCAGAAGTGTTTTTCCGTCGCACTCGTTGGGGACATTGATCGGCCTGAAATTGTCGTAGGGCTGGCTCCCCGGGAGGGGGGTGATGGCCTGCTCGATGGCGGCGTGGCGGAGGGCGAGGTTTCTGGCAGTTTGTTCGGCCGGTGTTTTGAAACAGTAGGGGCAGGTTTGCCCGGGAACATATCGGGGATCCTGCTGCTCCTGCTCGGTCAACGGCGTCTGGCAGCCGTAACACTGTGTCGACCCGGTTTCGTTGAGGCTCGGGTCGATGCCGGTGCGCTGGTCAAAGACGAAGCAGTCGCCTTCGTAATGAGTGCCGCCGCATTCTTCGAAATACTTGAGAATGCCCCCGTCGAGCTGGAAAATGTGTTTAAATCCCCGGTGCTCCATGAACGGTCCGGCTTTCTCGCACCGTATCCCTCCGGTGCAAAACATGACAATCGGTTGATCTTTCATGGACTCCGGAAGGCGGCTGACCGCTTCGGGGAACTCCCTGAAATGGTCGATCCCGATCGGTAGCGCGTTTTTGAACGTGCCGAGTTTGACCTCGTAGTCGTTCCGCGTGTCAAGCAGGGTCACCGGTCGTCCTGTGTCCAGCCATTCCTTCAGGGTCTGCGGCGAGAGTTTGGGCGATGTGTGTTGCGCGGGATTGATCCCGTCCACTCCAAACGCGATGATTTCTTTCTTCAGGCGCACCAGCATCCGGGTGAACGGTTGACGGTCTGTGACACTCTTTTTGACCTGCAAATCCTCCAGCCCCGGCCAGCTCCGGAGTTCGCTGAGGAGCAGATCGATCGATTTCTCGTCTCCTGCGATAAACAGGTTGATTCCTTCGGCGCTCAGGAGAATCGTCCCCTTGAGCTCCCAGCTTTTGCATAAAGCCAGCAGGCGTGTGCGTTGCATCCGGAGATCCTCCAGAGGCACAAATTTGTAAGCAGCAATATTGATGATCGTCTTCATGGATCCGGGGTGAGCATACTTGAAATCCCCGGGGCCGCCAGATTTTGATGCGTCCAGGCCATGCCGCGCATGGATCCGCAAGCGAACGCTCCGGGGGCGGGTGGGTTGTTTGATGAATGTCTGGTGCCTCGGTTGTCCGGTTCCAACTGCGGGCTGGACCCCGCAGTTGGAACCGTATCAGCGTTGATCCTGATCGAAATCTCGATTATCTTCCCGGTCGAACATCACACGGGTGGTTCCCATCGAAACGTTCAACACGATGATCGGTCATACGCTCAAGCATTACAGGATCGACGCGCCTCTTGGTAAAGGCGGAATGGGAGAGGTGTTTCGGGCCCACGACACGAAGCTCAATCGGTCGGTCGCGCTCAAAGTCCTGTCTCCCGAACTCACCCGCGACGTCGGGCGCCGCCAGCGATTCCTGCGTGAGGCTCAAGCGGCTGCCCGGGTCAACCATCCGGCGATCGGGCAGGTGTATGATGTGGACGAGGAAGGAGAGGTCACGTTCATCGCGATGGAGCTGATCGAGGGCCGTACCGTGCGTCAGCTCATCCTCGAGCGGGATCTCGATTGTCTGGCCGCAGTCGACATTGCCATTCAGGTGGCCGAAGGCCTGGCCAAGGCGCACGCCGCTGGGATCATCCATCGCGATATCAAACCCTCCAATATCGTTCGGAGCAATGATGGCCACGTCAAGATTCTCGATTTCGGGGTGGTGAAACTGCTGCAACCCGCCGTGTGCGCGGATTCGGCCACGCCGGAGATGCCGGCCATCGACACCGGGTGCACGACGGAACCGGGGCTTGCCTTGGGAACGGTCAGTCATATGAGCCCGGAACAGTCGAAGGGTGAGTCGCTTGATTTCCGCAGTGATCTGTTCTCCCTCGGTGTGGTGATTTATGAAATGATCACCTGGAAGCTTCCGTTTCAGGGTGGCAATCCCATGAGCATCATGCACGCGATCCTGTTCGACCAACCGGTGCCCATGCGATCAATCCGCCCCAATGTTCCTCCGGAGCTGGAACGAATTGTTGATCGGTGCCTTGAAAAACGGGCCGACGATCGTTACCCAAGTGCGCACAGCCTGGCCACGGAACTGCGGGTTTTGCGCCGAAACCTTGAATCAGGAAAAGTGGAGCATGTTCCCCTCGTACAACAGGTCCGGGTGGCACTGCGCGAGATCCGGGATGTTCCCCCCTCCCGAATGGCTTGGTATTCGATCAGTCTTGCTTCCCTGGTGGCTGCGATCGTCTTTATGGTTCGATCCGCCCAGCCGGGGAGTCTGCTGGCCGCCGGAGTGGTTGGATTGTTCGTGTATCGATATGTGCGCAACCGGCCCCTTCAGATGTTGCGACTGTTTGTCAGGAGGATCGGGAGAATCCCCGAAGTTCGAATGATTACGTGCAAGGACGATCAGTTGACGGTCTATGTGGATCGAGCGGGAGCGGGGCTTTATTCACGAATCAATGAGACGCTCACCGCCTGCAATCGGAGGCTTTTTTTTGGCAACGCCATGACGGTGGCCATCCGGACCGATTCACCGAAGGACGAGCTCGATCGGGCTTTGAACGATACCGGGGTGCACTATGTGCGGCCGGACGTTATTGAAAAGTCGTAGGGAATGGAGTCCCCGAGTCCGGGTGTTTTGAAGCGGAGGGATGGAACCCTTCGGGCTTATTCCTTCGAAGTGCCGTCGTCGCCGGTCCAGTTCCCGATGATCCGTGGGCCGTATCGTTCGCCGGGTTCATTTTCCGCGTGGGCCAGGTTGTCGTTGTTCCAGCGCCGACGCCAGTTGTTGTTTTTGGGATCGACGATGTCCCTCCTTCGGGCTGCTTCAGAGTGGCCGTCCGGAAACATGAGCACGGTGTTTCCGTTGTGCCGTTTGGCCGGCCACTGGTTGGATTCGCGCGGATCCAGATTGCCGTCCCAGGCGGCATCGGATCGGCTGTCGGCCAGCATGATCATTGAGGAGGGGGAGACCACCCGGCTTTCGGGCATCTCCGCCGGGTTGTTCGGAAAGATATCGCCTCCCAATCCGAGTTGCTGGTTCAGATCGAGATTTGGTGATCCCAGACCCCAATCATTGTAGCCGTAGCTCATTCCCGCTCCCGGTTGTCCGGCCCTGAGGTAATCCAGATCTCCGTTCAACGATTTGTTCAGGTTCACATCCCATCGAAACTCCGCCTTGTTGGCCGGACACCAGAACGAGGAGCGGTTGGTGCCCATTTGGGAAAAGAGCCGATGCGGCCAGATATATTCGGGGCCACGGGATCCGAACCAGATCGTTCCCGGGTACTTTGCGTTGTCGGTCAGATACATGGCCGAAGCCAGGCCGAGCTGCCGCAGGTTGTTCAGGCAGGCTGTCTGATGGGCCTTGCCCTTTGCCTTGGACAAGGCTGGAAGAAGCATGCCGGCGAGAATTGCAATGATGGCGATCACGACCAGCAACTCGATCAGGGTAAAGGCGAGTTTGGCCCGTCTCTGAAGAGGGCAGGTCGGAGAACGAAACATCCCGGGGTGCAAATCGACTCGGGATGTCTGGTTATTTACATCTTGTGTATTCATGTCATGAGATGGCTTACATCGGGGCGGTATGGAGTGATACCCTAGCGGACGGGCCGTCCCTTGACCAGAGCGAATTGAGGAGGCGGCATAAGGGAAAAGGACGAGCGCGGGGACGAGATCATCAACGCTGGCCAAATGCATACTTCGCGGAACTTGGGTTAATCTCCTTAGCCTTAGCCCGAGACAAAGCGAGCCGATTGAGATGAGACCACCGACTGGAGAGCCGGATGCGGGAGATCCGCCAGTCCGGTTCGGAGGGAGGGGCGAGGTTCAAACCCTCGTCCCTACCCCTATCCCTACCGCCGAGGGGACGGGGAAAGGTAGCGCGAACCGTCCCGGTGAGCTTCCCCTGCATCTTAATCCGTGGTTAAATCCCCCTGCAACCCGGCTCGCCGGGACGGTTCGCGCTACCCAAAAGCGGGAGAGAACTACCGCAGTCCAAGACGCTTCGCGTGGGTGGGGGGCGCGCACTAAACTTCGTTCGTCATCGACGAAGAATTCTGTCATGCACCCAGAAACAAAGGGACAGGTTCAAAGCATTTGGCATCCGAAACGATAGGGTTGATTTTTATGGGATAGCCCACTCGGCTGTCATCTGGATGGAGGGAGGAATGTTGTTTTAACACTCTAAAAATCTGTTAGTGAGCGGGCGATGAGGGAGGTTTGTTGGAAGCGTTGAAATGAACCGTTTCGCCAGACTTCCAGGCAACTTCGTTGAGGTTGGCGATCATGACTCTGGGCAGAAACTCGATTTCGTGCCCGAACAAATGGAACGTGAGAGTGCCAGGCAGCACGGTGGTGTCAAAAAACAGGACGCCCCCAAAAGGAATGTTGGTTTTCGGTGAGTCAAAGCGCATCGTTTCCGAAAGGTTGATCCGGTCAATGGCTTCGCCGTCGAACGTTACCGTCATGTTGGTCAGGCCCATCGAGGCCTGGGAAATTACCAGGGAGGGCAGGCCGTTCGAATCGGATCGGAAGGTGACTTCCCAGGGGCCCTTGACTGTCCGGAAGTATTCGATTCCCTTGAAGGCGCAGGTGTACAGGATCAAAACACCGACAAAGACGATGAGAGATTGTTTCAGGATAGGGTCGCGCTTCATGACAGGCTTCCAAGCTCACGGAAAGGTTCCCGGGTGTCAAGGTCGGCGGCGGAACCCGGTGGGCAGGGGGTGACAAAATTCTTCGAACCGTTGCTTTCATTGAAGTGAACCTTCTTACGTCGGCTCCTGCTTTTCAGGCACGCCTTTTAAGCACGGGTTCTCAGGTATCGTTTGCCCGGCAATGATTGAACCAAACGCTTCATCTCAAGGTTCAGCAACGCAACGGAGACTTGTGAACTGGTCAGTCCGGTGGACTGGATTACCTGATCGATCGTGACGGGATCGAGCTCCAATGCGTCGTGGATGGTCCGTTCCACTTCGGAAAGGGTCGGGGTTGGGTCGAATCCGATGGCCGGAGAATCTCCGGAACGATTGGAGCCAGGGAACAGGTATTCGAATTCAGTGAGGATATCCTCCGCGCATTCGCATAGTTTGGCTCCTTTCTTGATCAATTCATGGCAGCCTTTGCTTCGGGGCGAATCAACCCGGCCTGGAACGGCAAACACCTGGCGTCCGGCATCCAAGGCCATATTCGCGGTGATCAGTGCGCCGCTCGTCAGGTTGGCTTCGACCACCACCGTTCCGAGGGTCATCCCGGCGACAATCCGGTTCCGAATGGGAAAGGATTGGCGATCCGCCGTGCGGTTGAATGGGAATTGAGTGAGAAGCGCACCGCTGGCCGGGATCCGGTCGAAAAGGCTCCGGTTCTCGGGCGGAAAAACCAGGTTGATGCCCGTTCCGAGCACCGCGATGGTTCTGCCTCCGGCGCTGAGGGCGCCCTGATGGGCGGCCGTGTCGATTCCCCGGGCCCCTCCACTCACCACGGTAACGCCGAGATTTGCCAATTGATGAGCAAGTTTCCGGGCTGTCTCGATCCCGTAGTGGGTGGTCATGCGCGAACCAACCAGGGCAACGCCGTTTTTGTCGGCTGAAGTCAATGTTCCCCGGACATACAGGACGATGGGAGGGTCGTAGATCTGACGGAGCCACTCCGGGTAGGTGTCATCGGATTGAGAAATGACGTGGCAGTCGTAGTCGGTGATGCGCTGCAGTTCGGCGTCCAGGTCCACGGATTTTTCCCAGTTGTGGATGGCCGAAGCGGTGTCCTCGCCGATTCCGGGCACCCGACGCAGAGCCTGCAGGCTGGCTGACAGCACTGCGGGGGCATCCCCCAGGTGCGCGAGCAACTGCCGCAGGCGCACGGGTCCGACGTGTTCGATCATGTTCAGAGCAATCAATGCCTCCCTGGCATTCACGGTTTTCCTTTACTCCATCCGCAGCTGGGATGCAAACGGAAAGAGGCCGTGCGGAACCCGTCGGGGGGAAGTTTTCCGTTGACAGTTTTGCCTGAGAACGGTGTCATTCAGCCCATTGCCAGACCAGTGTCCCAGCCGGGGGATTTTGCCGAATCCCGGGTTGCCGGAACCGAACATGTCATAATGTTCTGATTATCAAGTTGTTTTGTGTTTTTTGAACGTATTGTCGGTCCGGGTGGGATTGCGGGAGGCTCTTTTGGCAGGAGAGCGTGGCAAAGTCTCGAGCGCAGGTTCCGGGTGCGGATGGACGGGAGTGAGTGCGGGACGAGCTGTAGCAATGGCGGTCGGCAGTGGGACGGGAAGCATTTCGAACTGCGAAAGTGTGCACACAACTCGAGCACGGACTGATTCATGAGTACAAAAAAAGTGAATATTGCGATTGTCGGCCTTGGATTCGGGGCTGAATTTATTCCCATTTACCAGCGGTATCCGAACGCGAACATCTACGCGATCTGCCAACGTTCCAGCAAGAAATTGGACGCCGTGGGGGATGCATTTGGCGTTGAGAAGCGGTACACGTGTTATGAAGAGCTGTTGAAGGACCCCAACATTGATGCGGTTCATATCAACACGCCGATCCCGGACCATGCGGCGCAATCGATTCAGGCGCTGCAGGCGGGCAAACACGTGGCCTGCACGGTGCCCATGGCGACCAGCATTGAGGATTGCAGGAAGATCGTGCAACTGGTCAGGAAGACTGGTTTGAAGTACATGATGATGGAAACCGTGGTGTATGCCCGCGAGTTTCTTTACATCAAGGAGTTGTACGAAAAGGGGAAGTTGGGCAAAATTCAGTTCCTCCAGGCCAGTCATCAGCAGGACATGGATGGTTGGCCAAACTACTGGCCGGGGCTGCCGCCGATGTGGTATGCGACGCATTGCGTGGGACCGGTTTGCGGGTTGACCCGGGCGACCGCGGAGTATGTCTCGTGCTTCGGTTCGGGCACGATTCGCAAGGAGCTGATCAAGAAATACAATTCCCCGTTCGCTGTCGAAACCACTCACATCAAGTTCAAGAACTCGGATCTGGCCGCCCGAATTCATCGTTCGTTGTTCGATGTGGCGCGTCAGTATCGCGAGAGCATCGATGTGTTCGGATCGAAACGTTCCTTTGAGTGGAGTCTGATCGAGCACGAACCCCATGTGTTGCACACCGCCAAACTGCCCGAGCACAAGATCCCCAGGAAAGTCAAAGTGCCGGACTACGCGAAGCTGCTTCCGAAGCCGATCCGACAGTTTACCACGAAGGGTGTCTACGACCTGGGTAAAAAGACCCACCTCAGCTTCACCCAGGGCGCGGGGCATGGCGGTTCGCATCCGCATTTGGTGCATGAATTTGTTTCGGCGCTCCTCGAGGATCGCGATCCGTTTCCCAATGCGCGGGAATCAGCCAACTGGACCTGCGTGGGCCTTTGCGCCCATGAGTCGGCTCTCGCTGGTGGCAAGATCGTCAGGCTCCCCGCGTTCACGCAGTGATGGTTTTTGACTTTCCAGAAGTAGACAGCAGTTCGTATCAACCCAAAACAGTAGCTTTATGAACATTAAGAAAGACGGAATAGCGCCCAATTCAGCGCGTTTGTTGTGGGCCGGATTTATGGCGATTCTCGCCGCCGGTGTCGGTTTCGGCATCCGGGGTGGCATCCTTGCCAACTGGGGTGCCTCTTTCGGTTTTAATGCCACCCAGCTCGGGGCCATCAATGGTGCCGGGTTTACGGGATTCTGTTTCGGGATCATCATTGGCGGGGTGATTGTCGACAAGATCGGTTACGGGAAACTCGTCTTCGCCGCTTTTGCTTTTCACGTCCTGTCGGCTGTCGTTACTTTTGCAGCATCGTCACCGGATACCGCGTATAGTTATCTTTATTGGGGAACCTTCATTTTTGCGATCGCCAACGGCACTCTGGAAGCCGTCGCAAATCCGCTGGTCGCGACCCTGTTCCCGAAAAACCGAACCCATTACCTGAACATTCTCCATGCCAGCTGGCCCGCCGGTTTGGTGATTGGGGGGTTGATCGGTTGGACCATGGGAGAATCCTTCCATTGGAAGGTCCAGTTGGCCCTGTTCCTGGTTCCCACCGCCATCTACGGTCTGATGTTCCTCGGACAGCACATGCCCAAATCCGAAGCTTCCCAGAAGGGCTTGAGCTTCGGCCAGATGTACAAGGACGTTGGAATTCTCGGCAGTCTGGTGGTCTGCTTCGTTCTTTATCTTTTCTTCAGTGGAGCGCTCGGTCTCTCAACCGGCCTTGGTGCTGCGCTTGCGGTCGCTCTGTTGCTGGTGTTGGGTTACCTGACGAAGTTCTCCGTGGGTGCCTGGTTGATATTTGTGCTCTTCCTCACGCATTCCCTGGTGGGTGCCGTTGAATTGGGAACCGACGGATGGATCCAGAATATCACCGGAAACATCCTGACTCCGGCTCAGGGAAAGATCCTGTTTGTGTTCACCTCTCTGGTGATGTTCACGCTTCGATTCACCGCCGATTTTATTGAGAAGAAGCTGAAACTTTCCCCGATTGGAATTCTGTTGGTGTGTTCGTGCCTCGCCATCGTCGGGTTGAATTTGGTCAGTGGCATCACCACCTTCGCCACCGCCATTCTGGCCCTGACGGTTTATGCCCTTGGCAAGACCTTCTTCTGGCCAACCATGCTGGCGGTCGTGGGAGATCGGTTCCCGAGGACCGGGGCGGTTGCGATGAGCATCATGGGCGGCATCGGCATGATGAGCGCCGGTCTGATCGGTTCGCCCGGGTTGGGCTATGCCAAGGATCGTTTCGCCGGCGAATCCCTTCAAACAGCAAACGCGGCTGCCTTCACCGAATACAAGTCCGCCGCACCGAGCAAGTTTCTCTTCTTCAGCGAGGTGCATGGTTTGGACGGTGCCAAGCTCGGCGAAGTGCAGACAAAACTGGCGAATGCCCGCACGGCATTGGCCGCAGCCGGGAACACCGATCCTCAGGCCGCTCTTGACAAGCTCAGCGAGACCGAACGTCAGGTTCAGAAATCCTCCATTGAGGGGGATCGCAAGACCTTGAGGGCGGATTCTGCAATTCCGGCAACGATGGCGCTGATTTATCTGCTGCTGTTGTTGTACTTCAAGGCGATCGGCGGTTATAAACCGCTGCACATCGATGGCGCAGGTGGGCAGGCCAAGAAGGCCGCCTAGCCGCGAGCGGGGTTGAACCCTGCCGGATCGAATTTCAGATTGAGGCGAATTGATATCAATTCGCCTCAATTTTTTTGCCGACAAGAGTCCATTCCCCGTGGGAATGACGCCTGCGTTATGGCTGGAGCGCCGACAAGTCGATCACGTCCCCGGCCCGTGCCGGAGGGGTGACCTGCAGCTTGCTGAGTTTGCCGTTGCGCACGGTGCCCTGTACGACGGTGTTTCCAGGAGCGTGCAGTTTGAAGTCGACATCCCAGTCCTCCGGCCAGGCCGGCAGCAGCAGCAGCTTGTCCCCGTCCCACTGCAGCAGCATGGATTGCAGGGCCATCAGTCCGTTTCCGCCGTGGGACTGATCGGGCACCCAGTCGAAGTTCGGTCCCCAGAACGCCGGAAACCGACTTTCCGGATGCCTGTCTGAGAACCTCCGCACCACATAGTCCCGCGCCGAATCCGTCAGGCCCAGCAGCGCGGCCTGCGTGTCATCCTGGTGCCAGCCCCGGGTGCCCTTGAATTCGCGCTGCAGGAAACTTTTCCGGGCTAGCTCGAGGTCCGGTTTGCCAACTCCAAAGACGCGATACGGAAACACGGCGTAAAGCTCCGGGTTTTCCTGATTCTGCCGACCGTCGAATTTTGCGGCTGGAGCCAGGAAACTGAACCCTTCCACCGATCGAACCGGGATCGGTGGCAGTTCGGAACGCAGCCGTTCCCAGGAGGTGCGTTCGGCCGGGGTGGTTTGTTCGGCAGACAGATTCAACAGACCGCTCAACACGATGCGAAGCCCGGCGATGATCGGCATGGGATCTTCGCAGTCACGCCAGGTTTCGAGCGCCTGGGTGGGGGCGAACCGGATCGTGCCCTCGGGTTTCCGGGGATAGTGCAGATCATAGAATTGCACGATCGATCTGGCCAGCGGCAGCAGGGTGTCTGCGAGAAAGGTCTCATCGTGAGTGAAGGCGTGGTATTCGAGCATCAGGCTGGTGAGTTCAAGCCCGCTCGACCAGTAGTGGCGGATGTAGGTGTTGGCTGCGACGCCGGGGGCCAGGCCTTCGCGATCCCAGCCGTATCCCATCTCCCCGTTGGAGTAGGTGCCCCAGAAATACAGGGTTTCGGGAAAAAAGGCACCGTCGTGTTGGTAGTATTCCCGTGTGCGTGCTTTTGCAAGGTCCAGTGCCTCCCGGTACATTCGAAAGAGTGGACGCATCAGATCGAAGTCTCCGGATGCCAGCATGGGCCAGTAGATGAGGCGGGTGTTCTGGAACCAGTAGCAACCGCCCCAGCGCCGGAAATCGGGATCAAGCTGCCGGAAGGTGTCCACCGTGAAGATTGATCCATTGAACTTGATCGGATGGATCCCTCGCCCGCCGCAGGCATTGATGTAACGCTGCAGGACATACCCGTTCACCACGTCGCGTGTTTCATCGCGGAAACCGTTTTTTACAAGTTCCTCGGCCCCGAGCCGATGGATCCGGATCCAGCTTCGATCCCAGAAGTCAGCCCACCATTGGCGGTGCTTCAAGCGGCTTGCTTCAAGCGGCTCTGCGTCGAGTTGGGATCGGAGTTTGTTCAGGCCTGTCAACCAGGCTTCGGGACGGGCGTTTGCGGCCGCATGCACCGGTATGCGCAGCTCGAACCGTTGCTGGGGCGACTGGGATTCCAGCGTCGTTGGCTGAACGCGGAGGAAGCCCTTGCCCTCAATCGATCCACCGAAGGTGCGATGAAGAAGTGGATCTGCGGCATCGGATCCCAGGTTGTCCAGTCCCTGGTGCCGGAGGGTGGTCGGCCAGATGGAGAACTGGTTCCGATGATACCAGACAACCCCGTCACCGGGGGCTTCGACCACGGTGTCCGGATAAACAAACGGACTCTGTGCTTTTCCCAAGCCGTCCACACCGTGTGCTTCGGCACCCGTTAAGGGACGCATCCCGGTGCGCCACATCTCCAGGTCTGCACGCATCGAGAACGGGGCGTCGCCCTCGGCTTCCACACGGATTACAGGATGATTGGCATCCACCCAGAGCCGGATCCCAATGGGGGACTTGGACGGACCGGATACGATTCGGATTTCACCCTCGCGCAGCCGCAGTTCCTGTCGGAACGATGTTCCCGCCAGGCTGGGGGTGAACCGGAGTCGGACCCTGCCGAGTTTGAGCAGGCGGGCCTGCTCGTCCCATGCATCGGTTTTTCCGATGTAGAACAGAATATCCCCATTCTCCTCCGCCCAGACGTTGAGTCCGATGTCGCCATTGCCAATCGGCATGGAACCCGAAGAATCCTTGCTGGGCGTGGTCCAGACCACATTCTGCGCGTCGATGGAGTCGGCCCCCTGGCAGGGCCTGTCTCCGTTCGTCAGAAGCAGGCAGGCCAGTGTCCATGCCCCAACCGGTAACCAAGCCCGAAATTGCCCCGGGAGCGCTCCGGTTGCGCGGTGTCCGGGCGTCGTTCTTTCGTCCCCTAATCTGTGTGAATCAGTGTTCATATGGTTTCCTCCGGAGAGGTTCGCAGCGTTTGTTTGAAACATCCTTGTCCGTCCCAGGCACCCGGCCCGCGATGTTTGTGAGTTCCCGGACAGGCATGGTTCCAGGGATCGGCTTCATGGCCGAAACCGATCCTTCGATCCCAATCAACCGGATCGGCGACCAAGTTACAAGCCTGCGACGTCCCCGCGAGGGATGTTCACAATATTTGGTGGCAGTTCAGCAAGATTTGTGATGGCACATTGTGGCCCCGGGCGTGTTAATGGCCCGAGCCTATGAACCCTGTTTTCCGGATGCGCCTCCTTGGCGCGTTGTCTGCGATCCGAGAAATCCTTCTCGACACAAAGGAGGACCTTCCTGCTTACTGGGGAGGCTGAACCTTGGCTTCCAAATTATGCATCGTCGTGATCTAACTCAGAGAAATTCTTGTGTTGCCGCCCTCGGTCTGTTCTCCCTGATGATTTTGTCCGGCCTGTCGGTTCAAGCCGCTGATCCGGCGGGAAGTTCCGACCTTTTTCATTGGAGCCCGTTTCTGGCACCGTTCCATTCGGTGGTTTTGCATTTCCCAATCGGGTTCCTGACCGTGGTGGGCATTCTGGAATTCTACCGAATGATCCGACCCAGCGAAGCCCTGCGGCCGGTCATTGCGCTGATTCTGTGGCTCAGCCTTGGGGCGGGGATTGTGGCTGCGGGTTTCGGTTGGATGCGAGCCGGTACGGGCGGGTATGATCTGGAGGCTGTCGAGCTTCACCGGACCTACGGCATGGCGGTGCCAGTGATGACGCTGGCGACCCTGGTTTTCCAGAAACTGGCCTTCCGGAACGATTCGTGCCGGATCTGGATCGGCCTCTATCGGGGGGTGCTGGTGGGCACGCTTTTGCTGGTGGGTGTCGCCGGGCATCTGGGAGGAAACCTGACACACGGTGCCAACTATTTGGTGAAAAACGCTCCGGCGTTTATCCGGGAGCTGGTCGAGCCTGAGGCTGCGGCCCAGGTCCAGACTTCCGGTTTAAGTGATCAACAGAGTTTGTATGTGGAGACGATCATGCCAATTCTCAAGGAGAAATGTTATTCCTGCCATGGTCCTGAAAAGCAGAAGGGCGGCTATCGGCTGGATCTCCCCGAGATCGCGCTCAAAGGAGGCGACAGCGGCGAGCCTGCCATTGTGCCCGGCGATCCGATCCGGAGTTACCTGGTCGAACGGATCCTGCTGCCACCTGACGATGACGATGTGATGCCGCCGTCCGGAAAACAGGCCCTGGCCAGCGACGAAATCGGAATGATCCTCGATTGGATCCGGAAAGGCGCGGCAATGCCCTGAAAAGGGGGGCAGTCGAAGAAGCGGGTGCGGGGTTCACCGGGCTCCCTGAGCCGTCATTTCCCGGAGTCAGTGCGAATTGGGGCGGGTTTCGCGGGTCGGTGGGGGGGAGGAAGGGGAAAATCGGAACTGAATCTCGATTGGGACGCTTTTTGCCTTTTGTAAGCTGAAGTTATGGAGGATACTCCGGCTACGTGCAGTTGCCTGTTGTTGAGCTCATTGGAGTTCTGTTGTTTGCCGGAGCCAGTTTCTTCTTTGCCCTGGCTGAATCGGCTCTCTTTTCGCTTGGCAAATGGAGGATCGACCTGCTGGCATCGGAATTCCCAAAGTCCGGCGGGAGCGTCCGCAACCTCCTCAAGGCGCCGCAGGACCTCCTCGGGACTCTCGTTCTTGGCAATACCTTTTCAAATGCCGCGATCATCGGGATCTCCCTCTGGGTGGCGTTGCGGGAGGGGTGGCCGATCGCCTGGACGATTGCGGGACTTGTGGTCTTTGTGCTGGTTGTCTGTGAGGTGGTCCCCAAATCCCTCGCGGTGCGGTCCCCGGAGCAGTGGTCCCTGCGCCTGGCGCGCACGGTCCTTCTGGTTCGGGCGGTGACGGGTCCGATGCGGGGTGTGGCCACGCGGTTGAACACGCTCCTGCTGCGCGTGCTGGTTCCCAGGTCATTTCATGCCCGTCCCACGCTGACCGATTCTGAATATCAGGAATTGGTTGAGATGGGTTATCAGCAGGGTGCCCTGGAAAAATCGGAAAAGGAGATCATCCTGCAGGTGGTCAACCTGGACCGGAGCACCGTGGGAGATGTGATGAGGCCCCGGGCTCAGATGGCGGCGATTCCGGACGATCTTCCCGTTTCAGAGATGATCGCGGCCGCCCGGGTTCTCCGGCACCGCCGCATCGCTCTCTTTGATGAGACGCCGGACACCATTGTCGGCATTCTGAATACGCGCACGCTCCTGCTCAACCCGCAGATCGATCTGTCGGAAGCCATCGAATTCCCGTCGTTTGTGCCCGAGAGCATGAATCTGCTGCAACTCTTCAAGAGCCTGCAGCGCCAGCAACGGGGGATGGCCATTGTGCTGGATGAATTCGGCGGCACCGCCGGTCTGGTAACCATGGAGGACATCCTCGAGGAGGTGGTGGGCGAGATTCACAGTGAGGGTGAGGCTCAAGGGTTCATCATGGAAAAGCTGGGGGACGGCAAGTGGCGCGTGAATGGCACGATGCGTCTGGACGATTTCCGTCGGGAATACCCCGCCCTGGGCGAGGTGCCGGAAGTGGATACCATGGCCGGGTTACTGCTGCTCAAGCTGGGGGTGGTGCCGGTTCAGGGGCAGTCGGCCAGATTCGGCGGGTTGCGCCTCAAGGCGCTGGTTGTGGATGAACGACGGATCAAGGAATTGCAGGTGGAAGTCTTCAGGAAATGAAACTTTTTAAAAAGGGATGCGGTGACTCGGTATGGGTGCATTGATTGAATGAATGTTTCCTTGGCAATTCTCATTGGGGTCTGCCTCATATTATCGTTTCTGTTCTCCGGCATGGAGGCCGGGGTTTTCGCCCTGAGCCGATTGCGGATCCGGCAGCAGGTGCGCGCCGGAGAACGTTCGGCGCTGGTCCTGCACCGGTACCTGGAGGAACCGGAAGATTTTTTGTGGACCATTCTTGTTGGGAACTCCCTGGCTGCGTTCACGGCATTGAGTCTTCTTGGCGTGGGATTGCACAAGGCGCTGTCGGGTTTCCCGATCGCATTTGTTCTCGCATTTGGTGCCGTGGCGTTTGTGGTTCACGCCCTGTTCGATTTGTTGCCAAAAATGTTGTTCCGACTGTTTCCCACCCGGTTGTGTCTGCTGCTGGTGCTCCCGTTCCGGTTCTTTCATTTTATCCTCTCGCCGATTGTTTCGCTGATGACGCTGATTTCCAACAGCCTCCTTTGGTTGAGCGGCGGCACCCAGTTCAAAGGGCATGTGTTTGGCAACCGCAGTGAGCTCAGGGTGGTGATGCAGCAGGCGGATTACGACCTGACCTCCGAGGAGAAGGCCATGATCAACCGGGTGCTCGATCTCCAGACCATCACCCTGCGTTCGGTCACCGTCCCGTTTGCCAAGGTGGTCGGGGTGATGGTCGACACGCCCGCGCGCGAGCTGCTCCAGCTCTGCCGCGATTCGGGTTTTACCCGTCTGCCGGTGTGGCGGCCCGAAGGGGCGGGACGGCGTGTGATGGGGATTGCGAGTTTGAGGAGCATGCTTTACCTGAAAGAGCTGGATGAATCGAAGCCGGCGGGTGCCTTTGTGCAACCAGCCCTGTATCTCCGGGAGGATCTCCGTCTGGAGGAGGTCCTCCAGAGGATGCAGCGAGCCGGACAACGCCTGGCGATTGTCGTGGGCATCGACCAGCGCGAGATCGGAATCGTAAGCCTTCAGGACATCCTTAAATCGATTTTCGGCGAGGTCAGCTTGTGAACCCGGATCTTCTGTTCGCCATTGGCTTCAAGCTCCTGATCGTCGCATTCCTCGTCCTGCTGAACGGGTTCTTTGTCGCCGCCGAGTTTGCGCTGGTGAAGATTCGGGACACCCAGCTGGATGCCCTGGTTTCCCGGGGGCACCGCCGCGCCAAGATCGCCCGACGGGTGGTGTCCAACCTCGATTCGTACCTCAGCGCCTGTCAGCTGGGGATCACCCTGGCGAGTCTGGGGCTCGGCTGGGTCGGGGAACCTGTGTTTGCCGCCATCCTCAGCCCGATCATGGATTGGGCGGGTATTCATGCCGAAGGGGTCCGTGAATCCATCTCCGTGGTGGTCGGTTTCTCCATCATCACGTTCCTCCACATCACAGCCGGTGAGCTGGCCCCCAAATCGCTCGCGATTCAGAAACCGATGCCGACCGCCCTCTGGCTGGCCGAGCCGCTCGAGTGGTTTCATCGCGCGTCGTTCCCGTTCATCTGGATGCTCAACCGCGCCTCGTGGTGGATTCTGCGAAGGTTCGGCCTGGTCATGGAGGGGGAGGCCGCCCACTCGCATTCGGAGGATGAACTGAGGCTCTTGTTCACTTCCCCGCATGGCACCAGTGGGCGCAGTTCGCTGGGACGCGCGATCGTGCTCAACGCGCTCGATCTGCGCCGCCGTGTGGCCCGCGATGTCATGCGTCCCCGGCACGAGATCGTGGAATTCGACACGGATTTCTCCATCGCCGAATGCCTCGATGTGGCCGAAAAGTCCCGGTATTCGCGGTTCCCGCTCTGTGAAAAGGGCGACCTGGACCACACCCTCGGCGTCGTGCATATCAAGGATCTGTACGCCGTGCGCGACACGGCCAAACGAGGTGCTGACCTGGTCGGTTCCGTGCGCAAACTGATCTACGTGCCCGAGACCGCGCGGCTGGAGAAACTGCTCGAGCTGTTTCTGGAACGTAGGCTCCACATGGCGATTGTCGTCGATGAATACGGCAGCACGGTCGGCATGGCGACCATTGAGAACATTCTCGAGGAACTGGTCGGCCAGATTCAGGATGAGTTCGACCAGGAAAAACCCCTGCTTCAAAAGCTTACCGATCGCACCTGGCAGCTGGACGGCGCTTTGCCTCTCCATGACCTGTCCGATCTGGTGGGGGAGACGCTCGAGGAGGAGGGGATCTCCACCACGAGTGGGTTCGTGACCCATTTGTTGGGCGGTTTTCCAAAAGTGGGCGACCGAATCCCGCTGCGTGGACACGAACTCCATGTCGAGGAGTTGGACGGCATGCGGGTCTCCCGGCTCCGGTTGGAACGTGCCGTGGTGCCTGAGGACCCGGAGGCGGAGGAATAGTTCAGGGCCGCGGTGGTGGCGCCGATCGTTCCGAACGGGGCAGCAGTCCGATTTGTTCGATTGGAATGCGTTTAAATCCTGTTCGCAGGGCGGGGGCATCGTTGCGGAGCTGGAAGTTGAACCGGGCGGCATCAATGAAGCCCGGCTCCTGATCAACCCAGTTGTCTTCGAAAACCACCAGGGGTTCCGCGATTTTCTCGATGTTCTTCCAGGTGCCGCCCACGCTGATGTTGCGCACGATCCGGTTTCCCTTGGGTGCTCCCGGTTCGTCGTCGAGCAGACCCAGGAGGCGCGGGTAACGTTCGCTCCAGGGTGGCTTCGAGGTTGGCATCGCGGCCAGGCGTTGGGGGAGCACTCCGCCCGCCTCCACGTGATCGCGCATCCAACCCAGACCGCGCGCATCGACATGCACCGAGGGGGTGCAGTCGACGAAAATGTTGTTCTCGACCAGATTGTCGCGGCCGCCACCGATGAAAGCCGCCCGTCCGGCGCGATGAAAAACATTGCCGAACACGGTGATGCCGCTGGCTGAATCGTCGAGGTAGACGCCCATCGCACCGTGCAGGCCCGGGCCCTGTATGTCGTGGAAATGGTTGTGCCGAATGACCGTCCCCCGCGCGGTCCAATCCCGGCCCATGTAGAACGCGCCCACATCGCCGGTTTCGTAGCAGACGTGATGAATCTCGTTGAACTCGATCAGATGATCGTTTCCGCCGAGCTGAATGGCGTTGTGCGGACCGTCATGGATCAGATTGTGAACCACACGCTGGCCAACCCCGTCGATTCCCACCGCCGGTCGGTAGGTCCGGAAGATACGGCCGAATCCGTGGATGTGATTGTTTTCCGCGTAATGCCCGGAGGGGACCAATTGCATGCGGTCTCCGCCGCTCAGAGAAACGCCTCCTTCGCCGACCTGCGTGATTTCGCATCCGGATACACCGTTGTTGGTGCCGTTTGAGATCGACACGGCCCAGCCCGCGATGTCGTGCAGCAGGCAGTTTGAAATGCGGTTTCCGGTGCCGTTTTCAATCGTCACCGCCGTGCCCCGACTGGCCTCGAAGGTGAGCCCCTCAAACGTGATCCAGGAGGCGTTCTTGAGGCGGAGCAACGTCGGCAATACGGAAAAAACAATCCGGTGATCGGTCGGAGAGGCGGGGGGCCAGAGGTAGAGCCGCCCTGCGGTTCGGTCGAGGTACCATTCGCCGGGACGGTCGAGTTCGCTCAGGGCATTCAGCGCGTAGTAACGTTGTCCGTTGCGGTAGCCGTAGTTGTGGTGAGGGGGCTTGAGATCAAGGGTCCTGGCCCCGGTGTCGATTGCCTGCACGGGTTGGAATGCGTCCGACCAGTCCCAGAACCAATAGCCGTGCACCCAGAGATCCGTCTCCGCTTTCCAGCGTTCGGGGCGGTCGCCTTCGTAAACGAACTTGCCGATCGAATCTCCCGTGATGCCGTGGACCGTGATCGGATTGCCTCCAACCACCTTTTGTACTTTCACAAACCCCTCGTCCGGCCAGCGTGCCAGCGTCATCGGTTCGCCATCAAAAAACAGTTCCGCCCGTGTGCCTGCGCTCGTCGGAGTGCCGAAATCCACGACGCCTTCCCGGGAAAGATCGGTCACCCACACTTCGCCCCGGGCGGATGCCGGGAGACGCTCCAGAATATTTGCATCCGTCAGTTTGTGGAATGCCGCCAGTTCCCGGCCTCCGGAGATCGTTGCGGTTTCTTCGGGATAACTTCGGAAAACTACGGGTGCCTGCGCCGTGCCGGAGTCGGCCGCAGTCAACTCGAAGGCGCTGCTGAGAGCGTAAACGCCCTGCCTCATGGAGATGATCACCGGTTCCTTCGTTGTGTGCTGCCGGACCTTGTCGCGGGCGGCGTTCAGGGTCGCCAAGGGGCCGTCGGTGTGACCGGCGTTGGGTTTCGCCAACGTGCCGGACCACGTGTCATCGCCGTCCGTGGCGACGAACCATTCGCCCGCATGCGTTGGCTTTCCGAGGCAGAGGAGGGTGAACAGGATCGCAAGGCTCAAGGCTGCCGTTGTTCGGATTGGGAGGCAGGAAAACCACCGGAGTAATGGCGTTTGAGACATGTCATTCCATACCAGCGATCCGGTGCTCTGTCAAAGGAGCCGGCTTCGAATCGGCCTCCGGGGACGTCGTTCTTCGGGGGGCATGCCGTGGAATCCATCCCGATTGCAAACATGCGCTCCAAACGGACTGCCGCCGGGAACGATCTCGGCGGAGGCAGCTGCCGGGCAGGGCGGAGTCTGGAGCAGGGTGGATGGAGCAGGGTGGATGGAGCAGGGTGGATGGAGCAGGGTGGATGGAGCAGGGTGGATGGAGCAGGGTGGATGGAGCAGGGTGGATGCAGCAGGGTGGATGCAGCAGGGTGGAGTCTGTCGCGCTGCGACAGACAAGCGCCGCGTCCAGCGGTGCAACACACCCACGCGGCGCGCCCACCGCCACCGAATCCCTCGAACGAATGGCAGGGCGGTACTCGCCACCTTTTCGTGGCCGGATGGCCGTGGTGTGAGATTTCCTGGGAATCACACCAATTCGTGTGAAGGATTGATGTTTGTCAAAGCCGGATGCCCCGGCAGACACCAATCTTCCGGTAACTTGTACATTCCGTATTCGGTATGAGTGCGATTGATTGGTGTGGACATCGGTCCTGCAGCACTCGAACGCTCGCGGTGTTTGGCCTTTCGTCTGCAGCCCGGTTCGTGGTTTGCTCTGTTCAAGGTTTGATGACGGTTTTTGGATTCTTAAATACTTATGAAAGCGATTTCTCTGCTTCTGTTGGCCTGCTTCCTGATGCCTGGTGTGAATGAGGCAGCGCTCCGGTTCCATGTTGCGCCGGATGGGGACGACGCGTGGTCCGGTCAACCCAGGGAAGCCTCGGCTGATCGCCGGGACGGACCGTTCGCTTCGCTGGAGGCCGCGCTCCAGGCGGTCCGTGCCCTGTCACCGGAGGAGAGGAAGGCGGCGGGAGGTGTTCGCATCGTGCTCCGTGGCGGGGTGTATGAACTCGAGAAACCCGTTGTGCTGGGCCCTGAGGACTCGGGCGTTGCCGCTGATCAACCGATGGTGATCGAGAATTATCCTGGCGAAAAACCGATCCTGAGTGGTGGTCGCAGGATCACCGGATGGGAACGGGTTGACGGACGCCCGGGAGCCTGGCGTGTGGCTGTTCCGGGCGTGAAGGAGGGGCGCTGGTACTTCCGGCAATTGTTTGTGAACGGACAACGCGCACAGCGCGCTCGAACGCCGAACGACGGGTATTTCCGGATCCAGGGGGAGAGCCCGCAGGACAAACCGGTGAAATTGAAGTTCGCACCGGGTGACATCCGAAGGGAGTGGGCCGACCGGGGGGATGTTGAGGTGATCGCGCTTTTGGCCTGGGCGGATATCCGGATGCAGATCCGGAGCGTGGACGAAGCCGGACAGATCGCAACGCTCTCCGGGGATCCGCGTCCGTCGAACAAGGAAAAAAACGCGCGTTACTTCATCGAGAACACACCCGACGCCCTTGACGCACCGGGCGAATGGTACCTCGATCGGGAGAGTGGTGTGCTGACGTACTGGGCATTGCCAGGGCAGGATTTGACCGGGATCGAAGTCGTGGCACCCCGGTTGGAGGAGTTGATGCGGTTCCAGGGCGATCTGTCCGGGGAACGACCTGTGGCGCATGTTGTGTTGCGGGGGGTGACCTTCTCGCACACCGACTGGACTCTGGGGGAGAACGGATACGCCGACACCCAGGCTGCGATTGCGACACCCGGGGATATTCGGGCCGAAGGCATGGAGGACTGCGTGATCGAGGATTGTGTATTCAGTCATCTCGCCGGATACGCCGTCGAGTTGGGGCGGGGTTGCCGGCGCGTGCGGATTGTTGGGAACGAGATGGTCGACCTCGGCGCGGGCGGGGTGCGCCTGGGTGAACCTGCGATTCGGGAATCCGCCTTTGAAGCCAACCACGGTCATGTCGTCAGTGACAATCACATGCACGCCCTGGGTCGCGTTTACCCTCCAGCTGTCGGTGTGTTTGTGCTCCAGAGCGGGGGGAACCGGATCACACACAATCATATTCACGATCTGTTCTACACGGCGATTTCGGTGGGATGGAACTGGGGATACCGGGAGACGCCGTGCCGGGAGAATGTGGTGGAGTTCAACCACCTGCACGACATCGGGCAGGCCAGGCTCAGCGACATGGGTGCGGTCTACACGCTGGGCATTCAGAAAGGAACCGTCATCCGGAACAATCTCATCCACGACGTCGATGCGTTTACCTACGGCGGTTGGGGCCTGTATCCGGATGAAGGGAGCACGGATATTCTCTGGGAGAACAATGTGGTGTATCGGACCAAGAGCGCGGGATTTCACCAACATTATGGCCGGGACAATGTGGTGCGAAACAACATCTTTGCTTTTGGCCGTGAGTTTCAGGTGATGCGTACCCGCGCCGAAGCTCATCGGTCGTTTGTGTTCACGAACAACATCGTCTATTTCAATTCGGGCAAATTGCTGGGGAGCAATTGGTCAAATGACAACTACCTGATCGACGGCAATCTCTATTTTGACGCGCGACCTGGAGCGACTCCGGAGTCAATGGTTTTTGCGGGTGTTTCCCTGGAACAATGGCGTCAGCGCGGACATGATCTTCATTCCGTGGTTGCCGATCCGTTGTTCGAGGCCCCTGAGAAAGGGGATTTCCGGTTGCGTTCGATTTCGCCAGCCTTGCAGATGGGCTTTCGTCCGATCGACATGAGCTCGGTGGGACCGAGGCCGCGTGCGATGCGCAATTAGTGTCGGCCCCTGCTGGTAATCTGGAACGAACGACGAGCTTTTTGGAGGTGTCCGGGGCAGGGGGCGAATACCTCCCAACGGCGGTAGGGCGAAGCGTCCCCGCTGAGCCGCGGGGTGTCCGAAGCCGCTGTGTTCGATTCGCTCACCGGGACGGTTCGCGCCACTGCCATTCGTTTAAGCCATTCGGAGGGCGAATCCGTCCCGGTGAGCCGACAAGCGGTTGAGCGAAAGTGAGTTGATCGGCTCAGCGAGGACGCTTCGCCCATTTCAGTTCTTAAACGAATGGCGGTGCGGTTCGCGCCACCTTCCCCCGGGGGGAAATCTGCTGCTTCGATCGCGTATTTGGGGAGATCAGGCCGCCGGGCCTTCAAATCGAGAGTCGGACAATCCGGTCCCGCAGCTGCTGAATCCAGCGCGTTGTGAATCCAAGGTCGCGGTGGACCTCTTCCGCTGCGGCCAGCGGCAGCCGCGCGAGCCGTTCCGGTCCGGGAGTCGATTCTGCCTTTTCCCAGGCCGGGTTCATCGATTCCAGTGTTGCCACGCTCCCGGCATGGCGCGCGTTGATTTTCTCCTGCAACGCATTCAGGGAATCCGTCCACGCGAGTCCCTTTTCAAACGCCGCCACTTTCGCCAGCGGCGACTGACAGGATTCGCGCTCTTTGAGAAACGTGTCCACCTGTCGGCACAGGGTTCCCACTTCAAAAAAAAGATCAGTCAATCCCTGGGGAATCTCTTCGACGATCCCGGGTTTTCTTCCAAGCTCCAGTTCCAGCAGGTGGGCCAGTCGGTTCTTGGGATCCCTCAGACATTGGTAGGCCGCGTTGAGCGCCGTCGATTGGTCGTGCGCGTCCTGGCGTTCCCCTGCGTCCGCATCGTGTTTGCGGTCCGGATGAGCCTGTGAACTAAGCGAATGAAACCGGCTTTTTAGATCTTCAAGATCAAGCCAGGGTCGGCGCGGTTGGTCGAAAGTGGCGAAATGATCGATCATCTTGCAAACGGAGGGCTTTGGTTCTTGGGCCCCGGTCGCAATGAGAGCGCTGGGATCAGACGATAGCTCAGGGTTGCCCGGGAGACGGTTCTACGCGCTGAAGCTCTCTCCGCAGGAACAGCTTGTGGCTGCGTTTGGATTGGCAACCTTGAACCCGCCCTCCTGCAGCGCGTCACTGTAGTCGAGTTCGGACCCCGTCACATACAGGGCGCTTTTGGGGTCGACGACCACCTTGATGCCTGCCGATTCCACAAGGATGTCCCGGGGCGCGGGTTGATCCTGCAAGTCCATCTTGTATTGAAGCCCCGAGCATCCTCCACCGATCACGGCGACCCGCAGGACACCTCCGGCCCGCCCCTGTTTGGTGAGCAGGGACTGGATTTTCGTCGCGGCGTTCTCGGTTACCTTGATCAGCCGTTCGTCGCCGACGCGGAACGAGGGCGCTGCGCCTGGTGGTTTGGAACTGGATGCAATCATAGTTTTGTCGGATACGAACCTATTCCCGCTGGGGGGATGCGTCAATCGCCGAACCTGCGGTTGGCGAACCTGCGGCCGCGACCACGGCCTGCGTTATCAGTTTTCCCAACCGGATTGGGTATCCAGTTCCGCGTTGGGGACGAGGACGATCCGTCCCCCGATCGCGTCTTCCCGTGACACAAAAACGGAGTTGGTTCGTGGGGGTTCGTTTTCGTGGAAGCGGTGTTGTCCGAATCGGCCGCCACCATGGAGAATCCACTTCAGGGGTTCCCTATTGAAAGATTCCGCCGCTTCGAGGTGAACGGTTGAGCTGCTCCATTCCCAGGCATTGCCAGTGAGATCGTAAAGTCCTCCGGGACTCGGATTGCCAAGGCCCACCGGCTTGATGTAGGCGGACGGATCCAGATTCGAATCACTGTAATACTGCTTTACAATGAGCATGCGTTGTCTGTTGTTGTTCGGGAAGATTCCGAACTTGTATTCGGCGTCAATTTCATTCGAGGCATGAAGACTCGCCCATTGCTCTTGCGTGGGCAGCCTTCCGTACGGCCTTGCTTGAAGAATCATATTGTAGCCAAACCAGTTCGCGACATTCACCGTTGTGAGGCGGTCAAGGCCCGTGATCGGGTGCGTGGGGCCGATGTCGGCATTCGCGAGATTCGCTGAGCTCAGTACCTCATGAGAAATCTCCCGATTGTCCGACAGCCACCTGGCGAAATCCATCACCCGTGTTTCCCAAACGCTCCAGTAGACTCCGTCGATTCGGATAAAGCGCATCCCCAGGGCTTGGATCTTATACTTCGCTTCAGACCAGCTTTTCTCCGTTCGTTGTCTCATTGACACGACGTCGTTTGCCCACCGGTTGTAATAGTTGGATGCGGATTCCAGTTCCCGGGTTGCCAGAGCGTATCGTTCCGTTTGATGGTATTCCTTCGCCTTTCGACCCATGCCCGCCACGTCCGCTAGAAAGCTAAGATCGGGCGCTCCGAGTTCTTTCGGGAAAAGGTCCATCCAGAGAGAGCGGCTCATTTTAAACGCCGCTTCCGCGGCTGCAAATTGCATTTCGAGATCGCTTTTCAGGATCTGCTCGATGGCTTCCAAGTGATCAACGGTGTCACGCCATTCTTCTCGTTCGAGCATTGCAAGAGCGGCCTTGAACTGGCTTTGGAGGGACGACGTCTCCGAGCCCGGAAAATGGATGGTGTCATTTGGTTTTTCGGCCTCCGGGGACGTCGGTCCTCCACTAATCGGGGGTTTATCGAAAGACCCTTCAGTTGTCATCGTGTCGAGGCTTTGTTTTTCCAGCAGCAGGCATGAAATACGATCTTTGGCGGCCAGCGCGGTTCTGATCCGCGGCATGTTGCCTTCAAGGAGATCGGCTTTTGTTCGAAGGCGGGATAAGATCTCGAGCGCGTCATCAAACCGATGGTTACGAACTGCGAAGCGTGCTGCTTTTAGCCATTCGTCCAATTCAATGAAGACGCGCTGAGACGTAACCCTCGGATCGATCCAATTCCACACAGCGGATGCGACGTTTAGTTGATTGGAGACGGTGTAGATCCGGGATTCCTGCGCGAAATCCGCCGTTCCCGAGGTTTGGGCAACCGTTTCGATTTCGAGTCTCCGGGTGAGAATGTTCTTCGTGAGTTCCGCTTCGCGCACTCGTTCGCTGAGTCCGGCGAAACTCAGTTCGGCGTCCTCAATGGCATGGTTGAGTTGATCGGTTCGGGCCTGTCTCGCGTTATGCGACTGATCCCATCGCCGAAGCACTGGGTATCCGATAGCGACAATCAACGACAATAGCGCCAATGATTTGAACCAGCGGGGCGCATGCGTAAACTCTCTGTGGCATCGACTGGCTATTCCTTCGGGATGTTTGGATTGTTGAAGTTCATTGGCGAATTCCCCGATTGACGGAAAACGATCGGAAGAACGATGGCTGAGCCCGCGATCAATGGCGCGTGCGAATCTCAACGGCAAATCGGGTCGGCGTTCGGAAAGCGGCGCTGCCAATCCCAGGGGAAGATCGCCCGTTAGAAGCTCATACGCGATGACAGAGAGCGAGAACTGATCGGCGCGAGCATCCACGGGTTGATTATGACCCAGAAGTTCAGGCGCCATGTAGTAGGGCGTGCCGGCGCTGATCTGAGTCACGGTTTCTCGAAATAGAGAGGATTGCGATCTTTGCAGCAACTGGGCTAGTCCGAAGTCCATCACTTTGACTTCGCCTGTATCCGAGATACCGATGTTCTCCGGCTTCAAGTCGCGATGAACCGTGGTTTCATGCGCGAACCTTAAAGCGTCGCAAATCGAGAGAAGAATTGGCAAAACCTGCCGGAGAGACAGTTTGGTGTTTTTAGCGCTGACACGTTTCATCCATTCCCGGAGATTTGTTCCTTTGAGGAGTTCCATCTGTAGGAAATGAACGCCTTGGTCCACATGAACATCATAAATTTTGACGATGTTCGGGTGATTCAATCGGGACGCGATCCTGGCTTCATTGATAAAGCCCTTCACTGCGTTGGGTTCTTGAAGCAGGGTTGGACCGAGAAACTTGATCGCAACCTCCTCGCCACGGTTCAGATCGACAGCCCGATAGACCAAGCTCATTCCACCAACACCGATTCGCTCCTTGATCTCGAAACGGTTTCGAAGGTGATCACCGGGTCGAATCGATCCGATCGCCAGATCCAGTTGCAGTCTATCGCCGGTTTCAGGCCCTGGGCGTCGGGTGTGTTTGTTTCGGGAACGCCGCCCCGGAATTTTCCAGACCGGTTTGGGCGGGCGATCGCCGGCGGGTGGATTAGGGTCGCTCATTGTGGGTTGTCCGGCTTTTCCGTCGCTCTGGATTTCGACCGAATGATGCAGCGAAAACCAATCTCTTGATGGCCTGCCGGGGGATTGATTCGGTATCCGGTTTTCATCTGCTCGAGATTGATCGTGCGCCACCCGCCGCCCCGGGCCATATACGAACCCTTGTACCGCACGGCGGGTTCTTCGAAGTAGGGGGTTGAAACCCATTCCCACACGTTGCCACCCAGATCATGGAGGCCGTTTCGATTGGGCGCGAATCGGCCGACCGGCGCGGTGGTTGTAAAGCGGTCCTTCATTGCAAAGAAATGATTGCTTTCATTGGCGCTGGACGGGGTGAAGTAGTTCCCATGGTTGGAATAAACCAGATCGTCGCTTTCCCAGGGATAGAGGCTGGGTGCCTCGAAGCTGCGCTGAAACGGTTGCACGCCCCTTTCGTTTTCCAATCCCGCAAACATGCTCCATTCAAGATCCGTGGGCAATGAATAGGCCAGGTGCTTTGGGAGCATTCCCATCGCGTGTTCTTTCCCGGTGAGCCAATCGCAAAACGTGACCCCGTCGATCCGGGCGACAGAGGTTACCGGATGGGTCGGTCCAACCAGAGCCGCTTCTTCCCTCCAAGCACGATTCGCATCGAATCCCGTGGCTTCCACATAAGCGTGGAAATCCAGAATGCGAGTTTCCCACACGGAAACCTGAATGGATCCGACAGTTTCAAAGAGCATTCCCAGACTATTTCGGAACGAACCCGGGCGTTGCCGGGGAAGTTGCTCCAACTCGGTTGTCCATGCTCGAAAGGTCTCGCTCACTTCCCTGGCACGGATGATTGCGTCGGCCGTTGTCGAAGCGATGTTGCTGAATCCTATTTGTAGTAGAATGCCGGTGAGGTTCTTGTTGGGTTCGGAATAGGGGATTCCATGTTCAATCAAAGCGGTTCTCCATTGCGATTTGTTTTCTTCCGCCTTTGCCAGTGCTGTTTTCCAGTTGTCATCAAAGAATTGGCCGATCTTGGCCACAAGCTGTTCGCTGATTTCCAAACTCGCATGGAACTGGCCACTCTGGAACTCCTCAATCGCGCGGTTGAGAAGGGATTGCATTGGGAGAGGGATGCCGTCGTGGTTTTTCGAAGTCCGGTCTGAAACCCGACCGAGCGCCTGCAACCCACCTTCGATCTCACCCAAACGGCGGATCGTTCCGTGGGCGAGTTCAATGCTGGCCTCTCGCGCGTTTAATCGGGTTTTCATGGAAGAGCCGAAATTTTCGTCCGTTGCCGTTCCCTCGCTGAGCGATTCCAGAATCTCGTATTCCGTGTCCGCCGAGAAATAACGGACCAGGGCATCGCTTACCTCTGGCATCAAAAAACCTTCCGCGAGCAGACTCATCCGGCTGTGCTCAACTTCTCGAATCCGCTGGCGCAACTCACTCTGTGACTGAAGCACTCGGGTATTCTCGACTCCCGACTCGCGAATGGAATTGGCATAAAACAGAGCTGCGCTTCCCAAGGCGATCAAACTGAGAACCGGCGTGAATATTCTGCGGACACGCTGAGGCCACTCCCGAGTCGATTCCATTATTAAGGAGAGCGCTTGTCGATCTCTTATCGTTTCGAGCAACGTGTCGAACGACGGAAAGCGGTCCGAGGGATTCACCGCGGTCAATCGCGCGATAACCTGTCGTTGGTGTTTCAAAACACGCTGGGCGGGATCCGCGCCGCCCGCGAGCAATAATTCCGACCATACCGTGCCGATCGCAAATTGATCGGTTCGGTGATCAAGTTCCAATTCGGACCTGTAAATCTCAGGGGCCATGTATCGGCCTGTCTTAAGAATCGCTGCGGTGGAAAGCAGTTTCCGGGGTGTTGCCAGCGTGTTGATTCCGAATTCGCTGATCCGAACACGGTCATTCGGCTCCATCCAGATGTTCTCAGGCTTGATCCCGCCGTGAGGAAAAGTATTCGTACGGCCTTCGGCAATCGTGTTCAACAGGGTGGACATGATCTTCCCGATGGTGCGGGCATCGATCGGTTGTCCAGATTTGTCCGCTGCATCGATACGATCGCGCACCGATTCGCCCCGGGCCGTTTCCATGCTGAAATACACCTGATTTTCCGACTCGGAAAAATCGAACACGCTAAGCACTGATTGATGCCGAAAACTGGATGTGAATCGCAATGTTTCTTTCAATCCTCCAAATCCTCCCGCGTCCCTTACGATATCTTCGTGGAGTATTTTTAAAATCACTTGTTCCTGGCGAACAGTATCGAGGGTTAACCACGTCGAAGCCACGGTTCCTTCTCCGAGCTTTTCGAGAAGTTGGAAACGCGCGGCGAACAGTCGGGGATGTCTCTGGTGAATCAGACATGCGTGGAACTAGCGTTTCGGAACCTCTCGCGCTTTGAACCTCTGAACCGTAGGAACCGACGTGAGGTGGCTCTGACTTCCTTCGATCCGGATAGAATGAGCCTCCTTACGTCGGCTCCTACGAGGATCGCGGGGAATATATCCGATCTTGCGCCCGGGCAATAACGAATGCGATGGAAGGTTTTGCAACATCGCCGTGAAAATCTCCAAAGCGACCGGTTGCACCGCCTCTGGAACTCGATGAAGGAGTCCGTGAGCCATGGTTAGAGTCGCCGCTCGGATTTGCTCCGGAAGCAATTCGTCAAATTGGATCGCCGAGTTGGATTTGCCTTGATCGACAATTTGTTTCTCAAGCATCTGTTTGCCGATGAGTCTGGGAGACATCGGACGAATCAGGCATGAGAGGAAATCCGAATGACTCGCTTCCCAGTCTCGAAGGGCGGCAATCGTGTTGTCCAAACGTTCCACCCTTGGAGACTCTTCGAGGAACAGGGTCTGGGCTGCGATGACCGTTTCTTGGAGGGACTCGAGCTTGCGCGAAATGGCCTCGTTGATGGCGGAATTCCTTTGGTGTTCGTCATTTTGTTGACTTGCGGACGGACCGACCGGCCGCGATTCCAGGGCCAGACGTTGGTCCAGGCGTTCTTGTTCCCAGGCTCGTGTGCCTTGGACGCTGTTCGCGGCGTCTGAGGTGGATATGGATCGGAAGCCCACCTTGTGCGGTTTTACCTCCGGCCCCAGATCGATCTCGCGGGTGCCGATTCGGCTTTTGCTTTCGATCATTCGGCGAAATGTTTCGACGCTGACGCCCGTTTCTTGGAGCTGAAAAGATCCTGTCACGTCGTGCCGGATTCGCTGTGTGATATCGAACCCGTAATCAATGGCTGTAAAGAGTTTTGCATCGATGAAGAAAACTTCGATGTGAACCTGATTTGTGCCGAGCCCGAGCATTTCGGCCAGTCGATATCGGGAAGGAATAGAATCGTGAAGGGATGGTGGCACGGGTGTGAGGGCAGGGGAACCCGTCCAGTATTTAAGGTCAGAAAATCGAGGCTGATAGTGTGTTTCCTGGTCGATGCCTCCCCACGGATTCAATGCCAACAATCCCGAGGTCGTGTCAGTGGCGGGAATCACTGAGAAAACGGTCTTTGCGGATTCGGCTTCTAATGCGAGTTCAAGCTCGGCAATGGAATTGCTTAAGCTCTCAGGAAAAGCCAAAAGCCGGTTCCACTCATTGTTCGAAACAGGTTCGCCCGCCAACGATCTCAGCAGGCCCAGCGCTTCAAACGCAAGGTCCGGGATCGAGTTTGTAGGGTCGGATGTGCGAATCCGTTCCCGAAATCCGGCCAGGCGTCGCCGGAGTTCCGCATCATGGGCCGGTTCCGGGAACATCGTTTCGGCGTCCGAGGACCGCGGTGCTCCCTTTTCCACAGGTTCATCAAGCGAAATGTTCTGAGAATTGGACGGATCGGATTTGCCCAAGACCAGCACCAGCAGGATCAGGCTGAGAAACCTCAGAGGGTGTCTGAAAACTCTCATTCCAGGGTAGGAACCGAGGTGACGAGGCTCCAAATGCTTTGGAGTTCGCCCGGTTTCGGAGTTGAAGAAGAGAACCTTTTTACGTTGGCTCCACCTTTTCAGACACGCTCTCAGGAAAGTTCGGAGAACCATTCTTGGAAAGAGAACAGCGCAATTCAGGTCATTGTCCTTCGGTCCGTTCATCCGGCTGCGAATCGGTTTCTGCACCTTCATCATCGTTATCGATCAGGTCTTTCAGGAGTTCCGCCATCTTTTTTTTGTCGAGATGACGAATATCCCGTTCCTCAGGTTTTTCTTCCGGGTTGTTTGGCATTGCAAGATCCTATAAGTACCTACGTCGTCCAAACGCGAATCTTGCCGTCAGGAGTCAAAAAAACCTCTCAAATAGCGAAGTTCCTCTTCGAGTTCATTTTCGTCAGCGGCAAATTCTTCGACAACCATCTTGAAAAACTTCTTAAACATTCGTTTTCCGGAAGCCAGCTTGTTGTGCGCTTCCGCCATGTCTTTGAGTTCTAGTTCCTTTGCCAGAACCGAGTATTCTTCCGGCGGTAATTCCTCAAGATGCGGTGCCAACGCGCGCGCGTACAAAATCTCCCAGATTTCGGGCGCATTGTCGGCCAGGCATTTCTGATGGGTGCGGTGAATCGCTTCGGCAATCACTTGTCGCGCAAAGCCATCGTCGAATACTGCCTGATGATCTTGTGGGTTAGCCGTATCAAATTCGTCGCACGCTTGGTCCAACGTCGTGAATCCACCCCTGGGACTTCGTATGTGCCTTTGGCTAAATCTGATCTGGTCGAGAGTGTACGATCGAAACGATTGAAGAAGGAATGTCCGGAACTTCCCCCGGTCCTCGGACGCATGCGCGAGCAGATTCTTCGTTAAGACCCGGTCCTCAACAAAGCCATGAACCATGTCATTCGCCTGGTCTTCATCGAATCGAAATTGGCGCTTCACATATTCGACCAGGGCGGGGCAATAACACCGGAGCAAATAATCCAGGGCATCAAGCCGCGCGGGATCCGGAGCGGACGACGCGGTGCGGACGATGCTCCACTGAGTTGTGGCGAACCGCCCGCCATTTAGAATCCGTCTTTCCATTCTTGGTACCAGCAACACCGCGAGTTGAGATGCGCCCGAGTTCGCCTGGCACTGCGATGCGCTGGCAGTTTATGCGCAACGCCCTCAGAGTCAAAGCCTTCTTGGAGCGTGAAAAGGTGGTGCCGACGTAAGTAGGTCCACTTCTTTAGGTCCACTTCTTGAACTGCCAAACCGGGTGATTTTCAGAGAATTTTGGAGCCTCGTCACCTCGGCTCCTACCATGGAATGAGAATTTTCAGACAGGCTCCTAACGCGATGAAGCTAAAAATGCAGCCAAAACGGCCCGCGACCTCAATGGCCACAGGCCGTTTGGGGACTCCACTCCTATTGTTGCTGAATTCCACCTCCACAGACCCAGTTGAAAATTTTTTTAGATTTTGTTGCTGGAACGGCAAGATCGGGGTCCTGGCGTCGTAGAAAGCGGTGGAATGAAACGTTTTTTCCCCTCTCCATGGCGGGTTGTCGCGCGCGAATATCGGTTTGGAACCACGGGCACGGCCAAACTGTTGAGTGATTTGACCGCTGCCCAAAAAACCTCAATGAACCTGAATGGAATCCATTAAGACACCAAACATGATCACAAAAACTACCAAATCTTTGGCATCACCCCTGATTCTGCTCGCACTGGCGGGTGGTTTGAATGATTTAACGGCTGCTGTATGGGTCGTCGATCGCGATCCTGCGAATCAAGCGGCGGATTTTGAATCGCTTCCGGAAGCCCTGGAGGCGGCGCAGCCGGCGGATACGATCTATGTGATGCCCTCAGGCACGCGCTACGGGCTGGAATCGATAACGAAGTCTGTCACGATTGTGGGTTCTGGTTACGGGAAGGAAACTTCTTTTCCAAAGGCCGCCAATGTCGATTCTAAACTGGGAAGCTTCTCGATCACGGGGAACGATGTCTTCCTCACGGGGTTGGTGTTTGAAGGCTCAGTAAGTGTTAATGCTCCATCGAAAGGAATTACTTTCTTTAGGAACCGATTTTCTGCGGTGGAATTTCGGATGAGTGTTGCTGGAGCTGCTCCCGTCGGTGCAATGGTGAGTAATCTACACGTTATCAATAACTATTTTCAGGGGAGCTTCATCCGCTCTGAAAGGCCGCTATCCAGCTTGATTTTTGCAAATAATATCGTCAACGGCGAGTATATGCTTTTGAACGGCGATCTCGGCGACGGTGATTTCTTTAACAATATCTTAATGGTAGCGAGAGAGAATAATTTTTCATATGGATCGGTGGGCCTGAACATCCAGTTTTCTGGGAGAATGTTTAACAATATTATTAGCAGTAGGATCGGCGGTGGAGCGGTTACCTTTAAAGTGGGCGATCCTCTAGCGCGGTTTAACAATTTTGTTCGCACCGATCTGGACTCGTTCGCTAGTAGCTTCCCAACAGCATCCAACCCAAGATTCGAATCTTTGAATGACATTATTGTCAATCAAGGCGCATGGGGAGAGCCCTATGTTTTGACTTCAGACAGTCCTGCCAAAGGAGCGGGGTTAAACGGCGAAGACATTGGAATTTATGGGGGCATTCATGCTTGGAATCCGACTCTGCAACCGCCCCTTCCGATTATCAGCCGAATCGAAGCACCGCGTGTGGTTGGGGCCGGTGAAGGCCTGAAGGTCACAGTGGAAGTGCAATCCAACAATTGATCGATCCATGGACTTCTGCATAAAGCAGCTAAGTGCCGCGCTTGCGGTGTTTGTCCTGGTGCCGGCCGTCTCTGGAATCACCATTCCGTCTCTTGACGATTCCAACGGCGCTCCAGCACGCATTGAATACTATCTGGACATCGATCCGGGTCACGGAAACGGTACGCCGCTTCTATTCGAAGCGGATGACTCCGGTGCTGTCACGCTGAACCTGGAGCCGGATCTTTCGAACCTGGCTCATGGGTCTCACACTCTTTATTTCCGGGCTCAGAACAAGCGCGGTGATTGGAACGCGCCATCCGCACACGCTTTTTTCCTGAACTCGTTCGCGATCCGGGAGAAACCGGATCTGGTCCGGGCCGAATATTTTATCGGCGACGATCCGGGGCATGGAAATGCGATTGCCCTTCAAACCGAGCCCACCAAGACCTTGTCCGGGGAGATCGTTCCGGAATCGATGCCTTCGTTACCGGGCCGGTACGCGTTCGGTTATCGGGTCATGGACGCTTTTGGCAACTGGAGCCGCACTCAACGACACTCATTCTCCCGGCTGCCTGACTTCCCCGTTACCCGGATTCAATGGTCCGTGCGCGAGGGGGAAACCTTGAATAGCTCGGGAACTGAACCTGTGGTTCCTGCCGCGGAACAGTTTGTCACCTCTGTCCCGATCGGTCTTCTCGGGGACACCGCGTTGCTCGGGCGCCGATTTGTATTTCAAGCCAATCTGGTGATCCTCGACAAGTTCTCAACCCAACCTCGGGATGTGGTATTCGAAATACTCGAAGTCACGGATGGTCCGCCCCCCGATCTCGACACCGACGGCGATGGTCTGCTGGACACCGCAGAAACAGGCACAGGTATATGGGTCTCCGCAACGGACACGGGAACCGATCCAGCCAATCCGGACACGGACGGCGATGGCATCCCGGACGGCGTGGAAGCCGGCTCGCCCCTTGATCCAAACGTCAACGATTCGGATGTGATTTCGTTTTTTGCTGAACGGACCAAGAGTTTGGCCTTCGGAGCACCACTTCTTCAGAAAGATGCGAACGGTGATTTTGTGATTCGGATGAATCTTGCGGAATCTCGGGACCTGGAATCGTGGGTCAGGCTTCAACTCCCCCAAACCGCCGCTCAAGTTGAGTTGGGCGATCTGGTGATCAAAATCCCGTCGGACGGAAGAGGGTTGCTCTTCTACCTCCTTCGGACGAATCCTGCCGGCCCTTGAACCGGCCCTTTGGATTAAAGGATTTCCTTGATCTAGCGGCTTGGCCGAAGAATTCTGTCATGTGCTCCGGAGTGATATGTGGGCTTTCCCCATCACAGAAGCTGGGAGAGGAAGGTTTTGGCAGGAACGACGATTGGGCGGTGGATCTGAAAACAATCAGCCTGCTCATAGGGCAAGTTCAAAACCACTTGGAAAGCGTGAACTGCCTTCGTCTGGGCCTGGAAATAGGCGAGCGACGGGGATAGGTTCGCGTCGGTGAGCTTGACCTCGACCAGGAACCAGGGTTTGCGGTCGCGCACTACCATGAAGTCCACTTCGCGCTTTTGTTTGTCGCGCAAGTAACGCAACTCGAAATCGCCAAACCCAAGATCGGTCCAGGATTCGACCGCCTTGAGAAGATGGCAAGCAATGAAAGTTTCAGCCCGCGCCCCTTCGTCCGCCAATCCACTCCAGTCGCGGAGAAACCATTTGGGTTCTTTGCGCAGGGCCTTGGCAACATTTTGAAACCATGGCCGGACGAGGAACCCGTAATGCATGCGGCCGAGCAGGTCAACCCATCGCTTCACCGTGTCCACCGACAGTTGGATCTCCCGGGCCAGGTTCGAATAAACGAGCTGTCGAGCGCTGTGTTCGGCGAGCAGTTGCATCAGGGTTTCCATCGTGCCGAGATCGGTGATGTGCGCGACTTCGCGGAGGTCTTCCCGTGACAGTTGCTCCCGTCGCAAAGAACGCCAGCGGCGGCTGAAGCGAATGTCCCGGCGCAGAAATGGTTCAGGGAATCCGCCATGCTCCCACAGCGCATCCCAATCCGCTGTGGATATCTCGCCTGGCAACTGAATTTCCTGCGCGGGCAAGTCCGTCCTTAAGCACTCGCCGACGCTCCAGGGATGTATTCGATACAAGAGGTAACGCCCCATCAGGCTGTCGCCTCCCCGGCGGAAAATATCCAGCCGGGAACTACCCGTCACGATCAACCGAACTCTGTCACCATGTGTGTCGAAGAAACCTTTGAGCAATGCTTTCCAGTTGGAGTATTTGTGCAATTCGTCGAGAACCGCAACGGGTGGTTTTCCGCGCAGGCGATTCAATTGTAGCGACTCGGCCAGTGATGCGGGGCCGCGTAAGACGCTTCGCCTGTCATCGGAGTTGTCCCAGTTGAGATACGAATTGCTGAGGGAACGGCACACGGTGGTTTTTCCGACCTGCCGCGGACCTGAAACAAACGCCATCTGCCTGTGCCTTTCGAGGTGATCCTGCAAGACCGAAGTGTACAAGCGTGGACGCTCATTCATTGGACCATTATCGCTGGCATCGTAAAATAGTCTAGTCCATTTTACGATGCCAGCGATAACGGTTTGCCCAATTTTGATGAAAATGGCACCGGCGTACGGGTCTCGGCAACGGACGCCGGAACCGATCCAGGTCATCCGGACGCTGGCGGCGAGGGCATCCCGGACGGCATCGAAGCGAACTCACAACTCAATCTGATTCTGAGCGACTCGGATGTGGTTTGGTTCTTCGCGGGGCGGTAGGCTTTACTTGCAACGAACCGGTGGCTAGGGTTCCGCGTATGGCGTCGTTTTTTGTAAGGGTCCGCAAACGGCTTCCATTGCAAATGATAACACGTTCAGTTTTATACGGCCTGGTGCTCGGAGTGGTCTGCGCCGGGTGCCAGGAACAGTCCGAACCCGCCAACCACGCGGCAGCGAAATCCGCTGTGGTGATGGAACGTCCGGCGGCCCTGGCCTCCGAGTCCGAGTCTGCAATCGCGTTTGCCGACTGGATGCAGGCGTGCGCGAAGCTGCCATCGAATCTGAGGTCCGGGTTTCGTCTGCCTGCCAAAGACCTTCTGCCTCTGAAGCGTTTCAGCGAACTGGAGGTGGTGCTGGACCGCTTTTTCGAGTGGAGCACGAACGGAGTGATGCGTTCCCCCGACGTGTGGGTGGGAGCGCCACCGGCGGCGGATGAATTCTTTGATGCAAGCCGGGTCTATTTCGAACCGCCCGCGATTCCGTTTCAGCCGTTCACTCAGAAGCTCATTGTTCCGGCCGACGCGGAGGTTTTTTTTCACGGTGATTTCCATGGAGATGTGCAGTCCCTCACCGGCATGCTTGCCTGGCTCAACGAGCAGGGGTATCTGAACGGTTTTAAAATCCTGCGCCCGACCACGTATCTCGTGTTTCTCGGGGATTACACCGACCGGGGAGTCTACGGGACGGAGGTGTTGTACACGCTGCTTCGGTTGAAGACGGAGAATCCGGAGCGGGTGTGGATGACGCGCGGGAATCATGAGGACATCGGATTGACCAGCCGATACGGGTTTATTCAGGAGTTCGTCGCCAAGTTCGGCATGGACCGGGCCGCCATCCGCAAAGTCTCGCGCATCTACGATTTCCTCCCGGTGGCGCTTTATCTGGGGACAGGCACGGATTTTATCCAGTGCAATCACGGCGGATTGGAGCCGGGCTACGATCCCGCCGGGTTGCTCGCCGCTCCGGGAGAAACCCGGTTTCAGTTGCTGGGCGAATTGCGGCAGGTTGACTTTTTGGAGCGGCATCCGGAGTTGGTGCAGTCCATTCCCGGATCCGACAGAACGCGCTATTCCGCGATGTGGCGAAATTTTAAGCCCGTCTCTCCGATTGCTCCCGGTTTGATCGGTTTCATGTGGAACGATTTTACGTTGCTTGGGACCGAACCTGCGATTGGATACGACGCGGGCCGCGGGTGGGTGTTCGGTGAAGCTGCCGCCCGGGCGACTCTTCGTGCCGGCTCGGAGGGTGGTCGGAATGTCCGGGCCGTGTTTCGAGCGCACCAGCATTCGTCGGCGGTGAATCCAATGATGCGACGTCTCCGATCCGGCAACGGCCTCTTCAGGCATTGGCAGGAGAACGACACGCTTCCCGAGGCCGACGACGCCCGATTGCGGAAAACACTCGACGTGCGGGAGGCTCGATCCGTTCCCGATGGATCTGTCTGGACGTTCAACGTGGCACCCGACAGCGTTTATGGTCGGAACTGCGGTTTTACGTTCGATACCTTCGGGCTTTTGACCGTACGCGAGCGCTTTGATCAATGGTCGCTCCGTGTGATCAACCGGGAATGAGGCGTCGGAAACAGTCCGGCCGCACCGGCGGGATCATCCGGCGAACAGGAAGGGCGGGGGACCCGAAACACCGGGTTTTACACGGAACAGGGCTCCCGCCAGCGGTTGTTTCGCGAGCTCTTCCTCGCTGAGCCGTGTTGAGGCGGAAGTAATGTAGAGTTCGTTCAGGTCCCTGCCTCCGAAACAGCAGGAGGTGGCGCGGCCGACCGGCAGTGAAATCTTTTCCAGTTGTTCGCCGGTGTTGGGATTCCAGCGTGTCACCGCCCAGCCATCCCAAAGGCAGATCCAGAGCATGCCTTCCGCATCCATGCTCATTCCGTCCGGGTAACCGATCCCTTCGGGGATTTGAATGGCGGTTCTGCGGTTGGAGATCGCGGATGTTTCCGGGTCGAAATCAAACGCGTCCACGCGCATGGTGGGCGTATCAATGTAGTAAAGGGTGCGTTGATCAGCCGACCACGCCAGCCCGTTGGAAATCGAAATTCCGTCCAGCATTTTCTCGGCCTTCAACTGTTCGTTCAATCGATACAGGTTGCCGGTTGTTTTGGATTCGTCGTAGCCCATCGATCCGGCCCAGAAGCGACCCTTCGGATCACATTTGCCATCGTTGAAACGGTTGCCCGGCAAATCCGCTTCCGGATCACAGATCGGAGCGAGTGCGCCGGTGTCTAGGTTCAGCCGGACGAATCCCTGGTGCGTGGCCGCGATCACGTCCCCTTTGGCGCTCAGGACCGCGGACCCCACGTGACTGCCGGTGGGGAAAGTTTTGTTCTCGCGGGTGACCGGGTCAAACACGCAGACCAGGGAGGATTCAATGTCGACCCACAAAAGCCGCTGACGTTTGACATCCCAGGAAGGCCCTTCGCCCAGGACTGCCTTCGCTTCCAATACACACTCAGCGGAATTCTCTTTCATGATTTTGATTCGAAACAGTTGCACGCAAGCCGTGTTGCGGAGGAATGAATCCATCCCCGCGTGGCTCCAATGTCGATCGTCCCTGAATCCCCGCGTGGATGCAACGCGAAACGCTAAGCCTGTCTGTAAACTCTCATTCCATGGGAGGTGCCGGGGTGACGAGGTTCCAAATACTCTGAAAATCGCCTGGTCTGGCAGTTGAAGAAGTAAGTCGTCTTACGTCGGATCCTGATTTTCGGACACGCTCTGAAGTATCCCGAAACTCGCGAAGCGTCTTGGACGGCGGTAGTCCTCTACCGCTTTTGGGTGGCGCGAACCGTCCCGGCGAGCCGGGTTGCAGGGAAGGGGGAATTAACCACGGATTAAGATGCAGGGGAAGCTCACCGGGACGGTTCGCGCTACCTTTCCCCGTCCCCTCGGCGGTAGGGCGAAGCGTCACGCTGAGCCGTGGGCCACCCGAGGTCCAGATCCCTGACCGCTCACCGGGACGGTTCGCGCGAACCGCAAAAACTTGCTGCAACAGAGATGCCTTTTTTGTTTCGCGGGCATCCTTGGACCCTTCGCATGGAGTCCCGCCTTTGGGGTAGGCGGTTGTCGCAGCGCGACAGGCCCCAGTCCACCCGGGAAGGTTTATTCAGGGAGGGGCTTCATCCCTTCGCCAGATCTTCGACTGCGGCAGTCCTCTGCCGCTTTCCACGGCGCTGGCAGGTCCAAAAGCGGCAGATGACTGCCGCAGTCCATGACGCTTCGCGAACCTGGCGAAGGCCGGAGCATTCCCACGAGTGGAGTAACCCCGCGGAGTGGTGTAGCTCATGAGGTGGTGTGCCTCGCGCTGCGAGGCACTGTTGGTCGCGCTGCGACCGACCCCTATCCCTGCTCGGCAGCTGCCGCCGAGATCGTTCACAGGGGCAGTCCGTTTGGAGCGGATGTCTGCCATGGGCATGGATTCCAAGGCATGGCGTCCGAAGAACGACGGTGTTTTGGAGTGCGCGCGGCAGAGCGCAGCGCCGACGCCGCTTTGGTCCTGCCCGAAGCGGCAACCCCACTCACTCCCATCAGGATCCCAAACCGTTCAACGGCAAGCCATGAGGAACCTCGAGTCGGAGGTTACCAGGTTTGAAAGAATGCGGCGCTTCGGGCGAAGACGGACGCGGGCACGCCCAGAGCCTGCTTCAGGGCGACGTCCCGGTCCCATGGATTTTCGATCGACCGGAGCTCCCGGATTTGCCTGCGGGTGAGCCGGAGGGGGTAAAAATACGGCGACACCAGGGGAGTGTTGATCAGTGGGTAGTCGGTGCCGTAAAGCAAACGCCCCGTCCATTCGGGTTGAATGAGCGCTTCCTTGAGATAACCGGACTTGTTGAGCTGGGTGAGGGATGAGATTTCGGAAAAGAGGTTGGTGTACTGCCCCATCATCCGGCTCAGGCGATCCGTGTCGCGTTCGCCCTGATTGCTGCCCGTGGAGGCGATGTGCGCGACGATCACGGTGACCCCCAATTGGAGCGGAAGGTGGAGGCGTTGAGGATCGCACAGCTCGTTTTTTGCGTGGGTGAACGCTTCCTCCTTCCCGGCGTGGGTGAGCAGGGGCATGTTGAGGGCGACCAGTTTTTCGTAGAAAGGCCGGAACGATGCGTCGGCGGGATCAAAGAGCATGATCGAGGGGATCCATTTGACGAGTTTGGCTCCGTGATCCTTCGCCCATTGCAGGCGCTCCAGGGCGTCCGGTCGTTTCGGATTGACGCTGGCACCCCAGAAAAGGTTTGTGTATTTCGCGGTTTCGGTCTCGACGAATTCGTTGGGCACGTGGATCTCGGTGAGGCTGCGGTCGAGTTCTCCCTGAGCATTGATGACTCCGTCCAGCGCGAGGATGATTGCGCCCCCCACATGTTTGCTCTCCTGAAGTTGCTTCGAGATTTTCTGCAGGATGAGGGCGTCGCCCCGGGTTTCGAGCTCCGAGACGGAAGTGCCGAAGCTGTCCAGGTAGACATCAAAACGCAGGCTGCTCTGCATCGATTCGGAGATGAAACAGCCGCTTCCCCCTGCTCCGATGCCGGCGGTGTGGCAGTGCACGTCCAGGATGGGAGTGTCCGGCAGTGGTTCGGGCGGAAGGTAAGGTCCCTGATGGAGCAGGGAACAGGAGAGAAATCCAGCCAGAGGGACGGCTGCGAGCAAGGTACCCCAAAACTTCAGGGACCGTGATCGTTTGGGACGGGGGGCACCGAGGGAACGGGGTGCGGACGCGTGGGTTTGGTCTGGGGTTGGGTTGCTCACGTTGGTTTAAAATCGATTGATCGGCCGACCTTACGCGATGGACGTGGTCCGGGCGATGGAAGCACGAATCGGCTCTCAGGAAAAGGGCAGATTGGGGGTATTGAAGAATTGTCTGGCGATCAGGGCGGGAACCGGGGATAAGACACGGGCACTTTTTTGACTGGAATTCAGGAGAAACCTAGAGATGAGACAGAGCAGACATATTGGAAAAACACTGCGGGAAGCGCCGAAAGACGCGCAATCCGCAGCGCACGCGTTGATGGTGAGAGGTGGATATATTCAACAGCTTTCGGCCGGGGTCTACAGTTACCTCCCGTTGTTGTTGCGGACGCTGAACAAGATTTCACAGATTGTGCGCGAGGAGATGGTGGCGGCAGGATCTGAGGAGATGCTGATGCCGGCACTGCAGAGCCGGGAGTTGTGGGAGGAAACGGGACGATGGGAACGATACACCGCGATAGACGGTATCATGTTCGCATTCAAGGACCGACGAGGGGCGATGGTCTGCCTGGGGCCGACGCATGAGGAGGTTGTGACGGATATCCTGCGTCGGGACCTCAAGTCGTACAAGGACCTTCCCAAATCTGTGTTTCAGATCCAGACCAAGTTCCGGGATGAGATCCGGCCGCGGTTCGGGCTGATGCGCGCCCGGGAATTCATCATGAAGGATGCCTACAGCTTCGACGTTGATGAAGCAGGGCTGGAAGTAGCGTATGAAGCCATGCGCAAGGCGTATCACCGGATCTGCGAGCGGATCGGGTTTCAGTATCGTGCCGTGGCGGCGGATTCCGGCGCGATCGGTGGCAGCGGCAGTCAGGAGTTTATGGTTTTGGCCGATACGGGTGAGGACACGATCCTGTTCTGCGATGCCTGTGATTGTGCGGCGAACCAGGAAAAAGCCAGCAGCCGGCTGGAAGAGTTTGAGCAGGAGACCGAGCTCAAACCGATGGAAGCGGTGCTGGGGAAGGGGTTGATCGGGACGGGGCCTCTTTCCGAGTTCCTGAAGATACCGCTTTGGAAAACGACAAAGACCCTCATTTTTGAAGCCGACGACAAGGTGGTGGCGGTGATGGTCCGGGGCGATTGCGATGTGAACGAGATCAAGGTGGTCAACCGGCTTGGATGCAAAAGTCTCCGGCTGGCCTCACCCGGCCGAATCAAGACCCTGACCGGGGCGGAGGTTGGGTACGCCGGGCCGATCGGCCTGCCAGCGGATGTGCTGGTGCTGGCGGACCATTATGTCAATGGCAGGGTGAACTTCGAGTGTGGTGCCAATCAGACTGATCATCACAACGTCAACGTGAATTTCGGACGCGACCTCCCCTTGCCTGAATTTGGAGATTTCCGGATGGCCCGGGAGGGAGACGGTTGCCCCCAATGCCAGGGGAAACTGCAATCAGCGCGAGGCATTGAAATCGGGCACATCTTCAAGTTGGGCACGAAATACTCCGAGGCCATGGGCTGCAAAGTCCTGGATGCCCAAGGCAAATCGAATCCCGTGGTGATGGGGTGTTACGGGATCGGCGTGAGCCGGATCGCTGCGGCGTGCATCGAGCAGAACCATGATGATCGCGGGATCCTGTGGCCGCCGCAGATCGCCCCCTATCAGGTGCATCTGATCGCGCTGAATCTGGAGGACGAGGAAATCAACCGCCAGTGCGAGGCGCTCTATGCCCGGTTGCAGAGCGAGGGAATCGAGGTGCTGTTCGATGACCGGCCCCTCCGCGCGGGGGAGAAGTTCGGAGACGCCGATTTGCTGGGGCTCCCGATCCGGCTCACGATCAGCAAACGCACGGGGGATCAGATCGAGTTCAAACTCCGCAAGGAAGCCAAACCCGAGATGGTTTCCCTGGAGGATGCCCTGGTTCGAATCAAGGGAATCTGCGGATTGAAGTGATTTTTACAATTGCTTAACAATTCTCCTGTTCCGTGCTCATACGATCTTTACACAGCCGTGGTCTGATGGATGGCAAGAAAGATGAGCCACGAGATAAAACATGATTCAATAGTCCCGGGGCTCGGGCTTTGCTCTCTGGCGTCCGCCTCAAATCCAGCGCCTCGATCGGCGCAGGCGGGTTTCCCGGGGGCGAAGACAACCACAAGATCATTATGAACACAAAAACTATCCTTGCAGCGGTTCTGATTGGTATGCCCGTCGTGGGTGTGATGGCTCAGGATGCGGAACGGCGCCCTCAGCCCGGGCCTGGTGGTGAGGGACGGCAGCGTCCGATGCCCGCGATCATCGCTGCGCTCGACGCCAACGGCGACGGGGAAATCGATGCCAAGGAAATCGAGAACGCCGTCGCGGTGCTCAAGAAACTCGATGCGGACAAGAACGGCAAGCTCACCCCTGAAGAATTCATGGGGGCACGTCCCGGTCGCGGTCCGGGGCGTGGTCCTGGACAGGGTGGACCTGGGCAGGGAGAGGATCAGGGCCAGCGTCGGCGCCGTCCGGCGAACTAGCTGGTTGTCGGTTTAGGGTGACGGTTGGCTGTGGTGCGGCCTTTGGCGGGGAGAAGAGGAAACTCTTCTCCCCGCTTTTTTATGGGAGTTGTGAGATTGGGGCGATCAGTTACAGTATCGGGGAAATCAACATCCATCCGAAGTGAGTCGATCGAACTGACGAACAAGGAGGGCCGAAGTCATGGAGATAGAAATCAAATTTCAACTCAACAGCGTGGATCGCGCGGTCCGGAGTGATCCGCGGAGGCCGTTGCTCGAAGTGCTCCGGGAGGATCTCGGGCTGACCGGCACCAAGTACGGCTGCGGCGAAGGGCAGTGCCGGGCCTGTACGGTGCTGATCGACGGGAGTCCGACTCCTTCCTGCCTCACGCCCGTGGCCGCCGTGCAAAACAAGACCGTGCGCACGATCGAAGGCCTCACCCAGGGCGATCAGCTGCACCCGGTCCAACAGGCGTTTGTCGACGAAGACGCCATGCAGTGCGGGTATTGCGTGCCGGGCATGATCCTGACCGCGACCAGTCTTTTGGAACGAAATCCGAAAGCGTCCCGTGGCGAGATCATCGACGCGATGAATGGCAATCTCTGTCGCTGCTGCGGTTACGGAAACATCCTCAAATGTATTTGCCCGGGAATCGTTCATGGACGAACTGGCGGTTTCGGCGGGGGCGGATCCGCTGGCGTTTCGGTTGAGGCACTTGAAGCACGAACGATTGCGGGCGGTTCTGGAGGCTGCCGTGGAACGGTTCGACTGGGCCGGGCGTCGGAGCCGCGTGAAGGGTTCCGAGGCTCAAGCCGTGGGGTTGGCGTGCGGTACGGAAAAAGGATCGTATGTGGCGACCTGTGTGGAGCTCTCCGTGGACCGGAACGCGGGGCGGTTCAAAGTCGCCGAGGTCTGCGTGGCATTCGAATGCGGGGCGGTGCAGAATCCCTTGAACCTGCGGAAACAGATTGAGGGCTGCATCATCCAGGGACTCGGGGGTGCGTTGCACGAGGAGATCCGATTTGCGGAGGGGCGGATATTGAACCCGCGTTTCTCGGGTTATCGGGTGCCGAGGTTCCGGGATGTGCCGTTGATTGAAACAGTGCTTGTGGACCGGCCGGATGTGCCGTCGGTCGGTGCCGGGGAAACCCCGATTGTGGCCGTGGCTCCGGCGATCGCCAACGCCCTTGCGTCCGCCACGGGCGTGCGCATTCGGTCGTTGCCGATCCGGAACCGGGAATTCCGATCGGTCTGAGAGGTTTGTTGGTCCGGGGTGTCGCCGTGGTTGCGGGCGAAACCGCGGTGGGCATAGGGGGAATTTTTTGGTTGCGCGGATGGCCGGGGGAAAGGTTAATCGAAGGTATGAAAACGTTTGCATTACTGTTGATGGCCGCTGTGATTGCGGCGTTCACATTCGCAGGAGCGAAAGCGGAGCCGCAGGAAGCCGCGGCTGGTGAGCCGACGGATGCTGCGGTGAAACCCTCGAAAACAGAAGTCGGCACGGATGAAAAAGTCATGAAGACCGATTCGGAATGGAAAAAATTGCTGACGCCCGAGCAGTATCGTGTCGCGCGGAAAAAGGGGACCGAACGCGCATTCACTGGAGAATACTGGAATAACAAGGAGAAGGGGGTTTACCAATGCATCTGCTGTGGGAACGAACTTTTTGCGTCGGAAACCAAGTTTGAATCGGGCACCGGTTGGCCCAGTTTCTGGACGCCCGTGTCCAAGGTCAACGTTAAGACGGAGAAGGATCGTTCGTTTTTCATGGTTCGAAACGAAGTGCTTTGCGCCCGATGCGATGCCCATCTGGGTCATGTGTTTGACGATGGTCCTGCGCCGACAGGCCTGAGATACTGCATTAATTCCGTGTCGCTGAAGTTTATCAAGAAAGAGGCGGACAAGAGCGAGTAAAGAATCCCATCGGACGTGGGGAAGGTTGGGGAGGGATGGAGCGATGGTGTTTGAAGACGGATCAATTGCGGTCATTGACAACAGGGATGCTTCAACCATAATCGGCGAACGGAATCGGTCCCGTGTCTGTGAGCGGCGCAGACGCGATGTTGGATTGCGGTGACGCCTTTGTGGGGCGTTACGACCGTTCCTCTGGGGACTTCTAGCACGGAGGCGCGCCAGTGTGGCGGCAATGCCCGGAAGAAGAGCTGCCTGAACACGCGCCGATTCCATGATGATGTGAGGTCGGAGCGCACGGATTTTAACCATCGTCAACGATGACGAGCCGGAAAGGGCGCGGAGAAGCCGCGAATCGAGATTATGTCCAAAGTAAAACATATTGCTTTAATAAAGTTTAAGGAGGGAACCTCTCCGGAACAGATTGATCAGGTCTTTGACGACCTTTTGGAACTCAGCGAATCCATTCCTGGAATCGAGGATTACGTGGCTGGCGACGATTTTACCAGCGAGGGACTCAACCACGGGTTCACGCACGGATTCATCATGACTTTTCAGGACCGGCCTGCACGCGATGCGTACATGACCCATCCGGAACAGGAGCGGGTCAAGGTGGTGGTGGCTCCGTTCTTGGAGTCCGTGCTTGTTTTTGACTTCGAGGTTTGAGGCCCGGACACACTCGTTCCGGCATTAGACTCAATCCAGTTAATCCAGTTGCTGGCGCTTCGTGCGGTTCAGGTTCCGGTCCAAATCCGGGTGCTGACCGTATATTCGAAGCGCCTGTTTGTTTAGATCCCTTTATCCCATGACCCAAGACAATCTTTCCCAGGCCCCCCGGGTGGACGGTCGGCTGCCCGACCAACTGCGACCGGTGCGTTTTCAAAATCATATTGCGCCGCACGCCACCGGTTCGACCCTCATCGAATGGGGAAATACCCGTGTGATCTGCGGTGTGACCGTCGAAGAGGGTGTGCCCCGATGGATGAAGGAACAGGGAGTGGTGGGGGGGTGGATCACCGCCGAGTATTCCATGCTCCCGTATTCGACGCATCAGCGCAAGTCGCGCGACAGTTCCAAAGGGCGGATCGACGGCCGGTCGCAGGAAATTCAACGTCTGATCGGACGTTCGATTCGTGCGATCGTCGATCTGGAGGCCCTTGGGTCGCGGACCTTGTGGGTTGATTGCGATGTGCTGCAGGCCGACGGGGGAACCCGCACGGCTTCGATCACCGGGGCGTATGTGGCATTGGTTTTGGCGATCCGGAAGATCCGGGAATCAGGAAAACTTCAGGTTGATCCGATCCGGCATGCGGTGGCTGCGGTCAGTGTGGGGGTTGTGGGAAGCAGGACGCTTCTGGATCTACCCTACTCGGAGGATGTGGCTGCCGAGGTGGATATGAACATCGTGATGACCTCCGGCGGTGAGTTTGTGGAGGTGCAGGGTTCGGGCGAAGAAGCCACGTTCAGCGAATCGCAACTGGCGGAAATGATCAGTCTTGGAAAACTCGGAATCGGCGAATTGCTCAAAGCCCAGCAAGTGGCTCTGGAACCCGCGTAAACAAATTCCCATGGACACTCCGACCCGGCTGTTTCTGATTCGCCACGCTGAAGTGGCTGAACCTTACCACCGTGTGTTTGGTGGGCGGATCGACATGGATCTCTCGGCGGAAGGACAGCGGCAGGCGGCGGCCCTGGGCCGGTATCTGGCGTCCCTGTCATTTGACGCCGTCTACGCCAGTCCGATGAAGCGGGTGCAGCAGACCCTGGCCGGATGGGACCGCGTCAGGTCGTGTCCGGACACCGTGGTGGATGGATTTCGGGAGGTTGATTTTGGGGGCTGGACAGGGTTGAGTTGGGATCAGGTTCAGGAGCGGTTTCAAACGGAGGCGCATCGTTGGCTGGATCAATTGGACCGTGGAGGGATTCCGGGAGCGGAGTCGGCGGCTGGTTTCCGCGAGCGTGTGGAGGCTCCGCTGCGGGACGTGCTCGAAAAACACGCGGGGCAACAGATTGCGGTGGCCTGCCACGGCGGGGTGATTCGAATGATGTTGTCGATTTTGCTGGATATTCCGCTGCCGAAAATGGCCCGGTTTGAATTTGATTACGCGAGTGTGACCGTGGTGCAGGTGCTGCCCCACAAGACCGAGGTGCACCTGGCGAATTTCACCCCCTGGAGGGATCGTTCATGAAAATGGAGTTGTTGAGGCACGTTGCGGTGACCACCGGTGCCGAAGGGGAAGAGGCGGTGGTGGCACTTCTGGAATCGCAGTTTGGCGAGACGCCCTCCGTTTTTGTCGATCACACCACGAACCTTTCCTGCGTTTCGGTTTATCTGAAAAACTCGGACCGCCCGGTGTCGGTGGATCGCAGGGCTATCCGGGAAGGCCTGGATGCACTGAGCCGCGCCGGTGTGGATCCGGCCCCTGGCAGGGTGAGCGTGCGTCAGGTGCGTAAACAGGATTGGAGCGAATCGTGGAAACGCCATTTTAAGCCGATCGAAGTGGGGCCGGGGCTTCTGGTCAAACCGAGCTGGAGCCGTCGCAAGTGTCGGTCGGGACAGAAGGCGGTGATCCTGGATCCGGGTCTGAGTTTCGGTACCGGGCGGCATCCGACCACGGCGTTCTGTTTGGAACAGCTCTACGACGCGAGGGAGCTCATGGTGGAGCATGGATTATTGGACATGGGAACGGGTTCGGGCATTCTCGCGATTTCCGCCGCCAAGCTCGGTTACCGGCCGGTGCATGCGTTTGACGCCGATCCGGAGGCCGTGAGGATCGCGACGGGCAACGCCACCCGGAATCGTGTGGCGCAGAAGATCGAACTGTCGCTTCAGGATCTCACCCGGTTGCCGGTTCACGCGAAGGTTCGGTATGGCGTCGTCTGCGCAAACCTGATGGATGCCCTGTTGATTCAGGAATCAAAAAGGATTGTGAACCGATTGCGACCGGGCGGACGATTGGTTCTGGCGGGAATCCTGACGACGCAATTTCCCAAGGTGCGATGGGTGTTCGAACAGACCGGCCTGAGCCTTCGCCGCACGCATGCGGAAGGCGAATGGCAGTCTGGAATGTTCAGCTCCGTGGCCTGACCGATCCCGAGTCGGGATGTTTTCGAGCCTGCGGATTCGCGTGATTCGATTTTCATTTTCTGATTGACACGGGTTTCTTTTTTCTTGCCTGAGGGTTGGCTGGTGGTAAAGTTTTGAGGATGCTCTGCGACCGGGGCAAAAAAACAAACACAGCGTTTGAACGGTCGCGCAGCACAGCGGTCGAAACTTTCATGAAGTGGCGATTCACTGTCAGTTCTTCAAGAAGGGCAACCTCTGTAACGAGGCTGCATGGTACACGCGCCGAATGGCGCCTTCCCTCAGTTCAACGAAAGGAACTCAGTCTATGAGCAAACCTCCCGATGCAATACCCGAATTGATTCGCAGTCGGAAACACCCGTTCTCACAAGTTGGAGACAGGCCGGAAAAACCTCAGAAAAGCCGGTATGAACGACGGAAAATCAAACAGTACATCCAATTGGAAAACTGGTCTCCAGAAGAGAAACCTTAACCGCGCATCGGTCTCAGTTTGAGAAACGAGCCACGCTTTGAAAAGCGGGGCTCGTTTTTTTTTGAACGGCAGGGCGCACAAAGGTGGCGCGAACCGTCCCGGTGAGCGGTTTCGGGGATGTGGACCTTGCAGGGGGGCGGCTCAGCGGGGACGCTTCGCCCTACCGGCATTCGTTTAAGCTATTCGGAGGGTAGGGCGAATCCGTCCCGGGGAGCCGACAAGCGGTTGAGCGAAAGTGAGTTGAGCGGCTCAGCGGGACGCTTCGCCCTACCATTTCAGTTCTTAAACGAATGGCGGTGCGGTTCGCGCTACCTCCCCCACCAACGCAACGGTGGCAGTGCGTTTCGCCCTACTGCCGGCAGCGGCAATCGGTGCCCGTGTTCGGGGGGCTTTGGAACGTGCTGTGCGGCGGACTCGTTTTGTCCCGCGTGCCGGATCACTCCTGGATCAGTTGGAGGTGTTTGCTCCGGAGAATTTCATAACAATCGGGCAGGTCGAAATTCGCCAGAATGTTCGGAATGAAAGAGGAGAGAGGCCATTCATAAAGCTCCGATTCCGCGAGGTTTGCGTAGGAGGGCAAGGGGTTTTTCAGAGTCACGCGGGTGACCGATGGAGAGAGCAGAGCCGCAAAAGTGGCTGGCACGCAGCCCCAACCGCTGGCCGCCAGATGGACCTTGCTGTGCCCGAAACTCGCCAGCCACTTCAGGACCGCCAGCACGTCGAGTGTCCGCTGACCGGCATACGGGCGGTCGAGCATCATCGAATGAATTGCGTAAAAATAGTCGCTCCCGTAGGGATCGAGAAAGCTGTTTTGTCCCGCTGTGTCGGGACGTGATTCACCGATGCCTCGCACGTCGCACGCGAAGAATTCCTTTTCCGGTGAGTCCCCGATCAGGGTGCGAAGGAATGGGTCCTCCCGCAGTTCCGCGTCGCTTGACTGGTGCGCGATGTAGAGCTGCGCCTCGGGGCCCGATTGGGGTGGACGTGAGTGATGCCGTTCGTCTGACAAGCGAATGACGAGGGAATAAATTCCGGGTTCGGTTGCCACGGCGTAGGTGGTTGCATGCGGACGGGGATAAGCACGCGAGGGCAGGGTCCTGAGGATCCTGTAATCCGGCGTTTCAGCGATGGACCCAATCCGGAGCACACGGATCGCGGTTGCCAGCAGATCCTGGCTGTTCAGAACGGGTCGGACCCTGCGCAACCGAACCGATTCTGCGGCTGTGAAGGAGAAGACCGTCCGTGATTTCAGTTCCGAGACCTGTCCCTGTGGTGTGCACCAGAGAGTTTTCTCGTCTTCGAGCGTGAGTTCGGGTTCCGTGCGCGCTTCTGAGATTCCGGTGATGCGGTTGAACCAGCGATACATCGCTTCCCTGTTCTCGAGAGTGTAGCCGTGGTGAGTTGGGCCTTGAAAGAGTCCGATATTTTCTTCGTCTCCGAGCAGGTAGTACAGCTTTTTGAGCCGGGCGAAGGCATCCTCCGTGCCTCGGGCATCGAAATAGTCCTTCTCCTTTCCAAGAATCAGGATCGGTTTGGGTGCCAGAGCCGCCAGGAAATCTTCATGATCCAATCCCAGCGCGAGGGCACGCGGAGGGCATTGTTCGGTGTCGGCGGGAAGTTCGTTCTCGAGATTTCTGCGGAACGTGGTCACAAAGCAGCTCGGTGCCGCCATGGTCCATCGGGAATCGAGTCCGCAGAGCCAGGTTGTCAGAGTTCCGCCCCCTGAATTGCCGGTCACGCCAATATGTTTTGGATCGACCTCGGGGCGGGTGAGGAGATAGTCCAGCGCGCGAATTCCGTCCCAGGCCCGCCAGGCTCCGATGAACTCGCCGACCAGAAACTGCTGATTGCCCGCGTGCAGATGTTCACGGACACCGACCCCGATGCGTGATTTGAGGTCCGGTCCCGGGTATTGCAGACGTTCGCCCTGACCGATCGGATCGATGATGAACACCACGTAACCCATGCGCGTCAGACCCTGTGAGAAGGATTGATACGCGGGTTCGGCTTTCCCGGTGACGGAATGACCGCACACTCCAATGACGCCGGGCAGGGGGAATGCCCTTCCTTTGGGGAGATACAGGTTGCCGGTGACCAGGAACCCGGGGCGACTCTCGAATACAATGTTCTCGATGCGGTAGGTGTCCCGTTCCACGGTGCCGGTTGTCTTTGCGTTCAGGGGCGTTTTTTCTGGGTCCGGTCCGAAACATTCCCGGATGCGGTTGCGAACCGAGCGCACGTGGGCTTGTGCTTGGGCGGACGTGGCGAGATTGGCCTTGGCGGCGTGAGAGGCGGATTCGATCCGTCGCACTTCATTGACAAAAAACTCCTGAACCATTCGCGGGAATCGATTCAACGGGGCAAGCTTCGCCGGGTTCCGGGTTTCCGCTGCCTGAGCCAGGGACACGAAGGGTTCGTGACCGAGCGTGAGTCCGAGAGATGCCAACCCGGAGATCCCGAGCATTTTGCGGCGACTCAACAACGGTGCGAGCGAGTGGGGGAGATCTGGACGCGATTGATTTTTCATGGTCGACCCGGATTGGCTTCCCGATTCGAGCGCCGAATGTTCCCGGAAGCAGGTTCGCGGCGCGGCGGGTGGCTTTGGGATGGAGGACACCCTAGCAGATCGAGGTTAAAATGTCTCGGGGATAGTTTTTAGAGTGTGGATCTTCCGCAATCTTCCAGGCTACAGTCGCCGCCGTGAAACTGATTTCCTGGAATGTCAACGGCCTGCGCGCGGTCATGAAACGCAATTTTTTGGAATACCTCGATTCGGAGAAGCCGGACATCCTGTGTTTGCAGGAAACCAAGTGTACACCCGAAGATGTCGAACAGCTCTGGTCGGCCTCCTACACGACCTACTGGAATTCCGCCGAAAAAAAGGGTTACTCCGGAACGGCCCTATTCACGCGGACCCGTCCCATTGCGGTGCGCAACGGGATCGGCACCCCGAAACACGATCGTGAAGGCAGGGTCATAACCGCCGAGTTTGAGGGTTTTCACCTCGTGAACGCGTATGTTCCAAATTCTCAGCGCGAACTTGCGCGGTTGCCTTACCGGCAGGAGTGGGACATCGATTTTCTGAAATACCTCAAAGAACTGGAGAAATCCAAGCCGGTTGTTTTTTGTGGGGATCTCAACGTGGCCCACACCGAAATCGACCTGGCCAATCCAAAGGCCAACAGGAAGAACCACGGGTTCACGCCGGAGGAACGGGCGGGTTTCTCCGCCATGATCGAAGCGGGGTTTGTGGATACGTTTCGGCAGTTTCAGACCGAAGGCGGCCATTACACCTGGTGGAGCCCGATGTCGGGTGCCCGGGCACGGAATGTCGGGTGGCGGATCGACTATTTTCTGATCAGTCAGGCACTTCAGCCCAAGCTCAAGAGTGCGTTCATCCGGCCGGAAATCCCGGGTTCAGACCATTGCCCGGTTGGGATTCAGCTGAAGTCCTTTGACCGCGCTGAATCAACGCGGTAGCGGTCGTGCACCGCCCGGGTGGGCAAATCGATGCCTGGGATTCGCCTCTGCACCGGTGATGAGAAGGCGGTTGCCCTTCATTTCAAAAGCCTCCAGCGAGGTTCGGATGGCGAACCTGCGCGCCTGCCATTCGAAGGTGACAACCTGCGCGGTGTCAATCGTCACCAAATAAAAACAAATCCGACAAAGAACCACCGAATGCGCGGTTCGCCAGGGGCGGGCCATTCCGCGTTGCCCTCCAGACCCGGAGACGGGACGGACCCGGAATCGGGGCGCGTCAACATGACCGACGGGAGGCGGGGGGCGTGGGGAGTCCGATTGGTTGGGGCGGGGCGAAGGACACTGCCATTCGTTCAAGAACTGAAATGGTAGGGCGAAGCGTCCTCGCTGAGCCGCTCAACTCACTTTCGCTCAACCGCTTGTCGGCTCACCGGGACGGATTCGCCCCACCCTCCGAATCCCTGAAACGAAGGCAGTGGGGCTTGGTCGCCGGTTGGAATGCCCTCCGATCCGTGCGCTAACGCGACCCCGTGTCCGATCCATGCTTCGGGGAGCCGGCGCTGAGTTCGGCCAGATCCGACAGGAACGCTCGAACGTCCTCCTCCGTGGTGTCCCAGGAACACATCATCCGGCATCCTCCGCGTCCGATGAAGGTGTAGAAGAACCAACCGCGTTCCCGCATTCCGGCGCGTACGGTTTCGGGGAGCTCGGCGAAAACGGAATTGGCCTGGCGTGGGAAGAGCAGTTTTACGCCGGGAATGGCCTGCATGCCCTTGGCGAGAAGTTCGGCGGCGTGGTTGGCGTGGTTGGCGTGCCGGAGCCAGGCACCCTCCTGCAGCATGCCGATCCAGGGTGCGGCCAGGAACCGCATCTTTGAAGCAAGTTGACCGGACTGTTTGCAGCGGTAGTCGAATTCATGGGCGAGGTCCCGGTTAAAGAACACAACGGCGTCCCCAACGTGCGTTCCGTTTTTGGTGCCTCCGAAACAGAGCACATCGACGCCCGCCTTCCATGTGATTTCGCCGGGCGAGACCCCGAGGCTGGCGACCGCGTTGGCAAAGCGGGCTCCGTCCATGTGCATTCTGAGTCCGAGGGTCCTGGCGGTTTGCCCGAGTGTGCGCACTTCCTCCGGCGAATAGACCGTGCCGACCTCAGAGGCCTGGGTAAGGCTGAGGACGCGGGGTTTCGGGTAGTGGATGTCGGTGCGGCGGTTGACCATCTGTTCAACGGAGGCGGGGTCGATTTTCCCGTTGGCACCCGAGAGCAGCAGCACCTTGGTGCCGTTGGAGAAGAACTCGGGCGCGCCGCATTCGTCGGTTTCGACGTGGGCGATTTCGTGGCAGAGGATACTGTGGTAGGACTGGCACAGCGAGGCCAGGGAGAGCGAGTTGGCGGCGGTTCCGTTGAAGACGAAGAAAACTTCGCAGTCGGTTTCGAAGAGGTCGCGTATCAGATCCGCCGCCTTCTCGGTCCATTGATCGTCGCCGTAACCGCGGGCGTGTCCCTGATTCGACTCCCGCAGGGCTTCCCAGGCTTCGGGGCAGATGCCTGAGTTGTTGTCGCTTGCGAACTGCCGCCGGGATGATTCGATCGTTTTCATGCGTCGCTGAGTATTAGGGTTTGCCCGGCATGGTTGAAACAAGAATCTGATCGAGGCGTTCTCCAATCGGGTATTGTTTTGCCGTGGAGTGGCCTTAAGCTGGGGCAATGAAAACTGTCAAGAAGCTGTTGCACACCCGGTACCGAGTTGAAGATTTGGAGCGAACCATTCGCTTTTACAAGGAGGTGCTCGGCCTTCAGGAAATCCGTCGCCACCGGTCCCCCCGGGGATCCGAGCTGGTGTTTCTAAAAGCCGAAGAGAGCGAAGAATTGATCGAGATTTGTTCGTATCCGGCGAGCGGTCCGGTGCGGGTCCAGGAGGATCTGACGCATCTCGCGTTTGAAGTCGACAGTCTGGCGGAATTTGGCACGCATCTCGAAAGTGTGGGGCTGAAGTATTCGGACGGACCGCACATGAAGGAAGGTGGGGGTGGATTTGCGTTCGTAGACGCACCGGAGGGTTATGAAATCGAACTGATCGAACGATTCAAACAGTAAGCTGACCTCCCCGGGCGTTTTCTCGAATGAAAATCCACCCCCCCAACCCCACCTCCGTGTAGGAAAGAAGATCCAACGAACCTGGGCGGATCGCAATGGCTATCTGTGGTCTCTCAGCGACATTTGTAGTCTCTGAGCGACATTTCATCGATTTGTGGACCGTACCAGCGGAATTCGGCGTGATTGCTGGAGCAGCAGGTCCCAGGGTTTGTTCAGCGCCGGATCAGCCAGCCATTCGTCCGGGACGGGTTCGCCGGGGAACCAGGACTCGAACTGGCGCTGGCGTTCCTGACGTCGACGATCATGGATTTGAATCAGTTGCGAGGGGCGGCATCCGTGGTATCGGGCGAACTTCCGCGAGAAATGCGAGACACACTCGAAACCAAGTTCGCCGGCGGTTTCCTTGACCGTTGATCCCCGAGTCAGAAGGACGGCGGCTTTGACGAGGCGGAGTTCGTCGAGCCACTCCTGCGTGGGGCGTCCGAAGTAATCGATGAAATAACGCTCGAGATGCCGCTGCGAGACGCCGCGCAATCGGGCGAGCGTTCTGGCCCTGTATCCGGCTTTCCTGGCCCAGTCAGCCCAGTGAGTGTCTCGGTCGAGCAGGCTTTTCATGGCATCGAGCATTTACCCTAAAGGCGGTGTGGACCGAATCCAAGACGAAAGCGGTCGGTGCGGCCGGATTCCTGTGTGAGGCGAGGGGCGATCAAAAAGGTTGCGATGGGGTTCCCCGGTGGGACTGCGGCATTCCGAAAATGATTGAATTCTTGTTTCGAATGCGGTGTCGGCGTATGGTTCCGGAGCTTTGAGCGACCGTTGCGATGGGATGACAGATCGTAGGCGAGCCCCGGGTGTCGGGCATCGATCGTGGCAGTCGTGTGAAATTGACTTTCGTATTCCTTATGAAACTCTCCAGATTCCTTTTTTGTCGCATTCCCCTGGCGTTTGTCTTTGTGTGGGTTGCCGCGTCGTTCGCGCCCGGTCGATCCCAGGGAACCGGAGCGGGAGCTCCCGAAGACCAACTCCGGGTGCGGGTGATCTCACCCGGACAGGAACCACGACGGCCGATGCGGTTTCAGTTTGCGGTCGGCACCCCGATAGCGTCGAAGACCGAGGTGACGATGAAGATGGGTGGCAACATGGGAGCGGCTGGCCAGATGCCGGCCATGGCGCTCCCAAAAGTCAGTTCGATTTCGGAGGTCGCGGTCACGGGCGTTGGACCGGACCGGGTGGCGGATGTATCGGCCAGGCTGGGGCAAATCCGTTTGGGCGATAATCTCCTCGCCGGGGGCGCAGGGGAGCCGAATCCTTTGGAAAGTCTGATGCCCGGATTCAACGAGGACCTGCGTTGGAGCTACCGTCAGACGGCACGGGGCATGGTTTTTGATTTTTCCGCGAAGTTGCCTGAGGGCGTTGATCCCGGATTGGGTCAGCAGATCAAGCAGATGCAATCGGGTGTTCAGGATGCCTCCGTGGTATTTCCGGAGGAGGCTTTGGGGCGGGGGGCGAAATGGGAAGTCACCTTTCCCGAATCCGACACCCGGGGTGTGGTGACCCGGAAAACGGTGATCTATTCCCTGAAGGAATTCAACGATGAGGGGGCGACGGTGGAGGTGGGATTGCGGGAAAACGCGGGTGATCAGAAGGTGGGCAATTTGCCGGGGCTTCCTGCTGGCATGTCCGCGAGGTTGGAGTCCCTCAAGCTGGTGGCTTCCGGTGAGATCCGGGTTCAATGGACTTCGCCGGTTCCCAGCGGCTATCTTTCCGGGCGATCGGAGCAGGTGGTTCATCTGAATGCGGGACCGGAGCTTGGTGGTCAACCGATCGAAATGGCGGTCAATCTGGATCTGGAGACGCGCTTTTCAACTATCGACAGCCTGGAAGCCAGGGAGAGTGCGGGACTGCCCGCTCGTCCGAGCCGGATTAATCTGGCGGAGTTTGTAAACACCCAGTTTTCCAGCATGGTACGGACCGACGAAGGGACTTACGAGTTCGAGTCCCCGTTAAAGACCGGCGAGGGTGTTGAGTTTGAGGTGGCCGGCCTGGTGCAGTTGGCTGGCTTGGGGGGGGCACCGGGAGCCACCGGCCGTCTGCCGGATCGGGTTTCAGGGATCCAACTGGAAAGGAAGTGCAAACGCATCCATTTTCTCCATGCAGCGGGCCCGGGTGGACGTGCCTCGGATGGTACCCGGATTGGCAGCTACGTGGTTCGGTATGCAGACGGCGAGACGATCGAGATACCGATCGTTTATGGCGAGGATTTGAGGAGTTGGTGGGTCTTCCCGGGAGAACCTCCGGAGGCGACCCGCGCCTCGGTTTCGTGGACCACTCAGAGCGCGGGGACTCCGGTGCGTTTGTTCAGTCATGTCTGGGAGAATCCGAATCCAAACCGTTCCGTTGCATCGGTCGACGTGGTGGGGCGGATGGCTCGCCAGGGGTTGTTTCTGGCTGGAATCACGGTCGAATAAATCTCTGGAGACTGGTTCGAGGAGGTGGGATTTGGTCCGGGCACCTCGAAAAAGAGGCTTTACATTTTTGGCGTGGGGCTCTGTTCTTCATCCAGATGACGCATTCGTCGCCCATGATCATTTGGGTGGCGAAGCAATTGAATACTGAATCATGCTCCAGCAAGGCATTTTGAATCCGGCGGTCCTTTCGCTCCTGGCACGAGTGAGGCATACGAACACTTTGGTGATAGCCGACTGGGCCTTCCCGTTCTGGCCGTCGATCGAGACGGTCGATCTGTCCCTGACCCAGGGAATCCCGACCGTCATTCAGGTTATGGAACTGCTCCGTCCGAACTTCAAGATTGGTGAGGTTTTTATGGCGGAAGAGTTTCTGGCAACCAACAAGGCACCGGTGCGCAACGCCTTCGGGCGGGTTTTCAGGGGGCTCAAGGTGACCCGCGAGCCTCATGTCCAGTTCAAGAAACGTGTTCCTGGAGCGATTGGACTGATCCGCACCGGTGACGCAACTCCTTACGGCAACCTCATCATCGAATCGGCCTAACTCTCCATGATTGAATCCTGCGTCACTGTCTCACTCGTGTCCCAAGCCAAGGGAGGCCCGTTTGTCTATTGGGATGACCTGGCACTTGCCTGCGAACAAGCAGCCTCCATGGGCTACGATGCGATCGAAATTTTTCCGCCCTCGGTTGATTCGGTTCCGGTAAAGACCCTGCGGCAGTTGCTGTCCGAGCATAACCTGCGGTTGGCGGCGGTTGGCACCGGCGGAGGGTGGGTTCTGAACAAATGGCACCTCTGCCACGCCGAGGCCAGGGTCCGACAGCAGGCGCGGCAGTTCATTTCGCGGGTCATCGATCTGGCCGGCGATTTTGGTGCTTCGGCGATTGTCGGATCGATGCAGGGTCGGTTTGAAGGCGAAATGACCCGGGACCAGGCTCTGGACTGGCTGAGGGATGGGCTTTTCGAACTCGGGGAACACGCCAAGCAGTACGGAACCCCGCTCCTTTACGAGCCGCTGAATCGCTACGAGACCAACCTCATCAACCGCGCTTCGGATGCGGTGGAATTTCTTGAATCGATCAAGACAGAGCATGTCAGGGTGCTTGCCGATTTGTTTCACATGAACATTGAGGAAGGTTCGATTGCCGACGCGATTCGCACCTACGGGTCGCGACTGGGCCATGTGCACTTTGTGGACAGCAACCGACGGGCGGCGGGAATGGGGCACATCGACTTTGCGCCGGTGGTCACGGCGCTGAAAGAGACGGGATTCGCAGGGTTTGCTTCGGCTGAGGCGCTGCCGTTGCCCTCGTCCGAGGAGGCGGCGAGGCAGACCATGGTGGCCTTCAAGCAGTATTTCGGTGCTCAGGGGCCGGCTTGAAACGCGGGTGTTTCTTGCGGGAAAGCGATTCTGTGGTTTAATAGCGGCCACATGCGCACTCGCAAACTTGGCAATACCGGGATCGAACTGCCTGTCCTGAGCTTCGGCGCTTCGTCCCTCGGACAGGAATTCCGCAACGTGACTCTGGAAGAGGCGGTTCGTTCCGTAAACGTTGCCCTCGACCTGGGGCTCAACTTCATAGATACCTCGCCGTTCTACGGGCGTGGCATGTCCGAGGTGCTGCTGGGAGTGGCTCTCCGGGAGATTCCACGGGAGCGGTATATCCTGGGAACGAAGCTCGGCCGGTATGATCTGCAGCATTTCGATTTCTCGGCCAAACGGGTTGCTGAAAGTGTGGATGTAAGCCTGCACCGGATGAAGGTCGATCACCTCGACATCTGCCTCTGCCACGACATTGAGTTCGTGCCGATGCAGCAGATCGTCGATGTCACCCTTCCCGCCCTGCGCAAAGCCCAGCAGCAGGGCAAGGTCAGGTTTGTCGGCATCTCCGGCTACCCGATGAAAGCCTTCAAGTTTGTGCTCGATCAGACGGACGTCGATGTGGTGCTGAGCTACAACCAGTACACCCTGCAGAATACCCGGTTTGCCGATGAGCTGGTCCCCTATCTCAAGTCGAAGGGAGTCGGGATCATGAATGCGGGCCCGTTCTCGGCGCGACTGCTCACCAACGCACCGCTGCCGGCCTGGTTGAAGGAGCCTGAACCGGTCAAGGCGGCTGCCCGGCAGGCGGCGGCTCTCTGTCAGGACCGGGGCGTTGACATCGCCCAGTTGGCACTCCAGTTTTCCGTGGCTCACCCGGACATCACCACCAGCGTGGCGGGATCAGCCAATCCGGACAATATCCGCAAATGGGCCGCGTGGCTTGAGCAACCGCTGGACATGGACTTGCTTGGCGAGGTGCAGGCCATCTTCGAGCCGGTGAAGAACGTCGGCCATCGGGAGGGATTGCCCGAGAATAATTAGCCGGCCGTGCGTGGGGGCCATCCCATGCCGGGGATGTGTTTAACCACCGGCAGCGGCGCGTGTAAGGCTCGTTTTGAAACCGTCATGAACAACCCCGCCTCCAGATCGATCGTTTTCCCTGTGCCCAGACTGGCAGTCTGTGCGCTGCTGTTCCTGTCCATTGGAATGCCGGTGCAACGCAGCGTTGCCGCCGGGGCCCGACCCAATTTCATCCTGTTCATCGCCGATGACATGGCCTGGGATGATTGCGGTGCCTACGGGCATCCCGGGATCCGGACGCCCAACCTCGATCGGCTGGCAGGGGATGGCATGCGTTTTGACGGCGCCTTTTTAACCGCCAGTTCGTGTAGTCCCAGCCGCGCGAGCATCATCACCGGACGTTATCCGCATCAGACCGACGCCGAACAGCTGCACTGGCCGCTGCCCCCGGAACAGATCACCTTTGTGGAGCAGCTCAGGACGGCCGGATACTGGACGGCTGCAGCCGGTAAATGGCATTTGGGAGACGTCATGACCAACCGCTTCGACCGGGTTCTCGACATTGGCACGGCGGGATTTCAGCTGCCCTCCGGTGCCGCCGCGCAGAAGGCCCGGATGGTGGAGAAAGGTTCGGATGATCTCCAGAGCGGCTGTCGGGACTGGGTGCCGGTGTTGCGGGATCGGCCGCGGGACCGGCCGTTTTTTCTTTGGCTGGCGGCGCTTGATCCGCATCGGGATTACGAAGAGAACATTATTCCCAACCCCTATCGCCCCGGTGAGGTGCGCGTGCCGCCTTATCTTCCGGATGTGGAGAAGACCCGGAAGGATCTGGCGTTGTATTACAATGAAATCACGCGTCTGGACCGCTATGTGGGCGAGGTGCTGGCGGAGCTGGAAAAACAGGGGGAGACGGGCAATACCTTCGTGATCTTCATCAGTGACAACGGGCGGCCGTTTCCCCGCGACAAAACCACGGTGTATGACAGTGGCATCAAGACTCCCTGGATCGTGCGATGGCCTGGACGGGTCGAAGCGGGCAGCACCTGTGCCAGCCTCGTCAGTTCCGTGGACCTGGCTCCCACGTTTCTGGATCTCGCCGGAGTGCGCGCTCCGGCGTTGTTCGAAGGGGTCAGTTTTGCACCGCTTCTGAAGGATCCCAGGGCGACCGTGCGTGAATTTGTTTTTGCGGAGCAGAACTGGCATGACTACGAGGCGCGCAGCCGGGCCGTTCGCACGGCCCGGTACAAGTACATTCTAAACGAATACAACGACCTGCCCCTGACTCCCCCGGCCGACGGCGTGCGCAGCCCCACCTACACTGCGATGCGGCAGCTTCGGGAGGCCGGGCAGTTGACGCCCGAACAATCGGTCTGTTTCGGGAAACCGCGGCCTCGGGAGGAATTCTACGACACCGCCACGGACCCGTTTGAAATGAAAAACCTCGCCGGCGAACCAGCCTGGTGGAGCGAACTCGAACGTCTCCGGGCGGTGCTCACCGGTTGGAAACAAAAGACAGGGGACATCACTCCGGCGCATCGCACGGCCGATGAGTTTGATCGCGGGGACGGCACGCCGCTTGCCAACCGGGTGCGGCCGCGTCCGTCGAAAGCGGCGATGCAGAGGGCGGATTGATTCGTGTGAAAGGAAGGTTGAGATGATGTTGAGGAGCGTGTGCTGGATGGTCCTGGGATGGGTGTTGTCGGCCGGGGTGTGTCGTGCGGTCGCTGCGCTGCCGAACATTGTCATTCTGTATGCGGACGACATGGGCTACGGCGATCTGGCGGTGCAGAACCCGGGTTCGAAGATTCCGACGCCGCACCTGGATCGTCTGGCAGCCGAAGGAACCCGCTTCACCGACGCACACAGTTCCTCCGGCATTTGTTCTCCAAGTCGGTACGCCCTGCTGACCGGGCGGTATCATTGGCGAAAATTTCATGGCATTGTCGGTGTGTTTGGACCGCCATCGTTTGACGACGCGGAGCTGACGCTTCCGGAAATGCTGAAGGCGGCCGGATACGAAACGGCGTGCATCGGCAAATGGCACCTGGGTTGGGACTGGGACGCGATCAAGCGAGCTGGTGCCAAGCCGCAGCCGATTCCGGGGGCGAGGGCGTCCGCTTACGCACCGGGGGATTTTGATTGGACGGCGAAGATTCCGGGCGGTCCGGTGAGTCACGGTTTTGATTCCTATTTCGGGGACGACGTCCCGAATTTCCCGCCGTATGCCTGGATTGAGAACGACCGGGTGGTGACGCCTCCGACCGCGCCGTTGATCGAGACTCCGAAAACGGCCGAAGGGAGCTGGGAAGCCCGTCCGGGCCCGATGGTCCCGGGATGGAAGCTGGATGCGGTGATGCCTGCCCTGACACGGCGGTCGGTCGAATGGATCCGTGGCCGGAAGGGCAATTCCAAACCTTTTTTTCTCTATTTTCCATTCACCTCGCCTCATGCGCCCATCGTGCCGGTCGCGCAATTTGTCGGGAAATCGAAGGCCGGTGGTTACGGGGATTACATGGCGCAGACGGATGACACGGTTGGGCAGGTGCTCCAGGCACTGCGCGAGAATGGCTTTGAGCAGAACACACTGGTTATTTTCACGAGTGACAACGGCCCGGAGCGTTATGCGTATGATCGGATTCGGAACTTTGATCACCGCAGCACCGGAGTGTTCCGAGGTCTCAAACGGGATATTTGGGACGGAGGACACCGGGTGCCATTCCTGGTGCGCTGGCCGGGCGTGGTCGCTGCGGGTCGCGTGAGTTCGGCGCTCATCAGTCAGATTGATCTGATGGCGACGATGAGCGAAATCGTGGGATTTGAGCTTCCCGCCGATTCGGCCGATGACAGCCACAGTCTGCTCTCGGTGTTTAAGGGGGGAACCGTCAGTCCGCGCGTGAGTCATGTGCACAATACAAACAAGGATCACTACGCCATTCGGGATGGCAACTGGGTGCTGATCGATGCGCCTTCCGGTGCGGTTTCGCGGGTGCCTGACTGGTTTGATGAAGCGAACGGTTACGAGAAAAACAAGGAAGCGGGTGAGCTCTACGATTTGAGCACTGATTTATCCGAGCGGCACAACCTCTTCGCTCGCCACCCCCAGAAGGTGCGCGAGCTTCGGGATCGCCTGGCGGCCATTCGTGCCCGCGGTGAGGTTCGGTAGATCGGTGTGAGTCTAGGAAATCGAATAGATCTCGATTGATCCAAAGTCAGGGAATTTTCCGTCTTCGGTCTTCTTGGGTTGCCCCCTGGCAATTCCGAGGTAGAGGCGTTGGCCGTCGGCACTGAACACCGCCTGGGTCACCCTGCTTTTAACGTCCAAGGACTGCGCCAGAGCGCCGGTGTGGCTGTCGAAGATCGCGACGTTCCACTTGCCCTGCGCCAGGCGTCCGGCCATGACGAAATAATCTCCGGAGGGATGGAAACACAGGGTCTCCTGGAGGCCGCGTCCCTGATCTTTTTCATCGATTTCCGAAAGTTTCCGTGGAGGGCTTTCACGCCAGGCGAATCGTTGCCAGGTTTGTTTTCCGTTCCCGGCCATTGGGTCGCGCATCTCGCCCATGCCGCAGACGATCAATTCTTCCGAGTTTGGGGAGAAGGTGATTCCGAAAATGCCACCGATGTAACAATGGCTTTTGATGATGCCCCAGCTGGTAAAGTCGGGGGTGGTCCAGGCCGCGAGCCGGGTTCCACTGGCCACATCCCAGACCCGCACTTCGCCCATGAGATTTCCGGCGGCCAGGGATTGGCCGTCCGGGCTGAAAGCAACCGACTGAACCGGCCCGACGTGGGGCAGGGTGTGAAGCAGGGTTCCGTCGGTCACGCTGTAAACGGTCACCGCCGATGGGTGTTCGGGGGCTGGTTCATACTTGTAACCCCCCGTGAGGTATTGGCCGGTGACGGAGGCGACGTGGCTGCCATCTTTTGAAACGGCCATTTGCCAGGACCAGAAATCGTGCGCCTGGACGGAGCGGATCGTACGCCTGGCCTGCACGTCGTGCCACCGGAGCTGGCCGTCGTATCCTGCGGAAATGGCGAGAGGCGAACCCGGCACCCATGCAACCCCGGAGGCATAGCTTGCGTGAAATGCCAGGGGGTCACTGTTTTCAGATTCTGTATCCACCGTATAGATGCCACCGTCCATGCACGCGGCGATGAGGCCGTTGGACTCGGGAGCGACATCCAGGCCGAGGACAGCCGTGGGGAGATTGATGGCTTTGATTTTCTCCGCGCGCAGCCCGGTCGGTGCTTCGGGTTCAGTGGATGCTGCTGCTGTCATGGTGAGGCGGTGGTTCGGGGTTATGCCAGGATTTCACGAATGGGCGGTGCCTTTTCCTCCACGCGATGGAACGTCGGCAGGTTCGGCAGATCGTAAGCGGTGTAGGGATCAATTCCCAGAGCGGTGAAAATGGTCGCAAACAGGTTTTTTTCGTTGAACGGATTCTCAGTGACTTCGATGCCGTTGGCGTCCGTGGCACCCACCACCACTCCTGGTTGAATGCCGCACCCGGCCATGGCCAGGCTCCAGGCATCCGGGTAATGATCGCGTCCCCGCGAAGCGTTGAGCCAGGGTGTGCGCCCGAACTCTCCCATCATCACGATGAGTGTTTTGTCGAGCAGGCCGCGTTCCTCAAGGTCGGTCACCAGATGGAAGATCACGCGGTCGAGTTCGGGTACGAGCATTTGGTGGATCTCGTGGTTCATCACGTGGCAATCCCACGGCATGCCATTGGCAACCATCACGAAGGGAGCTCCGTTTTCGACAAGATGCCTTGCGAGGAGCGAGTGCATGCCGAAGGCACCCGGTCCGTACTTCGCCTTGTCCCTGGCGGGAAGCCGATCCAGATCGAACAGCGGCGCGCAGCTCATCAGGCCCTTGACACGTTCGAAGGCGGCGTTCTGCGAGGATGCCGCGGCGCTTTGACGTTCGTTGCCGTATTTTTTTGTGAGGAACCGGCGCAGGGCTTCGCGTTCCTCGTGATCGGTGGTGGTGGTGTCCGCAACCCGGGAGATGTTGGGGATCTGAAACTGGCCGCCCACGCGAACCGGACCGTATTGAGCGCCGAGCCAACCGGCCCAGTTGCCCGCCTTGAACCGTTTAAACTCGTTGCCTTCCGGACACGGATCCAAGAAGACGAAGTTCGGGATGGGACTGTCCAGGTGTCCCAGCTGTTGCGCGAGGACCGATCCAAGAGTCGGGCGGATGAAGGGCGGGCGGGGGCCGCTGCCGCGGTTGAGCAGTTCGATGCCCTGCAGATGTTCGGAGGCTTCGGTTTTCATCGAGCGCACCAGGGCCAGTCGATCGAGGATTCCCGCGCACTTGGGCATGAGTTCGCTCACATGTACGCCGGGAAGTTTTGTGGGAATACTGCGAAAGGGACCTCCCGTGGGGCGTCCCGGTTTGGGATCCCAGGTTTCGAACTGGCTGGGGGCGCCGCACAGCCAGAGCAGGATGCAATGTTTCTGTTCCCGCCGCGCCTGCTCGGCAAATGCAGGAAGGGAAAAGAGTCCGTTCCAGCTCATCAGCGAGGTTGCCCCGGCACCTGCAAGGCCCTGCAGGAAGAGACGCCGGTGCAGCAGATGCTCGGGCGGGTTGCAGACCGAACCGACGGGTGGGTTGCTCTTGGGTTTCATCAGGTCGGGATTCCTCTCAATGATTCAACTGAAACTCGGCGCTGGAGAGCAGGGCCCACATCAGGTGCCGGAGTCCGGTCTCCGGTTTGTCGCGTCGGTCTGAGAGGAATGCGATGGCAGCCTCCTCTTCCTCGGGATCGGGCAAACGGCCGAAGACCGTTTCAAAAGCGGTTTTCACACGAGCGCCAGGTTCCTCCAGTTTCAACACCCGTGAGAGCGTGCCGCCCTCGCGTGACTGCAGCAATGCGTCGAGATGGGTGTTGTTGGAGAAAAACAAGGCCTGAGCCAGGTTCGCGTTGTATTCAATCGGGAACAGATCGGGAAACGCGGCTTTGAAGGCGTCGCCGAGTTCCGCCCCGGCCGCGGCCGCAATGGCGTCGCTAGTCCCGGTGCCGTTGCCTGTGGCCACGAGAACCGAGCGATACAGCACTTCGGCGGAGAGCGGTTTTTCAAGCCCGAAAGCAAAACGGGACGGGGCGGGCGGCGGATTGGACCTGGGACGCGCATCGAGCTGGTAGGGGCGGCTCAGGACCACGCTCCGGATCAAACGTTTGATGTCGAAACCGCTTCGTTCGAAATCTTTGGCCAGCCAGTCAAGCAGCTCCGGATGGCTCGCGGGATGGGTTGAATCCATTTCATCGACCGGGTGTACAAACCCGCGTCCGAGAAGCATGGCCCACACCCGGTTGACGAAGGCACGGGCAAGGCCTTGGTTGTTTTCGACGACCGCTTCGGCGAGCTTTTCGCGGCGGGAAAACCGGGGTTGCGCCGGGCTTTCCGGTTTCTCCTTCTCCGCCGGAGGGGCGATCACATAGGCCCCGGGATCGTCCTCCTCCTTCGCATCGGCCTCAGGGCGTTCTTCGGGAATCACCGTGCCGTCCGGGAAGGCCAGGATGGCCGGTTGTGATTCCTTTTCCAAATTCGTGAATTTGACGAAGCCGCCGATGGCCGACTCGGCAACTCCCGGGCCGGCCGCGGTCTGGACGTTCCTGCTGCGGTTGAAAGCCGCGACCAGGCCCCAATAATGTTTCTGTTTGATCTCGGGTGCCAGGGGGTGGTTGTGGCATTGGGCGCAACGAACCTGCACGCCATAGGCAACGGGTGCCACGGCTTCGGCCATGGCCTGATGATTGTCGCGCCGTTCATACAGGAACCAGACCGCGCCCTTGTCGTCCGGTTGGTTGGGTCGGGCCAGTATCATGGATCGGACCATTTCGTTCCATGGACGGTTTTCGCGGAACGAAGCTTCGAGATACTGGTACCAACCATTGGATTCGCGTTCGGCAGGGCTGTTGCCGCGTCCTTCCATCAACACGACGTCGAACAGTTCGCGCATGTGCCGCGGGTAATCATTCCCGTTCAGGAGGGAATCGATCAGGGCTTCGCGTTTTTCGGGGCTGGTGGATTCGAGGAACTGCCGCCTCTCGTCGAGGGTGGGGATGCGGCCGGCGAGATCCAGGTAAATCCGGCGCACGAATGTGGCGTCGTCGCACCGGCGACTCGGTTGAATGCCGTCCTCCTTCCACACCTGGCGCACCAATCGGTTGATCACCTTTTCGGCAGGCACGGTCCAGTGCGGGATCCAGGGTGGGTTATCCCGCCTGGCATCCGGCCTTGAGGCGGTGGCACCGGGTTCCGGGTTTTTCCACGCATCCGGGTCGGCCGATTGGGTTGTGACCCCGAGGCTTCGAATCCACGTCTCCACCCACTTGATCTGCTCGCTGCCAAGCTGCTTTTCTTCGTCGGGGGGCATGTGCGGGTCTGCCCCCGGTTGCAGTACCCGGAACAGGAGGCTCTGGTTTGGGGTTCCCTCCACGATCGCGGGGCCGTTCTCTCCGCCGGAACGGATCGAATCGATGGTTCTGAGGTCGATGCCGCCCTTGTGTTTGACGCCACCGTGGCATTTGATGCAGTTCTCCTTGAACAAGGGCTGAATGTGGGCATTCCAGAGGGCGTCTGCCGGATCCGCCGCGGCAGGCGTGACCGCTCCGGCCAAAACCGGGAGCAGGATGGCGGCGATCAGCATCCGTGCCTTCAGCCGTTTCTTGGGTGGACGTCGTGGCGGTTTCATCGTGCAACTGGAATGGATGGATTTATAACCGACCGACGGCCGGTGCCCAGAGAAAAAACCGGCAAAAAGATGGGCACGGATGTGTCCTTTTTTGGGTCACGGTGGCCCCGGACTGCCCTGATCGTTGCAATATTCCAAGTTTACCCTTCTCAGAATTGAAAAGGTATGGTAAATGCTTATCGTTCTGTTATTGAAATTGAGAGAACAGAAAGCGTGAGCGTATGTCAGTAGATCCCATCAGCCCCGTAGCAAACAGCCTGGTCTCGGACCGGATCGCAGCCATGCTGTCGAACGCGCACAAGAAGATGCAGGTCTCGATCTCCAACCTGGCATCGGGTTCCCGGCTTTCCAATCCGAGCACAGACCCGGCGGCATTGGCGCAGGCACTGAAGCTGGATGCCCAGATCAACCGAACCAGCGCGGCGGAGACCAATCTCGGCAATGCCGAATCGTTCAGCAATGTCCAGAACGGCAACCTCGAAACAGTCGGCAAGGCGCTCGACCGGCTGGGTGAACTGGCGTTGCGGGCTCAGGATTTTACCCTCAATAACTCCGATCGGGCCAGCATTCAGGCCGAGGTTGAAGCGTTGCAGGGACTCGTCTCGGATACCACGGGTGCCACGTTCAACGGGGTGCCGCTTTTTTCCTCCGACTCTCAGTCGGTGACGACCGACAGCGAAGGCGGATCGGCGGCTCTGGGCGCGATCGACCTCGGGAGTGCCGTGACGGGTGCAACGGCTTCGGGCACGAACGTCAGCACAGCGGGCAGCGCGGTGGATGCCCTGAAAACATTCCGCAGCGCGATCGAGAGTGTCGCCAGCCTGCGCTCCTCCGTCGGAGCCAATACCCAACGACTTCAGTTTACGAGCGATTCGAACGCCATTTCCCGGGAAAACCTGGCCGCAGCCTCCAGCCGGATTCAGGACACTGATTTTGCCGCCGAGAGTTCCAAACTGGCGAGTCATCAGGCCGGCGTTCAGTCGAGCGTTGCCTCCCTGATCCAGTCCCGGGTCAACTCCAGCGTGTTGATCGACGCGTTGGTGTAGGCAGCCCGCTAAAAAACACCAGATCTTGCAGGAGGCGGGGTCACGAGACTCTAATTCCTTCGGAATCTTTGGCTATTTTAGAGCCTCCTGACGTCGCCTCCTACTTTTTTAACGGACCCTTGGGCAGTCCCCGCCAACCGCGCAATCCGCCGGGTTCCCCCTGTCACGCAGGCGTGTGGAACGGGAAATCGGTGTAGCCCCTGGCGTCGGGTGCCGACCACACTTTCATCTCTGCTGGCGGGTTGAGCTCCCAACCGTTCGCAAATCTTTCCACCAGGTCCGGATTGCTCAGGAAAGGCCGGCCGAACGCGATCAGGTCCGCCGCTCCGGACGCGATGGCTTGTTCCGCCGTTTCCAGTGTGTAACCGCAGTTGCCCATGAGCGGGCCCTTGAACACAGCCCGGAACTCGGCAAGCGTCATCGGCGTGCCCTGTTCGTGGAATCCGAATGCGAGGCCATCCACGACGTGGAGGTATGCCAAACCGAATCGATTCAGTTCTGTTGCCGCGTGCGTATAGGTTTCCCGGAAATCGGGGGCACCCATGTCATTAAAATTGCCGTTGGGCGAAAGCCTGACACCGACGCGGTTTGCGGGCCAGACCGTGAGGATCGCTTGGACGATCTCTTTCAGGAAACGAAACCGGTTTTCCAGGCTGCCGCCGTAGACGTCGGTTCGTTGGTTGGTTTTTGAATCGAGAAACTGGTTGATCAGGTAACCGTTCGCGGCGTGGATCTCCACTCCGTCAAATCCCGCGGATCGGGCGCGCTGGGCGGCCCGGCGATACTCCTCCACCACCGCGGCCACCTCGGCTGTTTCCAGCGGGCGCGGCGTTTCATACGGCTGTTTGCCGTTGGGGGTGTGAATGCTCTCTCCGTTGAGTTTGACCGCCGAGGCGGACACGGGAGGTTGCCCGTTGTGGAAACTGCTGTGAGAGGCGCGGCCGCAATGCCAAAGCTGGAGGATGATCGGCGTGCCCGCCGTGTGCAGCGTATCGACAATCCTGCGCCAGCCGGCCTCCTGGGCGTCGTTGTAAATGCCGGGCGAATCGATCCATCCGATGCCCTGGGTGGAGATGGTGGTGGCTTCGGCGATGATTATGCCGGCTGATGCCCGCTGTTTGTAGTATTCAACCATCAACTCGTTGGGCACCCGCTGGTTTCCGGCCCGACCCCGGGTCAGTGGAGCCATGATCACGCGGTTGCGCAGTGCGAGACCGTGAAGATCGAAGGGCGAAAGCAAATGGGGAGCGATGGGGTTGGGTGCGGCAGTGGTCATGTCAATGTCTCGTGGTGATTCTGTTGTCCCGACCTTCGCACGCGGGGCTCACGCCGGGCTGGCAATCTAACAGATGCGCATGCCGACTGCACGCGGATAAAGGGTTCGGCGGGGCATGGAATATAAGGGTGCTCGTCCTATTTCTTGAGTGTTGTCAGGTAGGCGACGAGATCCCGGATTTCGAACGGGGTCAACACGTCCGTCATGGGAGGCATGGCGGAGACTTTGCTGGTGGATCGTTCCTCGATCTGCTGGTGCGTCACGGTGAGCAGCTCGCCCGAAGCCAGCCGCAGTGTGACCGAGCCGTCGATGTCTTTCACCAGGATACCGTCAACGGTTTCTCCGTCGGTGGTCGAGAGACTGACGGATTCAAACCCGGGGGCCAGCCGAGCGCTGGGCGTTACCACCGATTCGAGCAGATACTCCGGGGTGGCGCGGTCTGCAATCCCGGTCAGGACCGGACCAACCTGTCGGCCATCCCCGCCTGCCTCGTGGCAACGCACGCACTGGCCCGCGGCATGAGTCTTAAAAATCTCGAGGCCCCGGATCGGATCTCCCCCGTGAAGCGCAGACCGAAACGGCGCGAGCGGATCATTCGGGTCGATCCCGGCCTGGAGGAGTTTCGAACGGGCGGCCATTGCCTGCGACGGGTTGACCCGGGCCGCTTCCGTGACGTCCAGTTCCAGTTCTTTGGGCAGGGTGCCCTCCAGCAGGGACTGCACATTTTTGAGAAGAAACGGTTCAGCCTGGCGGGTTGTGGCCGCGAGGCGGACAGCGGTTTGGAGTTCTGGAATCGAGAGATGGGTGTCTGGCGACTGAATGTGCCGGGCAAAAAAATCAGGTTTGGAATCGGCCAGCACCTCGAGGCCTGCCTGACGCAGGGCCACGGGTTGGGCGGTCAGTGCGGATCGAACGGCACTGTCGAGCTGGTCTGCCTTGAGTCTGGCCAGGAGGCGCAGGGATTGGATGCGCAGGGAAACCGGCTGGAGGGGCGCGGCCACCCAGCCTGCGAAAACGGTCGGATCGGTCTCGACGCCATTCCGCGTGAGGATTGTCGTGAGGGTTTGTGTCAGGCTTGGGATCGGGGTTTGCAGAAGGATACCCAGGTTTTTCTGAATGAGCTCGTCTCCGAGGGTGGGATGACGCATCGGGACCGTGCGGACCCGGCCTTCGACGCGATCGACATACGGCGTTCGGTTCCAGGCACCCAGGGACTCGAGCGCTTCGATGCGCATTGGTTCCGACCGGGATGGATCCAGCGAGAATTGAAAGAGGCGCAGGGCGTTCTGCTCGGTGCCCAATCGCAGGTTTGCGCTGATGGCGCGACGCACGATCGATTCGTCCTCCGGAAGATCTGGTTCGTCGAGCAGGGCCGCCAGTTCCGGCAACGCTTCGGGAACTGAAAAATCATCGTGAATCGCGCGGACCGCCTCACGTCGGACCCAGAGGTTGTGGTCGTGCAAGAAACGGGTCAACGCGGGGGACTTGAGTCGGCGCAACGCCACCACTGCTCCGGCGCGCACATGGGCTGATGGATGGGATGTCAGACCGGACAGTGCCTCCACGTCTCCGATGCCAGTCAAAGCCATGACGGCGGCATGGCGGAGATAAGCATCCTGGTTGCGGTTGGTGTCGAGCATTCGGACGATCGGATCGAATGACAGTCGGGAATGCAGCTTGCCGAGGCTCATCGCGGCGTGGAACTGAACGCGCGCGCTCGGATCGGAGAGCAGCGTCAGCAGCGCGGTGGTTGCCGCCGGGTCGCCGAGCTCGCCCGCCAGTCGGGCCGATTGGGCGCGGATCTCGGTGTCCGGGTCCCGGAACGGGATTCTGGAGACCGAACCTGCGGGCTTGAGTTGACCCAGACCCCACAGGGCGTGCACGCGCGCCAGTTGCGGGGCTGCGGTGTCGATGGCGGTTGCAAACAGGGGGGCGGCGTCCGCACGGTGCACGATCTCGAACTGCGCCATTTGACGGATTCGCATGTCTTCATGACCCAGCAGTTGCCGAAGTTCGGGGATTGGTCGGGATTTGACACCGTCCCTGAGCAGCTGCCGAACTTCCTTCCGGATGGTCGAGTTGGTTCCGCGCGGGTCGTCGAGTTTGTAGATGGCTCCTTTTTCGTTGGGGCTCCACATGCCGTCCCAGTCCGCGATGAACATGGCACCCGAAGGACTGAAGTTGAGGGCGCTGGCCATCATGCCGGAAAGGAAAACGTGTTCGCCCGTCATTTCGAAATAAGCTCCCTTGGGCCGGACCTGGAATGCGGTGATCTTGTTCACCGGAAACTGGGCGAGGAAGAAGTGCCGTTTGTAAGCGCCGTTGATCGCTGTTCCCGGATTGTATTTAAACCCGGAGGGACCGACCGAATAATTCGAAAGCGGAGGCGTGAGGTAGGCCGGTTGACCGTCCCAATGAGGGATCCACATCTGCTCGGCGATCCAGGGGTTGTAGTCCGGTTGCCCGGTGACGTTGGACCAGCCTCGATCCCGGAACTGCCAGTTCGTGCGCCAACCCGAGTCGCTCCCTTCAACGATGTAAACAAAACGTTCGCGTTCATCCGCCAGATCGCCGTCGTTGTCCACGGAAAACAGGTTGCCGTATTCATCGAACGTAATCTCCTGCACGTTGCGCAGTCCGAGCGCAAACACCTCGAGCTGGGTGCCGTCGGTGTTCATTCGAAGCACGCCGCCCGTGTTGGGGTGATGCAGCCGTGTGCCTTCGCGGGTCATCACCGAAAAACCGTTGTCGCCCACGGAGAAATACAGTTTGCCGTCCGGGCCGATCGTCAGGCCGTGCAGGTCGTGTCCGTCGAACGCGGCGTGTACGCCGAAACCTCGAAACACGGATTCCTGAATCTCGGCAATTCCGTCTCCGTCCCGGTCCTGCAAGCGCCAGAGATCGGGGTAAATGGTCGCCCAGACCTGATCCTCCCACGGGAGCACCCCGGCCATGACGCCGTTGATTTCCTCGTTGAACCCTTCCGCGAACACCTGGGCCCGGTCCGCCTTGCCGTTCCCGGTGGTGTCCTCGAGCCAGTGGACCCGTTCGCTGACTTCCATGAGATCCCGCCAATCGTGGCTGCCGTCTCCATTGCGGTCCGTCAGCCATCGGGCGTTTTCCGCGCTCTTTTCCGGGGCCATCTTCGATCTGAAAAACCGGCGCAGATCGTTGATGGACTGGTTGCTCAGGTCGTCGATCAACCAGGGACGATGGCTGCGGATATCGATGTCGACCGTCGAACGGCGGGCGGTCTCGACGACGTAGAGGCGTTCGTTGTTGTCGAAGCTCAGGGCCACGGGATTCTTGAGCATGGGTTCCCGCGCCCACAGCGAAAGTTCAAGGTCCTTTGGCACCACAACCGGGCCGGTGGTCTGGGCCATGCCGTCTGCGGACAAAAGCAGGGTCAGGGCAACGATCAAATGTCTGAGGATTGGAGCCATGCCGTGACGATAGGTCAACGACATGATTTCGCAACTGCCGAACGGTCCGGGCTGTTGCTTTTGGATCGACAGGTGCCATGCGTTGCAGGAATCTGGGGTGCATTGAAAACGACACTTTCTGTTCTGGTGTTGGTCTGCCTGTTCCTCGGCGTTGCCCGAAGTTCGGGGCAGCAGCTGCCTTCCGCTGTTCTGCAACCCGGCACCCGGGTTTCGGTGACTGATCAGGTTCACAGATCGGCCCTGAAACGCGATCTGACACGCGACGCATCCCCGCAGGTGGCTGGAACGACCGACGCCAACGGCGATGGGATTCCCGATTTTGCCCAACTGGATAGCGGAACCCGGGAGCCGCTTCGGGTTGCCCCTTCCAGGCGCGGAAGTCTGAATTGGAACGGCGGCGAAAGTATGAGTCCTGGAGCTGGCCCGTCCCTGCGAAACTTGAAAAACACGGTGACGGATGGCGCAACGTTTGGGGTCGCGCCGGCGTTGATCACGGCGGATCCGTTCGTCTGGAGAATTCAGGATGAGAATCCGGAAGGCGACACGCCGGATCGTGCAACGGATGCTGGAAAGACCTCGGATCTGCGCCTTTCGATTGACCGCGTGGAAACGACATCGACCCGGAGGGAATTTAGAATCTCCATTTTGGGGATTCAATCGGTGGATCAAGCCGTGAATGTCTGGGTTTCAAACGATCTGAAGACTTGGAACAAACTGGATGACTCGATGATCCAAACCAACGAGCGCGGCGAACGCAGGATCATGACTCCGCTGAATGCGGGAATGCAGTTTTTCCGGGTGACTCGGGTCGAGTAGAAAACAGATCGCGTTGCCTCCCGCGCGAGATTGCCGGAGGATTGGATTGCTTCGGTGATTGGTGTCCATTGGAAAGACCGTCCCGGATTGCTGGCTTTTGGAGGGAGCAGTGTGCCCCGCAGAGCCTTAGAGACCTGACCCCTTCCCTCTCTGCGTCCCTGCGTCTCTGCGGGAGAATTCTTTTTTTGGAGAAAAGGGGGTGGGGGAATGTGTCCCGCAGAGGCGCAGAGGCGCAGAGGCGCAGAGGTCCGAATCTGTTCATCTGGGCGGGAGAATTTCATTATGAATGAAAACGAAATCGGGACGGAGGTGATTGCTGCGGCGATTGAGGTTCATCGGGAACTCGGGCCCGGATTGTTGGAGTTGGTTTACGAGGTGGTTCTGGCGCGGGAGTTATCCAGTCGGGGACTGACAGTCGAGCGGCAGGTCCGGGTACCGATTGTTTTCAAGGGTATTCGTTTCGACGAAGGGTTCCGGGCCGACCTCGTTGTGTCGGGTAAAGTGTTGCTGGAGTTGAAGTCGGTGGAACGTGTGACGTTGGTTCACAAGAAACAGGTGCAAACCTATCTCCGGCTCATCGGTCTCAAGCTCGGTTACCTGC